>JBJMUB010000106.1:0-18030 GCA_045811385.1 Sphingomicrobium sp. | reverse complement strand
GCGGTCGGCCGGGCGGCGGGATCGGTGGTCGAGGACGTTCGCGCGCAATTCGCCGCCGACAAGGGGATCATGGAAGGGACCAGCCGTCCCAATTACGGCCGCACCGTCGACATCGTGACCAAGGCGGCGATCAAGGAAATGATCGTCCCGTCGCTGCTTCCGGTGCTGGCGCCGATCCTGGTCTATTTCGTCATTACCGCGGTCGCCGGCCAGGCCGAAGGCTTCGCGGCGCTCGGCGCGCTGCTCCTCGGAGTGATCGTTGGCGGCCTGTTCGTCGCCATCTCGATGACCTCGGGCGGCGGCGCCTGGGACAATGCCAAGAAATATATCGAGGACGGCAATTACGGCGGCAAGGGCAGCGAAGCCCACAAGGCGGCGGTGACCGGCGACACGGTCGGCGATCCCTACAAGGACACCGCCGGTCCGGCGGTCAATCCGATGATCAAGATCACCAACATCGTCGCTCTGCTGCTGCTCGCGGCGCTGGCCGGTCACGCCGCCGGCTGAGCCGATCCAAGTCCAAAAGAGTAGCCCCGCCACGGTTCGCCGCGGCGGGGCTTTTCTTTTGCCCGAGCTTCGGCTCATTCTTCAGCTGTTGCTAACCGCCGCGGGGTAACCAGGGGAAATGTCGCGTAATCCTTGGCTGCGCATCGCGCCTTATGCGCAGCGCTGCCCCAGCCCGCACAACACCCAACCGTTTCGTCTCCGCATCGTGGACGAGCGGACCGCCGAGCTCGTCTTCCTGCCGCGGCGCGGCCTGCCCACGGCCGACCCACTCGGCCGTTTCACCTGGCTCACCGCCGGCATCTTCGCCGAGATCTGCAGCATCGCCGCGCATGGCGAGGGCTTTGAGCTGACGACCGAATGGGACCATTGCCCGATGTACGCCGACGACGACATCGAGAGTCCTCAGGTCCTCGCGGGAATGATCCTGAGCGAACCGATCGCCAGGATCGCGGATCTCGATCCGCAGCTGATCCTCGCTCGCCACACGTCGCGTCTGCCCTATGACGGGAGGCCAGTCCCGCCCGAAGTCATCGCCGAGCTCAAGGCCGAGGCCGAGCGGCTCGGTCATCGTTTCGAGACCCGCACCGACCGCGAAGCGATCCGCTGGGTGGTCGAGCTCAACAAGCAGGCGTTGTTCCACGACCTCGACAATGAGCCGCTTCGGACCGAACTCAGCAAATGGCTGCGCTACGACCGGCGCGAGGAAGAGCTGATGCGCGACGGCCTGTCGGCGCGCTGCCTGACCTTCTCCCCCACCCTGTTCCGAAGCTTCTTCACGCAGCATCGCTTCTGGACGATGCCCGGCGTGCGCAACGTCGTCGGCTGGGTCTACGGTGCGACGATGAAAGGCATCGGCACGATCGGCTGGTTGCGCGGGCCGTACCGCGACAGCCAGGACTGGGTTGCGGCCGGCACCTGCATGATCCGGTTGTGGCTGACGCTCACCAAACACGGCATCTACTGGCATCCCTACGGCTCGGTCATCACCAGCGAGGATGCGCGCACCAACATGATCCGTTACCTCGATCTGCCGGAGGAAGCGGGCGGGGAGGATATGGTATGGCTGTTGTTGAGGCTGGGGCGGAGCGAGGAGCCGCCCCTGAGCCATCGCCTTCCGCTCGAGGACATCACGCTCTGCGCGGAGTGAAAGCGCTGCTTCGGCTGCCGGCGTTCGCCGTCGTCGCGGCGATCGACACCGCCGAGCGCCTGTTCGCCTCGACGGGCGCGCTGTACAAATTGCTGCTCGTGCCGGGGTATGAGCATGCGCGCTGGAATGTCGGCGTGTGGCGCGCGTGGCGCAGCTTCTACCAGGCCTATCGCCGGGTGCCCGCCTATCGCGAATATATCGATCAGCGCGGCGGCGTGCCCGAGCTTCATCTCACCCCCCGCCTGTTCCCGGACCTCGGCGCGATCCCCGAGATGGACAAGGCGAGCTACGTCAAAGCGTATCCGATCCACGAGCGGGTCAAGGGCGGTAAGCTGCCGCGCGCAGGAGTCATGGTCGACGAGAGCTCGGGTTCCAGCGGGCAGCCGACCAGCTGGGTCCGCGGCGCGGTCGAGCGGCAGATCGTCAGCCAGATGATGCGGCTCAGCTATCACGAGTCGGTCGACCGTCATCGCCCGGTGTTCATCCTCAACGCCTTCGCGCTCGGCGCCTGGGCGACGGGGATGAACGTGTCGCTGTCGCTGACGCCATGCTCGATCGTGAAGTCGACGGGCCCCAATCTCGACAAGATCGTCAGCACGATGATCGAGTTCGGCGACGGCTACCGCTATGTCGTGATGGGCTATCCGCCGTTCCTCAAGGCGCTCGCCGACGACCCGCGGCTCGACTGGAGCCGCTATGCGGTCGACGTCGGCTACGGAGGCGAAGGCATTTCGGAAAGCCTGCGCACCTATCTCCAGCGGCGCTTCAAGCGCGTCGTCGGGAGCTACGGCGCTTCGGACCTCGAAGTGAACATGGCGATCGAAACCGACCTGTGCATCGCTCTGCGCCGGGCGATCACCGACGATGCCAAGCTCCGCGAGGCGCTGATCCGCGCCGACTACGGCGTCACGCCGATGATCTTCCAGTACAATCCGATGGCTTATTACATCGAGACCAACGCGCTCGGCGAGCTGGTCGTGACGATGTCGCGGCCTTATCACATCGCGCCCAAGATTCGGTACAACATCCACGACCGCGGCCACGTGCTGCGCTTTCCCGAACTCAGGAAATTGCTGCGCGGCGCCGGCCGGACCGACCTCCTCGGCGGCCACGCGATGGATACCGACCTGCCGCTGCTGTTCCTCTACGGCCGGTCGGACATGTCGATCGATTATTACGGCGCCAACGTCACCCCCGACAGCATCCGCGAGGTGATCTACGCGGTCGAAGCGCTGGCCCCGGTCGTCAACACCTTCCGCCTGCTGTCGTACGAGGACGAGGCCGCCAACAAGCGGATGGAAATCGCGGTCGAGCTGGTCGAAGGCGCGGCCGTTGCAAGCGATACCGAAGCGCTCGCCGACGAAGTGTTCGAGCGGCTCGCGGCGATCAACGGCGACTTTCTCAACGCCTGGAAGCACACCGCACCCACCGACAACATGCCGAAGCTCACGCTTCACCCGCTCGAGACCGGTCCGTTTGCCGGCGGTCAGCGCAAGCTCAAGAACGAATATGTCGCGACCGACATCCAGTACGACAAGCTGCAGTGATCAGCGGTAGACCGGTCGGGTCAGGCAGTGGACTCCGCCGGTCGCCTTGGCGATCTCGCGGCCCGATACGCATTCGATGGTGATGCCCGCCTTTCGCTCGAGCTCGGCCTCGAGCGGCGCCGGCATGTCGAACGCCAGATAGCGGTTGCGCCCGAGCGGCAGCAAATTGCAGCGCTCGTGCGCAATCGCATCGGCCTTGTCGCAGCGGACGATGGTGAAGCCCATCGATTCGGCGTGAGCGATCGGGTCGATGCTGCTGAGGCTGCGCCGCTCGTCGATCAGAAAACCGGCGTGGAACATGCCGGCCGCGGCCAGCATCACCCGGTTCGGAAGCACCGTGAAGCCGGTGTCGAGGTGAAGCAGGTCGGGGTCGTGCGACAGGCCGATGATCATGTCGAGATGGTCCGGGATCAGCTCGAGCGCCAGGCGAAGCGCGGCGGCCTTGCTCGTCCGAACGCCGAAGCCGATGAGCAGGATCCGTTTGCGTTCGTCCATTGCCGCAAGAACGTCGCCGCCTTCGACATATTCGTCGTCGGTGAAATCGAACGCGCGGGTGAGGCCGAGCCGCTCGAGCGCGCGTCCGGCGATCGCCGGCTCGCGTTGCCGGCTGGCGAGTCCGAAACGCGCCGGGATGTAGAGATTCGGCGCCCACGGCAGAGTGATGCTGCTGTCGCGCATGAACATGAGATTGGGATTGGCGTCGGCCTCCGCGGCAAACTCCGCATCATCGGCCAGCAGCGACGCGAGCGGCGTGACTTCGACATGCGCCTCGAGCGCCTCGCGGAAACGGGCATATTCGGCGCCCAGCTCGATATGGCCGGGCAGGTCGAGGAAATTGCACTCGGCGAGACGATCGCGGTCCATGGCCGCGGCCGCCCGTCCGTCGCGCGGGTCATGGATCAGGATCCGAGCCGGCTCGGTCGAGAATTCGGAGAGGTCCATCAAGGCCGCATAGCGCGGCTTGCTTAAGCTTTGTTAGCCGCCCATTTCGCGTCCATGGCCAAAGCGATCCGAATCCATGAAGTGGGCGGACCCGACGTCCTCAAGTGGGAAAGCGTCGAGGTCGGCGATCCAGGCCCGGGCGAGGTCCGCATCCGGCAGGACGCCGCTGGCCTCAACTACATCGACGTTTATCACCGGACGGGCCTTTACCCGCAGAGCCTGCCGTTCACGCCCGGCGTCGAGGGCGCCGGCGTCGTCGAATCCATCGGGACCGGCGTAAGCGAGCTGAAGGCCGGTGACCGCGTCGCTTATGCCGGACCGATCGGCGGCTACGCGGAGGAGCGGCTGATCGCCGCCGACCGCCTGGTGAAGCTGCCGGATTCGATCGCGACCGAGCAAGCGGCGGCGATGATGCTCAAGGGCATGACCGCGCACATGCTGCTGCGCTCGGTGCACCGCGTCGAGCCCGGCGAGACCATTCTGATCCATGCCGCTGCTGGAGGCGTCGGCCTGATCGTCTGCCAGTGGGCGAAAGCGCTCGGCGCGACGGTGATCGGCACCGTCGGCTCAGATGAGAAAGCCGAACTCGCACGGGTGCATGGCTGCGACCATCCGATCGTCTACACCCGCCACGATTTCGTCGCCGAGGTCGAGCGCATCACCAACGGCGCAAAGCTGCCGGTCGTCTACGACTCCATCGGCAAGGACACGTTCCCAAAATCGCTCGATTGCCTGCGCCCGCGCGGGCTGATGGTCAGCTTCGGGAACGCCTCGGGGCCGGTCGATTCCTTCCCGCCGGCAGTCCTCGCGCAAAAGGGATCCCTGTTCCTCACGCGTCCGACCCTGTTCAGCTACATCGCGAGCCGCGACGAGCTTGAGACGGCAGCCAACGACCTGTTCGCGGTGGTCGAAAGCGGCCAGGTCAAGGTCGAGGTCAAGCAGCGCTACCCGCTCGAAGATGCGGCCCAGGCCCACCGCGACCTCGAGGCGCGCAAGACGACCGGATCGACGATCCTCACGGTTTGAGCCTTCGCCTTCCCTTTTCGCCATTGCGCCGCTAAGGCTCCGCGACTTTTTGCCCGAACTGAAAGAGGATTTGCTTGGCCAAGGAAGAATTGCTCGAGATGCGCGGACAGGTAGTGGAGCTACTGCCCAATGCGATGTTCCGCGTCCGGCTCGAGAACGGCCATGAAATCCTCGGCCATACCGCGGGCAAGATGCGCAAAAACCGGATCCGGGTCCTGACCGGCGACGAAGTGCTGGTCGAGCTTACCCCCTACGACCTGACCAAGGGCCGCATCACCTACCGCTTCATGCCCGGCCGGAGTGGCCCGCCCGGCTATACCGGCTAGGACGTTCCCGTGCGGCTGATCCTCGCCTCGGCGAGCCCGCGCCGTCTCGACCTGCTCGCCCGCATCGGAGTCACTCCGGACGCCGTCGTCCCGGCCGACGTCGACGAGACCGTCCCCAAGGGCGAACTGCCGCGCCAGCATGCCATTCGCCTCGCCCGCGAGAAGGCGGAGGCGGTCGCGGCAAAGGAACCCGACGCGCTGGTGCTCGCCGCCGACACCGTGGTCGCGGTTGGCCGGCGTATCCTTCCCAAGGTCGAAGACGAGGCCACGCTTCGCGGCTGCATGGCGCTGCTGTCGGGCCGTCGCCATCGCGTCCTCACCGGGGTCGCGCTGGCGCTTCCCGGCGGCCGACTGCGCGAGCGGCTGGTCGAGACGATGATCGCGATGAAACGCCTCAGCGCCGAAGAAATCGACCATTATGCGGCGCACGGCGAATGGCGCGGCAAGGCCGGCGGCTACGCGCTCCAGGGCTATGGCGAAGTCTATGTCCGCCACATCGCCGGAAGCTATTCGAACGTGGTCGGGCTGCCGCTCGCGGAAACCCGGGTCCTGCTGAAGTCGGCGGGCTATCCACTTGCCTGAGTGGCTGACCGAGCGCGGCATCGGGGAGACTCGGCATGCGCTGGTCGAGGACGGAGACATCGTCGAAACCCGCATCGAGCTCGATGGGCTGCGGCGCGCAGGCACCGTGATCATCGCGCGGCTGGTAACCGCAGCGGCCCGCAACGCAGTTGCACGTGACGAGAATGGCACCGAATATCTGCTTCCTCGCGGAGCTTCCGGGACGACCGAAGGCGCGTTGCTCAACCTCGCCATCACGCGCGAAGCGATTCCCGGAGCGGAACCGTGGAAGCGACCGCTGGCGCGGACCACTGATGACGCGGTGCGCGATGCCCAGCCGCTTGCGTCGCGGGCAGCCGGGCGGGACGAGCTGAGTTCGGCCGGATGGGACGATGTGGTTGAGCAGGCGCGCAGCGGCCTCGTCAGCTTCGCTGGCGGCGAGCTCCGGATCTCGCCGACACCGGCGATGACGCTGATCGACGTCGACGGCCGTCTCGCGCCGAACGAGCTTGCCCAGCTCGGCGCGGCGGAGGCGGCAAAGGCGATTCGGCGGCTCGATCTCGGCGGCTCGATCGGCATCGACCTGCCGACTGCAAGCGGGAAGGCGGCGCGCCAACATGCCGCCGCCGCGATCGACGCCGTTTTGCCGCAACCGTTCGAGCGCACCGCAGTCAACGGCTTCGGTTTCGTCCAGATCGTTCGACCGCGACACCGAGCGTCCCTGGTCGAACTGGCCCAAGACCGCGCCGCGTTCGAAGCGAGGCATCTGCTGCGCCGGGCGGCGCTTGAGCCCGCCGGTGCCAAACGCCTGGTTGCGCACCCGGCCATCATCGCTCAGCTGGACGACCGCAGCGAGTGGCTCGAAGCCTTGTCGCGACAGGTCGGCGGCGCCGTCGGCTTGCGGGCCGATCCCGGCCTTCCCATGTCGGGCGGGTATGCCGAGAACGCCTGAAGCCAAGCTGTGCCCGCTGTGCGGCAAGCCGGAATCGCCCGAGCACGCGCCGTTCTGCAGCCGCGGCTGCCGCGACCGCGACCTCTTGAAATGGCTCGGCGACGGCTACCGCATTCCGGGACCCGCGGCGGACCCCGAAAGGGTGGACAGCGACGAGGGCGACGGATAGGGAGCGCGCTCGCTCGCGGGCCGGACGGCTCACAGGCGGATGCCCAGGTAGCTCAGTTGGTAGAGCACGTGACTGAAAATCACGGTGTCGGTGGTTCGATCCCGCCCCTGGGCACCATCCCAACCGAACGCGAGCCTATCGCCAGGACTTGTCGCGCGCGGCTCGCTCCTGAGCTGCGTCGAACGGCTCGCTCGCCATCGTCGAACCGACCAGTGCCGCGAGGTTCGGGTCGATACCCGCCGCCATCCGATAGCCGCCCGACTGACCTTCCGGCGCGGCGAACAGCCCGCGCACCTGCCATTTGTCGCCGCTTCGGCACGCGAGCCCGCTGGCGGCCGGCTCGACGAACGTGCGGCAAATAGCGCCCGACGGGTCGCGGAACGTCAGCCCGATCCGGACATTCCCCGACGGCGCACTCGCGAGCTCCGCGTCGAGCGCATCATCGAGCGCGGCCGCGGCGTAGATGTTGCCGTCGCGAAGCGCGACCGGCGTATCGGCTTGCCGCGGAACCATCGTCCCCGCAACAACGCCGACGGCGAGGGTGGCAGCGATCGCGGCCCACTGCGGCAGCCGCGGGCGCGGCGCAACGGATCGCCTCGCATCGTTGAGATCGACGACGTTCGACCTCCCCCGCACCGCATCCTCCAGCGAGCTCGGGACCGGTGCCGTCAGCAGCCCGTCGAACGCACCCTTCACGCGCGCCTGCATCGCACGGTGGCGCTGGGCGCGTTGGCTGAGGCCGGGATCGGCCTCCACTTCGGCAGCGACGCGAGCGGCGTTTTCGCCATCGAGCTCGCCGTCGAGCCACGCGAAAAATGTCTCGTCGCTCACCATCTCATACCCCCACCAGCGCGAGCAGCGCGGTGCGGCCGCGAACCAGCCGGCTGGACACCGTCCCGATCGGAAGACCGAGCATTTCGGCGGCTTCGCGATACCCGAAACCCTCGATCAGAATCAGCGCCACCACCTCGCGCTGTTCGTCGGGCAAACGTTCCATGGCCGCCATCATCCGCGCCAGGTCGACCGACGCCTCGATCGAATCGCGCGGGTCCTCGCCAAGCCGTTCCGCCTCGACTTCGGGCGCCTCGATCTTCTCCCTCCGGCCGCGGGCGCGGACGGTGTCGATCCACAGGTTGCGCATGATCTTGTAGAGCCAGCTGTCGAGCCGGGTTCCGGCCTGCCATTGATCCCTCGAGCGAAGCGCACGTTCGACCGTCGCCTGGGTGAGGTCGTCGGCGTCGGCAGGGCTTCGCGAGAGCGCATGCGCGAACCGGCGAAGCCGCGGCAGCAGAGCGACCAGGTCCTTGTCGAACACAAGCGTGGAGCGCATTCGTCCTCATGTGGGATGAAACGAACCGAGTCATGCGTTTCATCCTCAGGCAAAGCAATTGAGAGAGCGGGCCATGACGCGCTTTTCCCGTTTGATGATTTTCGCGGCCGCAGTCTCGATCCTGTCGAGTCCTATTTCGGCACAGCTCGTCGGCGGCGTCGTCGGACAGGTCACGGGCACGGTCAACAATACGGTCGGCGGCGCGGTTGGCGGATTGTCGAGCGGCGGCCGCGACGGCGGCGCTCCCGCCGGCGGCCTGCTCAGCGGAACCTTCGGCGGGCTCCGAAGCACGTCCGGCGGCCTGCTCGGAGCGCCAGGGAGCGTACTCGGATCGTCGCCGGGTGCGCTGAGCGGCGTGGTCGGCCGGGGGGACGCGGCCGGGTTCGTAACGTCACAGCTCAACCAGCTGGCGGTCCCGCCGGAGATATCCTCGGCGCCGCCGCAGGCGATCGCCAACTATCGCCTGGCCCGGTTGGAGGCGTTGGTGAACGCCAATCGCAACACCCTCGCGCTCGATCCGGCCGGGCAGCCGGTCCGCAAGTCCGAACTGATCTCGACCAACCCCGACCCGATATCGCTGAGCCTCGCGGTGCGGGCCGGTTTCCGGATCATCGGCGACGAGCACGACGCCGCGCTCGGGCTCCGTCTCGTGACCCTCGCCATCCCGAGGAAGATGAACGTCCGCCAGGCACTGGTCGCGATCCGGCGTGCGGCGCCGGCACTGCCGATCGACTATAATCATATCTACGAACCGTCGGGCGGCGCGCTGCTGCCGGTCGCCGGCGCCCGGCTCGCTGCGGCACCGGCAATCCGCACCGCGACGCGCATCGCGATGATCGACGGAGGGATTGCAGCACACGCGTCGCTGGCCCGGGCGAGCATCGAGCAGCGCGGCTTCGCAGGCGAGCCCCAGCCGACCGCTCACGGCACCGCCGTCGGCTCGCTGCTGGTCGGCGATCAAGGACCGTTCCGCGGCGCCGTGCGCGGCGCCCAGCTTTATGTCGGCGACGTCTATGGCGGCAACCCGGCCGCCGGATCCGCCACCAGCATCCTCCGCGCGCTCAACTGGGCGGCGTCCAAGAATCCGGCCGTGATCAACATCAGCCTGGTCGGCCCGAACAATGGCGCGCTGGCGGGCGCGATCGCCGCGCTTCGAGCGCGCGGAATCCAGATCGTCGCCGCGGTCGGCAACGACGGCCCGGCCGCACCGCCGCAATATCCGGCCTCCTACCCCGGGGTCATTGCGGTCACCGGCGTCGACGCGGTCGGCCGGGCGCTCCCCGAAGCGGGCCGCTCCGCCCATCTCGACTTCGCCGCGCCGGGCGCCGACATGGTCGCCGCCGCGCCGGGCGAGGGTTTCGCGCTGGTCCGCGGGACGAGTTTCGCGGCTCCGCTGGCCGCGGCCCGCCTCGCCGTGACCGGTTCCTATCAACGGCTCGCACTGGAAGCCCGCCCGGGCACCGGCCGGGTCGGACACGGAATCGTCTGCGTCCAGTGCCGCATCGATCCGAAAGTGCTGCGCCGCCGCTGACCAGCGGCGTTCGGGATGAAAGCCCGTCCTCCTGTCGTTCTTGAGGCAAGGGGGACGGGCTCTTCCTCGTCTCCCGGTCAAAGGAGGAAACCCCATGCGTAAGCTCATCCTGATCACCGGGTCCGCAGTCCTCGTCTCCGCGGCGCCCGCAGTCGCCGGCGGGCCGGGCGGATTGCTCACCGGCATCACGACAGCCGCCGATCGGACGTCGGCATCCCAGTCGACCAGGCCGGCGACCGCCAACGAATCGCGGGGCAACGGTCTAGCCGGATGTCTGTGCAGTGCGGCTCGCGGATTGCTTGGTCGCGGCGCTTCGGCGGGGCACGCGAGCAGCCTCGCCGGCAGCGTGATCGGACTTGGCTCGGTCGGCAGATCGCATGGCGGTCACGGCAACGGGCAGGCGATCGGCCTCGCCGGAACGGTGTCCGGGTCGGCCCGAACCGCGAGCTCGCTGAACGTCCGAACCAGCCACGGACACGGCATCGGCCTCGCCGGCACGGTGAGCGCAAATGTCAGTACCCGGCTCGCTGGACGGGTGGGCTTCGGTCATCGGGCGACCTCCGTCGCCCGCGTCGCGAACGTCTCCATTTTGAACGGCGCCGGTGCCCGCAATCGAGCCCTGGTGAACGTTTCGGCGGTCAATCGCAGCGGCGGGGCGAGCGGCAAGCTTGCGAATGTCTCGCTGCTCAACCGCAGCGCCACCCGCGGGAGATCGGCGGTGAATGTCGCCGCGCTCAACGGCAGCGGCGGCACCGCCGGACGGGTCGTCAATGTGTCGCTGCTCAACCGCAGCGGAACTTCCGGCCGATCCGCGATCAATGTCGCGGCTTTGAACGGGGCCGGCGCTGGCAAGCACCGCCTGCCGGGCGGATTCCGGCTGATCAACGGCGTACCCTGCCTGCCCGACGGCACCCCGCTGACCGGTGCCGCGGCGACCGCGGTGATGGCCGCGGTGACGGCAAAGTCCCACGGCTCGAGCGGCGGCGGCGGTTCAACCGGCGGTTCGACGGGCACCGGTCAGATCGGCGGCCAGCCGGCCGGCGCCAGCTCGGCCGCCGCGCCCGGCAACCACAGCTCCGCCGCGGACCGCGAGCGCAACGAGCGTGGCGGCGCCGCGATCGGTCCGCGATCGTCGACCTCGCAGGTCCGTTACCTGCCGCGGCACGACTAGTCCCCAGCTGGCCCGCCGCACGCTCTCCCGCGGCGGGCCTTTTTCGTCCTTAGGGTTCCAGCCTGAAGTTGACGGTTTGCGCCAATATGAGCGGACGGGCTTGCCTTCGGAATCGAGCGGAGAATGGAAGCGCGCCCGTTTCATCGCTACCCTGCATACCACGTCATCGAACTCCTTCGGCCGCGTCGAGACCTGGATTTGGCACGACGTCGGCTTGCCGGTTTCGTCCACCAAAATTCGAAAATTGACGATCCCTTGATACCCTCCTCTGATCATCGCGGCCGGATAATCGGCATCGCTGAACCACCTGTACGAGGGCTCAGTGGGATAGGCCTTCCGTGAAAGATGCTTCTGCTGTTCCACGTCGAGACCCCAGGATTTCACCATGTCCCAGGAGCATTCGCGGAGGGCAGCAAGGGGCGCATCCATTGGGCCGGTCTCGAACAGGAAATCGAACGACCGGATTTTGCCGAGCTTGAGCCAGGTCGCAGCCCTTTCGCGCTGCGGTCCGATGGGCGCGGGCTCAAACAATCCACCGTCATCGGCAGCCTTCTTCCTTGCCGCCTCCTCTGTCTTGGTGAGCGGTGCGATCCGTTGCGAGCCTTGAAGGATGATTGCCGGGGTATTGTCCGTCGTGGCCCCTACGACCGTGACGTCGTCCTCCTCCTCGTTCGGGCCGAATTTCACAGTGGCGTCCTGCGCCAAACCGTTCGAATCGACCGAGCTCCCGACGAACGTCAGAGTGAAAGTGTCGCCCGGGGCATATTGATCGAAGAACACCGTGACCTTCCGATCGCCGTCGCCAAAGCTCCGGCCAAGGCTGCAGCTGTCCTTGGCATAGTCCACCACCGAGCGCGTCGATGCCGCCAGTCGGCGAACGTCTCGCGTTTTCGCATTTGCTGTCGAAACAACAGCGACAGCGAGGACGAATGCAATCAGTTTACGCATGCTCAACCCCCCGGCCCGAAGCTATCAAGCGAGCGGCGTGACGCAAGGGGTTGGTGCGTCAAAGCTTTTCGGTCAGCTCCGGGACGATCTTGAACAGGTCGCCGACGAGGCCGATGTCCGCGACCTGGAAGATCGGCGCTTCTTCGTCCTTGTTGATGGCGACGATGGTCTTCGAATCCTTCATCCCCGCGAGGTGCTGGATCGCGCCCGAGATGCCGATTGCGATATAGACTTCGGGAGCGACGATCTTGCCGGTCTGGCCGACCTGGTAATCGTTGGGCGCATAGCCGGCGTCGACCGCGGCGCGGCTGGCGCCGACGGCGGCGCCGAGCTTGTCGGCGAGCGGGTCGAGCAGGGCGTGGAACTGGTCCGACGAGCCGAACGCTCGTCCGCCAGACACGATCACGCGAGCGCTGGTCAGCTCGGGCCGCTCGCTTTCCGACGCCTCGATCCCGACGAAGCTGCTGCTCCCGGAGTCGCTGCCGGTGTCGACCGGCTCCGTTGCCGCGCTGCCGCCACCGCGCGCCGCTTTCTCGAACGCCGTGCCGCGAACGGTAATTACCTTCTTGGCGTCGTTGGAGCGGACCGTCGCAATGGCGTTTCCGGCATAAATTGGACGGACGAAGGTATTCGGATCTTCAATCCCAATGATGTCGCTGACCTGCATGACGTCGATCAGGGCGGCCACCCGAGGCGCGATATTCTTGCCGAACGTCGTCGCCGGCGCGACGAACGCATCGTAACCGTCCATCAGCTTCGCGGCGACCGCCGCGACATTCTCTGCGAGGTCGTGGTCTAGGTGGGCCGCATCGGCCACGAGCACCTTCGCCACGCCCGCGATTTTGGCCGCGGCGTCGGCCACTGCGCCGACATTCGCTCCCGCGACCAGCGCGTGGACCTCGCCCAGCTTCGCCGCGGCGGTGACCGCCGGAAGCGTCGCGTCGCGCACCTGAGCGCCGTCATGTTCGACCAACAGCAGGACGCTCATTGCGCAACTCCCAAGGCTTTGAGCTTGCCGACCAGCTCGTCGACCGACCCGACCTTGTCGCCCGCCTGCCGCTTCGGCGGCTCGGCGACCTTCAACGTCTCAATCCGCCGCGCAATGTCGACTCCGAGCTCGTCCGGCGTCTTGGTCGCGAGCGGCTTCGACTTGGCCTTCATGATGTTGGGCAGCGAGGCATAGCGCGGCTCGTTCAAGCGAAGGTCGGTGGTGACGACGGCCGGAAGCTTGAGCTTGTCCGTCTCGAGTCCGCCATCGACCTCGCGGGTGACCGTCACGTCGCCGCTGCCAGGTTCGACCTTGGACGCGAACGTGCCCTGTGGCCACCCAAGCAATGCAGCAAGCATCTGACCCGTCGCATTATTGTCGTCATCGATCGCCTGCTTGCCGAGGATGATCAGCTGCGGCTGCTCCTCGCCGGCGATCTTGGCGAGGAGCTTGGCGACTCCGAGCGGCTCGACCTCCTCGTCGGTCTGAACGAGGATCGCGCGGTCGGCGCCCATCGCCAGCGCCGTGCGCAAAGTCTCCTGCGCCTTCGCCGGCCCGATCGACACCGCGACGATCTCCGTCGCGACGCCTTTTTCTTTCAGGCGGATCGCTTCCTCGACCGCGATCTCGTCGAACGGGTTCATGCTCATCTTGACGTTGGCGAGGTCGACTCCCGAGCCGTCCATCTTGACCCGCGGCTTGACGTTGAAATCGATCACCCGCTTGACCGCGACGAGTAGCTTCATGCTGTGTTTCCTTGGCTGGCGAAACTGGCGAGCAGCGGTTGCAACTGCTCCATCGGCGGGAATTGTTCGAAGCTGTGCGCAGCACCGGTCAGCGCGTAGGGCAAGGCTTCGCTGATATACACTTCGATGAACGGCGGCTCGCGCGGCGGCTCGTCCAGCATCGTCGTGCGGACGTTGACCAGCGGGCCGAGCTGCTCGGCGCGGGTATAAACCCAGCTGAAACAGCTCGGGCAATGGTGGTGACGAATTTCGCCCCGCAGGCCGCCGAGCACGGGGTCGCCGCTGATCAGCTCGAAGCTGTCTTCCGGCCATGTGGTGGTCAGGGAGTAGGCGCCGCCGGTCATCCGCTGGCATCCTGTGCAGTGACAGGCGACAGTCAGGACCGGAGCGCCTCTGACCTGAAAGCGCAAGGCGCCGCAGCGGCATCCCCCTTGCCGCGCGCCGTCGGTCATGCCGCGACCGGGCTCTTCACTTCGGCGACGATCTTCTTCGCGGCGTCGCCGAGGTCGTTCGCGGCGATGATCGGAAGCCCGCTGGTCGCCAGAATGTCCTTGCCTTGCTGGACGTTGGTGCCCTCGAGCCGGACCACCAGCGGGACCTTCAGGTCGACCTCTCGCGCCGCTGCGACGATGCCTTCGGCAATGATGTCGCAGCGCATGATTCCGCCGAAAATGTTGACCAGAATGCCTTCGACCGCCGGGTCGGAGAGGATGATCTTGAATGCGGCCGTCACCTTCTCCTTCGAAGCGCCGCCGCCGACGTCGAGGAAGTTGGCGGGGAACGCACCGTTCAATTTGATGATGTCCATCGTCGCCATGGCGAGGCCGGCGCCGTTGACCATGCAGCCGATGTTGCCGTCGAGCTTGATGTAGGCGAGGTCGTATTTGGACGCCTCGATCTCCATCGGGTCTTCTTCGCTGAGGTCGCGCAGCTGCTGCAGGTCGGGATGGCGGAACTCGGCATTGTTGTCGAAGCCGACCTTGGCGTCGAGCACCAGCAGCTCGTCCTTGTCGGTGACGGCCAGCGGGTTGATCTCGATCTGCGCGGCGTCGGTGCCGATGAACGCGTCGTACAGCTTGGCCAGCACCTTGTTAGCCTGCTTGGCGAGGTCGCCGGCCAGGCCCAGCGCCGCGGCGACGGCCCGGCCGTGATGCGGCATCAGTCCGGTCGCGGGATCGATGGTCAACGTGGTGATCTTGTCGGGCGTATCGTGGGCGACCTTCTCGATCTCCATGCCGCCTTCGGTCGAGGCGACGATCGCGACCCGGCCAGTTTCGCGGTCGACCAGCAGCGCCAAATAGAATTCCTTGGCGATATCGACGCCGTCGGTGACGTACAGCCGCTGGACCTGCTTGCCGTGCGGCCCGGTCTGGATCGTCACCAGCGTCTTGCCGAGCATCTCGGCCGCATGCTCGCGCACTTCGTCGATCGAATGGGCGAGGCGCACGCCGCCCTTGGCGTCGGGGCCGAGCTCCTTGAACTTGCCCTTGCCGCGGCCGCCGGCGTGGATCTGCGCCTTGACCACCCACAACGGGCCGGGGAGCTTCTTGGCCGCCTCGATCGCTTCCTCAACGCTCATTGCCGCATGGCCGGCGGGGACCGGCACCCCGAACTTGGCGAGCAGTTCCTTGGCTTGATATTCGTGAATGTTCATGGGCGCGCCCTAAAGCAGATTGGAGCGCGCAAGGGAAGCGTCCGGCTCGGCGCTCTTATGTTCACAAAAGTCATGGAGTGGAGCACCAAATCCTGCCTTCGCCCAACGCCGAAATACGATTTAGGGCAGGCTAGCCAAGAACCGGCCTGTAGGACAGAAAAAGGGTGCCGTGACCGATGCCCCCGCCCCCCGCAAGATCATCCATGTCGACATGGACGCCTTCTATGCGTCGGTCGAGCAGCGCGATAACCCCGAACTGAATGGCAAGCCGGTGGCGGTCGGCGGCGGGCACCGCGGGGTGGTCGCGGCGGCGAGCTATGAGGCGCGCGAATATGGCGTGCGCTCGGCCATGCCGTCGGTCACGGCCAAGCGCCGCTGCCCCGAGCTGATCTTCGTCAAGCCGCGGTTCGATGTCTACAAGGCGGTGTCGAACCAGATCCGCGCGATCTTCGCCGACTATACCGAACTGATCGAACCGCTGAGCCTCGACGAAGCCTATCTCGATGTTTCCGAGGACCGCCGAGGACTCGGCACCGCGCGGGCGATCGCCGAGGAAATCCGCGCCCGGATCAAGGCGGAGACCGGCCTCACCGCCTCGGCCGGGGTCAGCTACTGCAAGTTCATCGCCAAGCTGGCCAGCGACCAGAACAAGCCCGACGGGCTGTGCGTCATCCCGCCGCACAAGGGCGCGGCGTTCGTCGCGACCCTGCCCGTCAAAAGGTTCCACGGGGTCGGCCCGGTGACCGCCGCCAAGATGGAAAGGTTGGGCATATTGACCGGCGCCGACCTGGCGTCCTGGCCGATCGAGCAGCTGGAAGCACATTTCGGATCGTCGGGCCGCTGGTACTGGCGAATCGCGCGGGGGATAGACGAGCGCGAAGTGAAGCCCGACCGGCCGTACAAATCGGTCAGCGCGGAGCGGACGTTCGACGTCGACTATTCGGATGCGGAAGACCTCCGCCGCGAGGTCAGCCGGGTCGCCGGCTATGCCTGGCAGCGGATCGAGCGGGCCGAGGTCAAGGGGCGGACGGTGACGCTCAAGGTCAAATATGCCGATTTCACGCTGATCACCCGGTCGAAGAGCTTCACCCAGCCGGTGCCCGATTACGCCGCGTTCGAGCAGGCCGGGCTGGCGCTGCTCGACCAGTTGCTGCCGGTCCCCAAGGGCATCCGATTGCTCGGATTGGGGCTTCATTCGATGGTCGCGGAAGCGCCATCGGGCCCGGAGCAACTGGGACTCGAAATCTGAAGATTTTTCTGTTATATAATCGTCATCGGCCGTCGCGAGTCCGCGGCGGTTGTTTCATACAGGATCACATCCACACAGGAGTCATGATCGGACCGGGGGGTCGCTATTGGGGGGCGATACGGTGCGTGAGGACGTGGCTTAGTGGACATTAAGAGATGAGGTGACGAATGGCTGTCAAAGCCCTTAGCTTCGATGTTGGCGATTATGTGGTGTACCCCAAGCATGGCGTTGGCCGGGTGGTCGAGCTGCAAAGCACCGAAATCGCGGGAACCCGTCTCGACCTTTACGTGCTGCGCTTCGAGAAGGAGAAGATGACCCTTCGCGTTCCCGTCGCCAAGGCGGATTCGGTCGGCATGCGCAAGCTGTCGAGCGACAAGACGATGAAGGACGCGCTCGAGACGTTGAAGGGCAAGCCCAAGGTCAAGCGGACCATGTGGTCGCGCCGCGCCCAGGAATATGAGGCCAAGATCAACTCGGGCGACCTGACTTCGATCGCCGAGGTGACCCGCGACCTGTTCCGGGCCGACGACCAGCCCGAGCAGAGCTATTCGGAGCGGCAGATTTTCGAAGCCGCCTCGTCGCGCCTGGCGCGCGAGCTCGGCGCGATGGAGCAGACCGACGAGAAGTCGGCGCTGGCCAAGATCCTCGAGATTCTGAACAAGGCCGCCGCGATCCACAACAAGGCCAAGGAACTCGCTGCTTAAGCGAGCTTCCAAGCCGAACGATCAGGGCGCCCCTAGCCGGGCGCCCTTTTTGTTTGGGGCGAGCGCTAGTGTCCGCTTTGGGTGGAAAGCGGACATAAGCGAGAGCAAGGGTCATAGGATAGGGTGATGGCCCCAGGGCTTCAGCGCGCGCCATCAGATGAAGCCATTCTCACGACTTCGTCGATTGATGCCACTACTTCCGGCAGATGTGTCAGATAGAGGTCGTGCGCTCCGTCATACAGGCGGAGGCTGCCTCTGCGCCCTGATTGAGCCGTGCGCTCGGACATTCGGACGTAACCGCGGTAGATCGGGCCGCAGGTCTCCGTTGCGGGGCATTGCAGACGCTCTGTCGAAATCATGATCACGTATGGGACTGCTGGGGGACCTGCCCGCTCGATCACGCGACTTACGTCGTTAACGTCAATATGCTCGTTGTTGGCGCCTGCCTGCCAGTCACGATCGCGGCTTCGCTCTTTGCCGCTCATGAAACGATATGTTGCTGCGCGCCACTCGACGGATGTGCCCACCTGAT
>JBJMUB010000105.1:0-2564 GCA_045811385.1 Sphingomicrobium sp. | reverse complement strand
GGGCAGCCGGATCGGCCGGCTCCCCACATTCCAAGGAAGCTACGACCATGGCCCGCAGCCATCCGCTCGACCGCTATCGCAATATCGGCATCATGGCGCACATCGACGCCGGCAAGACGACGACGACCGAGCGCATCCTCTATTACACCGGCAAGTCCTACAAGATTGGCGAGGTCCACGAGGGCACCGCCACCATGGACTGGATGGAGCAGGAGCAGGAGCGCGGGATCACCATCACGTCGGCGGCGACGACCTGTTTCTGGCGCGCCGACGAGGGCAAGGGCGAAGAGCACCGCATCAACATCATCGACACTCCGGGCCACGTCGACTTCACCATCGAGGTCGAGCGTTCGCTGCGCGTGCTCGACGGCGCGGTCGCCTGTTTCGACGGCGTTGCCGGCGTCGAGCCACAGTCCGAGACGGTGTGGCGCCAGGCCGAGAAGTACCACGTCCCGAGGATGTGCTTCGTCAACAAGCTCGACCGCACGGGTGCGAACTTCAACATGTGCGTCGACATGATCAAGGACCGCCTCGGTGCGCGCCCGCTCGTGCTTTATCTCCCGATCGGCCTCGAGGGAGGCTTCAAGGGCCTCGTCGACCTCGTCGAGAACCGGGCGATCATCTGGCTCGAGGAGAGCCTCGGCGCGAAGTTCGAATATCAGGACATCCCGGCCGACATGGCCGATGAGGCCGCGGCTGCCCGCTCCGAGCTCATCGAGACTGCCGTCGAGCAGGACGATGCGGTGATGGAAGCTTACCTCGAGGGCAACGAGCCGGACGTCGCGACGCTCAAGAAGCTGATCCGCAAGGGCACGCTGAACTTCTCGTTCGTGCCGGTGCTGTGCGGCTCGGCCTTCAAGAACAAGGGCGTGCAGCCGCTGCTCGACGCCGTCGTCGATTACCTGCCGAGCCCGCTCGACATTCCGCCGGTCGAAGGCGTGAAGCCGGGCACCGAGCAAGCCGACGCGCGCGAGGCGTCGGACGGTGCGCCGTTCTCGGCGCTGGCGTTCAAGATCATGAACGACCCGTTCGTCGGATCGCTCACCTTCGCGCGCATCTACTCGGGCAAGCTCGAGAAGGGCACCGTTACCAACTCGGTGAAGGACAAGAAGGAAAAGATCGGCCGCATGTTGCTCATGCATGCGAACAACCGCGAAGACATCGAAACCGCCTATGCCGGCGATATCGTCGCGATCGCGGGCCTCAAGGAGACCACGACGGGCGACACGCTCTGTGATCCCAACAAGCCGATCATCCTGGAGCGCATGGAGTTCCCGGATCCGGTCATCGAGGTTGCGGTTGAGCCCAAGACCAAGGCCGACCAGGAAAAGATGGGCATCGCGCTCAACCGCCTCGCAGCTGAGGATCCCTCGTTCCGCGTCTCGACCGACCACGAATCCGGCCAGACCATCATCAAGGGGATGGGCGAGCTCCACCTCGAGATCCTGGTCGACCGGATGAAGCGCGAGTTCAAGGTCGAGGCGAACGTCGGTGCGCCGCAGGTCGCCTATCGCGAGTATCTCGCGAAGCCGATCGAGCTTACCTACACCCATAAGAAGCAGTCGGGCGGCTCCGGCCAGTTCGGCGAAGTGAAGGTGAAGGTCGTTCCCGGCGAGCGTGGATCGGGATTCCAGTTCATCGACGAGATCAAGGGCGGCAACATTCCGCGCGAATATATCCCGTCGGTCGAGAAGGGCATGAGAGAGACCGCAGAAACCGGCTCGCTCATCGGCTTCCCGATCGTCGATTTCGCGGTGCACCTGATCGACGGCAAGTATCACGACGTCGACTCCTCGGCGCTTGCGTTCGAGATCACCGGCCGCGGCGCGATGCGCGAAGCCGCGCAGAAGGCCGGCATCAAGATCCTCGAGCCGGTGATGAAGGTCGAGGTCGTCACTCCCGAGGATTACCTCGGCGACGTCATCGGCGACATCAACAGCCGCCGTGGCCAGATCCAGGGCACCGACAGCCGCGGAAACGCGCAGGTTGTCGAGGCGATGGTGCCGCTCGCCAACATGTTTGGCTACGTGAACCAGCTGCGTTCGTTCACGCAGGGGCGCGCCCAGTACACGATGCAGTTCTCGCATTATGACGAAGTGCCGCAGAACGTCGCCGACGAGGTGAAGGCGAAGCTAGCGTAAGCGCAATTTTGTAGTTATGGGCGCGTCCGCGATGAGGGCGGCCGCCCGAATTCCTTAGAAAAGAAGAGGCGTAAAATGGCTAAGGCTAAATTTGAGCGCAACAAGCCGCACTGCAACATCGGCACCATCGGTCACGTCGACCATGGCAAGACCTCGCTGACGGCTGCGATCACCAAGGTTCTGTCGAAGCACGGCGGCGGTGAAGCCGTCGACTTCGCCAACATCGACAAGGCGCCGGAAGAGCGCGAGCGCGGCATCACCATCTCGACGGCGCACGTCGAGTATGAGACCGACGCGCGCCACTACGCCCACGTCGATTGTCCGGGCCACGCCGACTATGTGAAGAACATGATCACCGGTGCCGCGCAGATGGACGGCGCGATCCTGGTCGTGTCGGCCGCTGACGGCCCGATGCCGCAGACG
>JBJMUB010000104.1:0-2693 GCA_045811385.1 Sphingomicrobium sp. | reverse complement strand
GCTCTACGGCCTGTACGAATTCGCGATTCTCGCGATTCGCATCACTCACTGGCGCGCGGCGCGGCGCGCGGCGGCTCAATCAGCGGTGGTATCGGACGAGCCCCAGACAAGAGAGGGCCCGGAAGCGCCACCGGGGGGGGGGAGGGTTGGCGGTTCCGGGCCCATTTAAGCGGATAGCGAGAGCGGGGGGGCAAAAGGTCACTATCCGAACTGCACAACGCCCCTTCTTCGCGAACAGTTCCGAGCCCCTAAATTATTTTTTGGCCACGGCCGTAACGATCGGCGGCTCGCCTAAGGCGGCGGAAACACAGGTAAATCAACGCTGTAGCGGCCCAGTTTGCGCTCCAGGGTGGAGCGAAGTTGTTTCGCCAGGCCAGCGACGATCCGTTCGAATTGCGCTTTTTCCTGCGTCTCCGAATCGTCGGGCACGAGCACCGGGCTGCTGAGGGTCAGCCGGGCCGTCAGCTCGCTGGTCCGGCGGAGCGAGATTTCGACCGCGTCCTGCGGCCGGTTGAGCATCGCATATTCGACGATCTCGGTGATCAGAAAGGCGACCGCAACCGCCACGTCCTGGGTTGTGTTGACGGTTTCGAGCTCGAGCTCGATGGCGAGCTTGCGCGCCGGCTCCGGGGCCCCGGCGCGAAGCTCGGCCGCCAGCTCGGAGAGCAGCGGGCGAAGCGCGATTCCGCGATTCTCCTCCATCTCGGCGAAATGGTTGCGGTGGACGATCGCCAGCGCTCCGACCCGGCGGCCGATCGCGCCATAGGCGGCGCGCGCATCGGGCGTCCCGGCGCTCCGCCCATGGATGTTGAGCAGTGACGCGACGACTTGGAGATTGTTCTTCACCCGATGATGAACCTCGCGCACCAGCTTGCGCTGGCCGGCGAGGGCGCCGGTCATCTCGCGTTCCGACGCCTCGACTTGAGCGACCGTCCGGCCGAACGCGTCGCGAAGCTCCTGAATCTCGGTCGACGGACCGACTCTTCGCGGCAGGTCCAGCTCACCCTCGCCGGGCTGATAGCGCACGACGGCGCGCTCGAGCCGCTTCAGCGGCCGGATCAGCAAGCGGGTGACGAGCAACCAAGTGACGAGCGCGGCCAAGACCCACATCAGCACCGGCAGCAGCAGCAGCAGGCGGTCGGTCGTCGTGATCCGCGTGACCGGGAAGCCGATGCGCGCGGTCACGGCGCCGTTGGCGATCGGGATAGTGGAATAATCGAGCATCGAGTCCGGACGCTCGTCGAGAATGCCCAATCGATGCTCGCCATCGAGCAGCTCGAGCGAGCTGACTCCGTTGGTCGCTTCGGCCGTAGCCTGGCGGAGCTCGTTTGCGGTGACGCTGGCCGTGGCCATGCCTCCGATAACTCCGACTCGGAGATCGATCTGGGGAGCAGCGGGATCGATCCACACATTGATGTCGCCGGGTCCCACCAGCGCCGCCTCGTTGCGCGGTTCGAACCCGCCAGCGGTGCACAGGATCTTCCCGCCCGAGTCGCGCAGGCTGAAGCTGCGCGAGATCGCCGGCGCGGTCGCCAAAGCTTTCAGGG
Organism: Sphingomicrobium sp.; assembly: GCA_045811385.1. Taxonomy (GTDB): domain Bacteria; phylum Pseudomonadota; class Alphaproteobacteria; order Sphingomonadales; family Sphingomonadaceae; genus Sphingomicrobium. Next base: position 1,146 of record JBJMUB010000104.1, on the reverse strand, counting down.
TTTCGCCGCACGGGTCGCCGCGTCCGTCCGAAAGAGCCCCGGCCGCGGCCACTCGCAGGGCGAGCGCGTTGCGCGCGATGAGGCCTTCGATCGCTCGCGCCGCCGAGCGCGCTTCGTTCGCACTTCGTTGCCGAAGCACGTCGTCGGCGTCGTGGATTCCCGAGGATGCAATGAGGCTGAGCGCGATACCGATCGGCAGCAGCAGCGCGGTCAGGATGAGCAGCAGCTTTGCCGCCGTCGGCAAGGTCGCGAACCAGCGGGCGGCGGCTTTCACCATCCCCCGCCAACCATCAAATCAGCTGAGTTTTCCGAGAAGACTGAGGAATTCGTCGGGGACGTTCTCGCGAAGCGTGTCGTCATAGACCGAGCGAAGCGCGCGGCCGAGGTCCCCCGATCGCGGCTTGCGTCCCTTCTTGTCACGATCTGCAGGCTTCGCAGGGCGGCCGGCTTGCCTTCCCTCCGACTGGCCTCGAGCCTTAGCACTCAACCTCTAGCCCCCCTCGCGCGGGTCATCGCGCCTCATACAAACCTCGACTGCCCGCGCAACGGGTCCACCGGTGACGTACCGAAACGGAACGCCAAAATATGCGGATATGGGCTGGCTGGTGCCCGCCTCCGCGAAGTGGAAACCAAATGCTCTGTTCTTGGTTCCAACCTGCGACACTTCTCTGGGGAGGCTGACGAAGCTGGGGACGATCCTTCCAGGGTTGCAACAAGCCGGAGGCACGGCCAAAGACGGCCGCGAATTCGGTTTTTAGGAGAGCCTTCACATATGTCGCTGGGCCAGGAACTCGCTCCGCATCTGCCCTTCCTGCGCCGCTACGCGCGCGCACTGACCGGCAGCCAGGCGCATGGCGATGCGTTCGTTCGAGCAACGCTCGAGGCGATCGTCGCCAAGCCCGATGAATTCCCGCGCGACGTCGATCCGCGGCTCGGCCTGTACAAAACGTTCCACGCGATCTGGTCTACTGCCAACATCGAGGAGGGCGAGGAGCCGTCGCGGTCGCCCGCAGGCGCCGAGGGAATTGCGCAAGCCCGCTTGTCGCGCATCACGCCGCTGTCGCGGCAGGCGCTGCTGCTCACGTCGCTCGAGGGGTTCTCGTCCGACGATGCCGGCTATCTGATCGGGGCGAGCCCGTCGGACGT
>JBJMUB010000103.1:0-13323 GCA_045811385.1 Sphingomicrobium sp. | reverse complement strand
ACCCACATCGCATCCCATTCAGCGGCCCCGATCTCCGACCCGCGAAGTGCGCGAAATTCGATGCCGCTCCGCGCTGCGGCGCGCTCCTTGCGCAGGGCCTTTCGCTTGCGGCTTGAGAGCGCCGCGAGGAAGTCGTCGAAGCCTCGATAGCCGCGGTTGAACCAATGATATTGAATGCCGTGCCGGATCAGCCAGCTGCGCGCATCGCATTCCGCAGCATCCTCGCCCCCCAGGAACGTGATGTGCGCCGACGACATGGCGTTCTGGACGGTCACCGCCTCGATCGCCGCGAGCAACTGCTGCGGCCGGCTGCCGAGCAGCCGCGGCCCGGGCACCGGCGTGAACGGCACCGCGACCTGCAGCTTGGGATAATATTCGCCGCCCGCGCGCTCCCACGCGTCGGCCCAGCCGTGGTCGAACACATATTCGCCCTGGCTGTGGGTCTTCAGATAGGCCGGTGCGGCGGCGAGCAGATGCGAGGCGTCGTCCTCGATCAGGATCGGCGCCGGGGTCCAACCGGTGCCGGGTCCGACGCTGCCCGAATCCTCGAGCGCCGAGAGAAAGGCGTAGCTGACGAACGGGTCGCCGCCGGCGAGCCGGTCCCAGGCGTGAGCGTTGAGGCCCGACACGCCCGAGACAATCTTGGCGACGAATTCAGATTCCCGGTCGGCCATCGCCTTCCCAGATGAGCGCGTCGGCCTGAACCTCGGCTTGCCTGCGCTGCTCCATGGTCCTGATGGTCCAGCTGTATACCGGTATCCGCTGCCGCAGGCGGTGGACCCACGGTTTGCCGAGCGCCGCCCGGTCGACCGCGGCGAAGTCGGCATCGGCCAGCCAAAGCGCGATTTGCCTCCGCCACCACGGCAGCGCATCGCGGATGACCAGGCCGCGCCGGACGTGCGGCAGATTGGTCTTGAGCAGGCGCGGAATGCGCGGGTCGAAGCTCATCACCCCGAAAGCGCCGGCGTACCCGTTGAGCGCGGCGCGAAGGGCGGGCACCCACCGCCAGATATCGTCAGTGACCTTGACCTCCAGCAGCAGCGGCACCCGGCCCGCGGTCAGGGTCAGCAGGCTCTCCAACGTCGGAATGGGATGGCCGCCGACGCTCAGGCTGCCAAGCTCGCCGAAGGTCGATTCGCGGATCGTCATCGGGCTCGCGCACAGCCGCCAAGCGTCGGCGTCATGAAACACGACAATCCGGTTGTCTTTGGTCAGCCGCAGGTCGCATTCGATGCCCGCTCCGATCTCGAGCGCGGCCGCGAACGCGATCAGGCTGTTTTCCGGAAACTCCGAACGGTCATGAAGCCCGCGATGAACGAAGCCCGCCGATCCGGGATCGAGAGGGTCAGGCTTTGACCGCGACGATCGCATCCACTTCGACGGCGACTCCGAGCGGGAGGACCGCGACCCCAACCGCGCTGCGCGCGTGCCGGCCGCTTTCGCCCAGCACTTCCTGCATCAACTCGGACGCGCCGTTGGCGACCTTGGGCTGGTCGGTGAAAGCCGGCGCCGAGTTCACGAATACACCGAGCTTGACGATCCGTTCGACCCGGTCGAGCGAGCCGAGCGCGGCCTTGATCTGCGCGAGCAGCATGATCCCGCAGCGGCGCGCCGCGGCGATCCCCCCATCGAGATCCATATCCTCGCCGAGCCGGCCTTTGATCAGGCTGCCGTCCTCCGCGAAGCTGATCTGGCCCGAGATGTGAAGGAGTCCGCCCTGCTCGACCGCCGGGACGTAGGCCGCGACGGGAGCCGCGGGCTGGGGCAAGGCGATACCGAGTTCGGCGAGGCGCTGGTCGATGCTCATGCGCCGCCCCCAAGCACTGGGACCGCCGAATGGTCAACCCCGCAACCGTTCGCCCTGAGCCCGAACGGCATTGGGCGCCTCATTCGTCGCGCGAAATTGTGAACCCCGCCCAGCTCTGGGTGACCGGCATCAGCTCAATGGCGTTGATGTTGAGGTGCGGCGGCAGGGTGGCGAGCCACCAGAACAGGTCGGCGAGGTCGTCCGCGGTCATCGGGTTCATGCCGGCGTAGAGCTTGTCCGACGCATCCTTGTCGCCGCCGGTCCGGACGATGGTGAACTCGGTCTCGGCCATGCCGGGCTCGACCGACGTTACCCGGACGCCGGTGCCGGCGAGGTCGCAGCGAAGGTCGAGCGAGAATTGGCGGACGAACGCCTTGGTCCCGGCGTAGACCGCGCCGCCTTTGTACGGATAGCTCGCCGCGACCGACGACAGGTTGATGATCTGGCCCTTGCGCTCGATCAGCTTGGGCAGCAGCGCGCGGGTCAGGGCGACCAGCCCGGTGATGTTGGTGTCCACGACCTGCTCTATCCGCTCCCAGTCGGTGTCGGGTAGCGAATCGGTCGGCGGCGCGAGACCGGCGTTATTGAGCAGCAGGTCGATCTCGCCCCACGGCGGATCGAGCCGGGCGAGGTTGGCGATCGCGCCGGTGTCGCGCATGTCGAGCTCCAGCGGAAGAAACGCATCGCCGAGCTCGTCCTGCAGCGTGCGCAGCCGATCGCCGCGCCGGCCCGTACCGATCGCCCGCCACCCGCCGCTGACGAACTTGCGGGCCGCGGCCTCGCCGAATCCCGCGGTCGCGCCGGTGATCAGGATCGTTTTACTCATTGCTGGTCCCTGCTCGATTCGAGGGTCCGGCGCGCTTCGACCAGAACCTCGGGCTTCACTCCGAGCTGCTCGGACACCCCGACAAGATCGGGCTCGTGCGCCTCGAGGAACACGAGCACCGCCGACAGCAGGCGCGGGTCATCCGCCGTCCGGCGAAGCTCGTCCGTCCCGATTCCGGTCAGGTCGAGGAACCGCCGCGCGCGCCGTTCGTCGCTGAGAGTGGCCGCTAATGCTGTTAGGGCGAGCGCATGGGCGTCGGTTGGCGTCTCGGGCGTCATGCCCTAGGCACTAGAAGTCGGCTTGGAGTGAGGGAAGCGGATTGGCGAAAATCCTGATCGTCGAGGACAATGCGCTCAACGTGAAATTGTTCTGCGATCTGCTTGCGGCGCACGGTCACGAGCCGCAGGCGGTGACCGACAGCCGCCAGGCGATCGACGCCGCGCACGAATTCGCGCCCGACCTGGTGATCACCGACATCCAGCTGCCGCACGTCACCGGCCTCGACCTGATCCGGCTGATGCGCGCCGACAAGGAACTGTCGGACGTGCCGATCATGGCGGTGACCGCTTACGCCGCCCGGGGCGACGAGGAACGGATTCGCGCGGCGGGGGCGCAGGCCTATGTCTCGAAGCCGATTTCGGTGATGCGCTTCGCCGAGACCGTGGACCAGTTGCTCCACGCCGATGCAGCCGAGGGCGATGAGGTCCAGGACGCTGCCAACGATGTCGCCGACGGGCCGGGGCCCACCGAAGCGGGCGGCGAGGAAGGCTAGGCGTCACTCGCGCATAGGCGGGAGAACACGGTCTGAAAAAAAGGTGGATTCCGGATCAAGTCCGGGATGACGATCTGAGCGAGGGCTCAGTTCGTCACTTGATCTTGGCTTCTTTGAACTCGACGTGCTTGCGCGCCTTCGGGTCGTACTTCTTGAAGCTCAGCTTCTCGGTCTGAGTGCGCGGATTCTTCTTGGTCACGTAAAAGAAGCCCGTGTCCGCGGTGCTGACGAGCTTGATCTTGACCGTTGCCGGCTTGGCCATCGCGAATGTCCCGAATGCAAAAGATAAAGGCGGCCAGACGCCGCCCCAAGTCGTGGCGCAAATGCCGCAGCCGACCGATTCTGTCAACCGACGGACGATCGTAACAGGGGCTTAACTATCTTGATTGAACCTGCGTCCAATCGAGGAGGCAGGCGATGGCGACCGATCCGCTGACCCATGTAAGGACCCAAGTCGGCTTGCGCGTCGCCGAGATCCGCAACGCCGGCCCGCGCCTGTCGCCGCTCGCGCTTCACGTCAAGATGGACGCGATCCGCCAGCTCGCGGCGGACCATGGCCTTGGCGCGCTGGAGAGCCTCGCGCGCCGCACCGCCCAGCTCGCGCTCCTACCCGGCCACCGCGTGTCGATGCAATCGTGCCTCGAGCATGTCGACGAGGCGTTCGACTGCCATTCCGAGCATGACTGCACGGCACTGCTCGCCGCCCTCGCCGTCCGCCTTCACTAAAGCCGTTCGCCGGCCGCCTGCGGCTGGAGATTGACCAGCCATACATCGGGTGCTGCGCCAAGCCTCAGCGGAATCAGGCTCGTTCCGAGGCCTGCAGACGTGATCAGTGTCCGGCCCTTCTCGTCGAGCCGCCCGCACGCGTAGCGTTCGCCATAAGCGGACATGGTCGACAGCGCGCCCATCAACGGAAGCCGGATTTGCCCGCAATGCGTGTGACCGGCTAGCGTGAGCGCCACGTCGGCCGGAACCTTTGGAAAAATATCCGGACTGTGGCTCACGAGGATTCGAGACGGCGGCAATGATCGCATGCGCTGTATTGTCCGAGCCAGATCGTCATGGTGCGTGAAGGGGTCGTCCACACCGCCGATGGTCAGTGGGCCAATTCGAGCGGCATCGTTCTCGAGAATATGGATGCGGGCGCGTTTCAGCTGCACGCTGATCGCGGCGGCATCGCGCCAATGGTCGTGGTTGCCGAGCACTGCAACGATGCCAAGCCGCGCCCGGAGGCCGGTGAGCGGCGCGATCGCTTCCTCGGCGGAATAGCGGCGCGTCGCAATCCGCTTGTCGCTAATGAAGTCCCCGGCAATGACGATGACGTCGGGCCGCAGCGCATTGATTTGCGCGACGATCCGCTTCAGTCGGCTCGGCGGCATGTCCGGTCCCGCAACATGGATGTCGGAGAGAAGGATCAGCCGGACAGGCGCGGCCAGAGCTTCGACGTTCACTGCGGTGGACCGAACGACGGGAGCCGAAGTCGCGACATGGCACATCCCGGCGAGCGTGATGATTCCGAGCAGCAAGATGGCTACGGCAGCACGTTTGACGGCTGAGCGTTTACGGCGGGACTGGTAACCCATGCGCGCCTTCTCGCAGCTTCTCGACGATCTCGTCTACACGCGCTCACGCAACACCAAGCTGCGGCTGATCGGCGCTTATCTCCGGGAAACGCCGGACCCGGACCGCGGCTATGGCCTCGCGGCGCTGACCGGGACGCTCGACTTGCCCCACGTCAAGCCGTCTGCGATCCGCGGGCTGGTCGAGGAGCGGATCGACCCGGTGCTGTTCTACATGAGCCGCGACTATGTCGGCGACACCGCCGAGACGGTGTCGCTGCTGTGGCCCAAGCGGCTCGACCAGCCGCCGGAGGTCGACGATGCGACGATCAGCATCACCGACGCGATCGAACGGCTGCGCTCGGCGTCGAAGCTCGATGCGCCGCGAATCCTGTCGGACATGCTCGACCATCTCGACGCGTCGGGCCGGTTCGCGCTGCTGAAGCTGGCGCTCGGCGAGCTTCGCGTCGGGATCAATGCGCGGCTCGCCAAGCAGGCGCTCGCGCAAGCGTTCGGGCTCGAGCTTGATGCGGTCGAAGAAGTGTGGCACGGTCTCAAGCCGCCGTTCACCGAGCTGTTCGACTGGGCCGAGGGCCGCAGCGGGCAACCGGCCGTGCGCGACCTCCCGGTGTTTCGCCCCTTCATGCTCGCCCATCCGCTCGACGAGACCAAAGTCTCGCTCGACGATTATGCGGCCGAGTGGAAATGGGACGGGATCCGGGTCCAGCTGGTCCATGCCGGCGGCGAGACCCGGCTCTACAGCCGCACCGGGGACGATATCTCGGGCAGCTTTCCCGACGTTGCCGAGGCGTTCCGGACCAAAGGCGTGCTCGACGGCGAATTGCTCGTGCGCGGATCGGACCAGGGGCAAGCCGACGTCCACGGCGGCGCGGCGGCGAGTTTCAATGCGCTTCAGCAGCGCCTGGGCCGCAAGAATGTCAGCGAGAAGATGCTCGGCTCCTACCCGGCGTTCGTCCGGCTCTACGACATCCTGTTCGACGGCGACGAAGACCTGCGCGAGCTGCCGTGGAACGGCCGCCGCACGCGGCTGGAAGCGTTCGCTGGCAAGCTCGACCCCGAGCGCTTCGACGTTTCGCAATTGATCGAAGCGAAGGATTTCGAGGCGCTCGGGGAGCTGCGGGCGAATGCCCGCGACGTCGCCATCGAGGGGATCATGCTCAAACGCCGCGACAGCCCCTACGTCGCCGGGCGTCGCACCGGCCTGTGGTACAAATGGAAGCGCGATCCACTGATCGCCGACTGCGTTCTGATGTACGCCCAGCGCGGCTCCGGCAAGCGATCGAGCTATTACAGCGATTATACCTTCGGCTGCTGGACCGAGGCGGGCGAGTTGCTTCCGGTCGGCAAGGCCTATTTCGGGTTCACCGACGAGGAATTGAAATGGCTCGACCGCTGGATCCGCGGCCATACCGTCGAGCGCTTCGGCCCGGTCCGCGAGGTCGAGAAGAGCCTGGTGCTCGAAGTCGCGTTCGATTCGATCCACTACAGCGGCCGCCACAAGTCGGGCCTGGCGATGCGCTTCCCGCGGATCAGCCGAATCCGCACCGACAAGCCCGCCGCCGAAGCCGACCACATTACAACTTTGCAATCTTTGGTGACTTGAAGAGCGCGGTCAGCGCGTTAATCGTCCTCTCTTCGCGAGAGAGGGGATTTCCATGGTCAAGCAATTGCTCGCCGGAGTCGCCGCGCTGGCAAGCGCCAATTCCGCGAACGCGGCCACCTATGCGATCCAGGCGGGACGGCTGATCGTCGATGCGGCGCAGCCGGCGCGCGGCAATTCGACGGTGATCGTCGAGAATGGCCGCGTCAGCCGGATCGACAGCGGCTTCATCTCTCCGCCCGGCGCGATCGTCGTCGACGAGCGCAGCCGGACGGTGATGCCCGGCATGACCGACGTTCACGTCCACCTGACGTCCAACAGCGGTGAGCCCTGGTATATGGGTTTCACCCAGAAATATTCGGATCCTTATGCGGCGACGGTGGGTCTCACCCACGCGCTGGAGATGGCGCGGGCGGGCTTCACCACCGTTCGCGACCTGGGTGGCGCAACGTCGGCGGTCACCGCCGTCCGCGATGCGGTCGCCGAAGGCCGGTTTCCCGGTCCGCGGATCAAGGTATCGGGCGAGGCTCTGTCGATCATCGGCGGGCACGGGGACTACGCCACGGGCCTTCCCCCCGAACTTGCCGAAGCGGTGAACAAGGCCGAGCTCAGCCCGGCCGTCTGTACCGGCGTGCTGCAGTGCCAGCAGGCGGTGCGCAGGCTCGCCGCGGCCAGCGTCGACGTGATCAAATTCCATGCGACGGGCGGCGTCCTCGATCCCGGCTACATGGGCCTCGAGCAGCATTTCACCGACGAGGAGATGAAGGCGATTGTCGACATGGCCCACGCCATGCACCTCAAGGCCGCGGCCCACGCCCACGGCGCCCGCGGGATCGAAGCGGCGGTGCGCGCCGGCGTCGATTCGATCGAGCACGGGACCTTTCTCGACGAGGCGGGCGCGCGGGCGATGAAGGCGCGGGGCTCTTACTTCTCGGCGACTTTGATGGCGTTCAGCGGAATCGAGCGTCTGCTCGGGACCGGCAAGATGTCGCCCGCTTCGGAAATGAAGACTCGGCAGACGCTGGCCAGCTGGGGCAAAGGCCTCAACCTCGCCTACCGAACCGGCGTCAAGATCGCGCTCGGCACCGACAGCGCCGTCGCGCCGCACAGCGAAGCCAACCGCGAGCTCGAGCTGATGGTGACTAAGGGCGGGATGAGCGCACGGGACGCGCTGATCGCGGCCACCAAGGGCGGTCCCGACCTCATGGGCCTGTCGAACGAGACGGGGACGCTCGATCCGGGCAAATCCGCCGACCTGATCGCAGTCGACGGCGACCCGTTGGTCGATCCACGGGCTGTGCAGCACGTCGATTTCGTCATGGTCGCGGGCAAGCCAATCCCGATGAAAGGTGCCCAATGACCCGCACGTCACTGTTCGCATTGACACTTGCGCTCACCGGAGCGCCCCTCGCCGCGCAGAACGCGCCCGCCGGCGACACGCCGTCGAAGGACGCCAAGGCCGAGGCGGCCAAGCCGAATCCCGATCAGGTGAAGGCGAGCGTCGAAGAGGACGCGGAGCCGGTGAAGCGCTCGATCCCGATGCGCGGGCGGATATTGTCATACACGGCCACCCCCGGCCACCTGACGATCCGCAACGCCGACGGCGAGCCGACCGCGAGCATGTTCTATGTCGCCTACACCGTCCCTTCGAACGGTCGGCCGCGGCCGGTGACGTTCCTGTTCAATGGCGGGCCGGGCTCGTCGACGATGTGGCTGCATATGGGATCGTTCGGGCCGATGAAGGTCGACGCCGCGAACCCCGAAACGATCGCCGGGCCGCCGTTCCGCTACGGTCCCAACCCGGACACATTGCTCGACATCACCGACCTGGTGTTCATCGATGCCCCCACCACCGGCCTGTCGCGGCCGCTGGGCAAGGCAGAGCCGAAGGATTTCTTCGGGGTCGACAAGGATCTCGACGTCTTCGCTCGCACCATCCAGCGCTACCTCACCAAATACGGCCGCTGGAACAGCCCCAAGTTCATCATCGGCGAAAGCTACGGAACGACGCGCGCCGCCGGTCTGTCGTCGAAGCTGCTCGACCAGGGCGTTCAGCTCAACGGTATCGCCTTCGTCTCGACCGTGTTCAACTTCGCCGATTTCCAGGGCGACCAATCGTTCGTGAACTTCTTCCCGACGCTGGCTGCCAATGCCTGGTACCACGGCAAGATCCAGCCGAAACCCGACCTCCGTCAATTCCTCGCCGACGCCAGTGCGTTCGCCGCCGGGCCGTACACCGCTGCGCTCCAGCGCGGGAACACGCTCACCGCTGAGGAGCGCCAGTCGGTGGCGCAACAGATGGCGCGCTTCCTCGGCGTTTCGCCCGATTATATCGTCCGCTCGAACCTGCGGGTTCAAGACGACCGCTTCCGCCGGGAGTTGCTGCGCGACCGCGGCCAGATCATCGGGCGGATCGACTCGCGCTACGTCGGCACCGAGGCCGACAATGCCGGAGCCGGCACCAGCTACGACCCGCAGGCGAGCGCGATCACCGGCGGCTTCGTCGGCGCCCTCAACGACTATCTGTACCGCGATCTCGGCTACAAGACCGACCTCGTCTACCGGCCCAACAATTATGCCGCGATCTACGGCGGACCGGACGGCTGGAACTTCCAGCACAAGGGGCCGGACGGCGACCAGCAAATTGCGGACACCAGCGTCGATCTCGCCAATGCGATGCGCCAGAACCCGCGGATGAAGGTGCTGTCGGTCAACGGCTATTACGACCTAGCGACGCCGTTCCACGGGGCCGATTATGAGTTCGGACATCTCGCGCTGGAGCCGCAGCTGCAGTCGAACATCCGCTACGCTTATTATGAAGCGGGTCACATGATGTACACCGACCCCGCTTCGGCGCGACAGCTCAAGGCGGATCTCGCGGCCTTCTATGCGAGCGCGATGTAGCGCACAGCAGAGAGCCGGCGGAACGCGAGTCCCGCCGGCTCCCTCGCCCCCTTGAATGGTGAGTGCTAGTCGGTCTTCGGCTGCAGGTTGACCGCCGCATATTTGCCGCGACGGTCGACCTCGATCTCGAACTCGAGCCGGTCGCCCTCATTGAGGGTCGGCATTCCGGCGCGCTCGACGGCGGAAATGTGGACGAATGCGTCGGGCTGCCCGTCGTCGCGCTGGATGAAGCCGAAGCCCTTCATCGAGTTGAAGAACTTGACCGTCCCGCTGGCCTTCTCACCGGTCAGCTGGCGCTGCGGAGCACGCTCGGCGCGCTCGACCGCCATCGGCTCGCCGTCGATCCTGAGGTTGGTCGCGGAGATTCGTCCGCCGCGATCGACCAAAGTGAACTCGAGCGGCTGACCGTCGGCCAGATCCGTCAGGCCGGCCTGTTCGACCGCGGAGATGTGGACGAACACGTCCTCGCCGCCATCATCGCGGACGATGAAGCCGAAGCCCTTCTGCGGATTGAAGAATTTGACGATGCCCTTGCCTTCGCCGACGACCTGGGGAGGCATTCCGCCGCCTCCGCCGCCGCCGCCGCGGAAACCTCCGCCGCCACCGCCGCCACGGAAGCCGCCGCCACCGCCACCGCCACCGCCGTAGCCGCCACCACCGCCGCCGCTGCGGTCACCGAAACCGCCGCCACCGCCGCCGTAGCCGCCACGTCCGCCACCGCCGTAGCCGCCGCGTTCCTGGAATCCACCGCCGCCGAAATCGCCTGCGAAAGTCTCTTCGCCGAAACCGTCGCGCTTGTCGCGACCGCGCCCTCCGCGATCGCCTTTACGCCCTCTGTCGAAACCCATGCGTATCCAAACTTCTTATGTGCCCCATTCGAATTAGAACCAACGCGCTGGGCCCGAGGCGCAACCGGCCGGTGCGTTTCCCACACACGCACCGTCCGCGGCCTTACAGGAAAAATATGGGCCGCTCTAGTGATTCGATTGCCGCGGGGTGGCGCCGACCGCCGCGGGGGGACTAAAGCGGTTCAGGAACGAGTTGATAAGGACCTTGAATGGCGATCCATTTCCATGAGGAGGACCTGCACTACGATGTCCGGTTCGCGGACGGCCCGATCGCCGTCGATACCGAGGCGATGGGCCTGGTTGCGGGCCGCGACCGGCTGTGCCTCGTGCAATTGTCCGACGGCAAGGGCGACGAGCATCTCGTCCGCTTCAGGCGCGGAAGCGATTATTCGGCGCCCAACCTCAAGGCCCTGCTGAGCGACCAGAATCGCCTCAAGCTCTACCATTTCGCCCGCTTCGACGTTGGGATCATGCAGGCCTATCTCGGGATCCTCGCGGCGCCGCTCTACTGCACGCGAACCGCCTCGCGCCTCATCCGCACCTACACCGACCGCCACGGCCTCAAGGACCTGGTCAAAGAGCTGCTCAATATCGACCTCAGCAAGGCGCAGCAGACCAGCGACTGGGGCGCCGACGAAATCAGCGACGCGCAGCGCGACTATGCCGCGAGCGACGTGCGCTACCTCCACGCGCTCAAGGACAAGCTCGACGAACGGCTGCAGCGCGAGGATCGAGTCGCGCTCGCCCAGGCGTGCTTCGAGTTCATCCCGACCCGGGCCCTGCTCGACCTCGCCGGCTGGCCCGAACAGGATATTTTCACCCATGACGGCTGACCATGTCTGACGCCGCCGTCCGCGAGCGCGCCGGCAAGCAGCGCTGGGCCGTTCCAGGCAGCGCCCACGACGGAATCGTCCGCTGGTCGAAAATCCTGCTGCCCTCGGCGGTCGGGGCGCTGATCGCCATCCTCGCCTTCGCCCCGCTGCGCAAGGAAGGCGATGTCAGCTTTATCCTCGACAAAAAGAAGGTCGAGAATGTGCCCGAGCGGATGCGGGTCGAGACCGCGCGCTACGTCGGCTCCGACAATAAGGGACAGAAGTTCGAAATCACGGCCAATCGAGCGCTCCAGCGCAGCGCCGAGGTCCCGATCGTCGACATCGAAGGCATGTTCGCCAGGCTCGCGCTCGCCGGAGGTCCGCTGATGATCGCCGCCAACCACGGCCGCTACGACCTCGATACCCAGCAAATGGCGGTGAACGGACCGGTCCGGGTGGTGGGACCCGACGGCTACCGGCTCGAGACCCGCGACGTGCTCGTCGACCTCAAGCAGCGCCAGCTGGCGAGCTCGGGGCCGGTGTCGGGCCAGATGCGGCTGGGCCGATTCCAGGCCGGCCGGCTGCGCGCCGATCTCGGCGAGCGCAAAGTCAACCTCGACGGCGGGACTCGCTTGAAAATCGTCCAGGGGGCGGTCAGATGAAGGCGATGCGGTTTTTCGGCATTATCCTTGCTTTACCCGTTCTGGCGGCCGCGCTTGCCGTCGGAGCGACGACGGCGCTCGCGCAGCAGAAGCAGAACTCGGTGTCGGCGCTCAAGGGCCATGACAGCGACGCCCCGGTCGATGTCAGCGCCGACCGGATCGAGGTCCAGGACCGCGCCGACCGGGCGATCTTCGCCGGCAACGTCCACGTCAAGCAGGCCGAGCTCAGCCTCGACACCGCGCGGCTGACGGTCGCCTACAGCGGCGGGTCACAAAGCAGCGGCGGAGTCCAGATCCGGCGCCTCGACGCGGCCGGCGGGGTGACGGTGCGCAGTCCGTCCGAAACCGCCAAGGGCGACTTCGGAATCTACGACCTCGACCGCAAGCTGATCACGCTGATCGGCGCCGTCCAGCTCAACCGCGGCGCCAACCAGGTCAACGGATCGCGGCTGGTGATCGACCTCGATTCGGGCCGCGCAGTGATCGACGGCGGACCGCCGGGGGTGAACCAGAGCGGCGGGCGGGTCTCCGGTCACTTCACCGTGCCGCAGCGCAGACAGCCATAGGGTCGATGAACGAAGCCGCGACCTTCGTCCGTCCTGCGGCTGGCACGGACCAGGTGATCGGCGGGCTCGAAGTCCGCTCGATCGCCAAGTCCTACGACAAGCGCGCGGTGCTTCACGATGTGTCGCTCGACATCCATCGCGGCGAGGTCGTCGGCCTGCTCGGGCCCAACGGCGCGGGCAAGACGACCTGCTTCTATTCGGTCATGGGGCTGGTCAAGCCCGACAGCGGCCGGATCTTCCTCGACGGGCAGGACATCACCGACCTGCCGATGTACCGGCGGGCGATCCTCGGGCTCGGCTACCTGCCGCAGGAAACCTCGATCTTCCGCGGCCTGACGGTCGAGCAGAACATCCTCGCGGTGCTCGAGGTGACGGAGCCCGACCGCCACGCGCGCCGCGAGCGCCTCGAGCAATTGCTCGGCGAGTTCGGTATCGGCGCGCTGCGTGATTCGCCCGCCATGGCGCTGTCCGGCGGCGAGCGGCGACGGTGCGAGATCGCCCGCGCGCTGGCGGCCGAGCCGTCGATCATGCTGCTCGACGAGCCCTTCGCGGGCATCGACCCGATCTCCATCGCCGACATCCGCGAGCTCGTCCGCGAGCTCAAGAAGCGCGACATCGGCGTGCTCATCACCGACCATAATGTCCGCGAGACGCTCGACATCGTCGATCGCGCCTGCATCATCTACGACGGTCAGGTGCTGTTCGAGGGCACGCCGCAGGCGCTGGTCGCCGACGAGAATGTCCGGCGGTTGTACCTGGGCGAAGGCTTTACGCTCTAGTCCCAATGGCCATCGGCCCCCGCCTCGATCTTCGCCAATCCCAGTCGCTGGTGATGACTCCCCAGCTGACGCAGGCGATCAAGCTCCTGACCCTTACCAATCTCGAGCTGGAATCCGTCATTGCCGAGGAGATGGCCAAGAATCCGCTCCTGGAAATGGGCAGCGGC
>JBJMUB010000102.1:0-28137 GCA_045811385.1 Sphingomicrobium sp. | reverse complement strand
CGTTGAGTCTCTAAAGTATAACAACGCCATTGATTGTTCGAGGCCCGAGTGAATTGAACTACGGTGACAGTGCAATCAGTTCCTCCCCCTCAGTTCCGGCAATCCTCGATCACCCGCACGACCTCCGGCCAGGCCGGCAGGACCAGCGCCGGGCTCCCCGCAACGTAGACCGCGAAGCGGCCGCGGGCGAAGGCGAGCGCGTCGAGCAACGGATCATATGCGGCAAGCTGGATGGTGAGGCGCGCGGTCGCCGGATCGAAACTCGCCGGAACGCCGCGCGTCAGCGAACTCGTCCACACATAGAGGAACGGCGCCGCGCCGGTCGCCGCCCGGGAAATGCTGACGCGCCGGGTCGCGCGCGAGCAGCGGATCGCCAGTTGCGGCATCGCCGACGGGCTGAGGAAGGTTGCGGCGCTGCCATCGGAGGTTGGCGCGAAGGTCCAATAACCGGCCATCGGGAGGGCGTAAGTCAGATCCGGAGCGGTTGGCGGCGTAACCGTCTGGGGCGTGGCGGCCTGGGGCGCGGCCACTGTCGGGGGCGAAGGTTGCGCGGGCGGGGTTTGAGCGGGAAGCGACGAAGCAGCGGCCAGCGCGAACGCTGCGGCAAAAAATACCCTCATCGGCAGATCAGCGGTTCAGCTTGTCGACTTTGGCGCGAAGCGCGTCGAGCTCGGCCTTCAATTGCTCGACTTCATCAGCCCTTGGATTGTCGCCTGCTTTCGGCTGGGGCCTGGGCTTGCCCGAAAAGGCCTGGGCCGCGTCCTCGAACATCGCCATGTTGCGCTTGGCGAGGTCGGCGAACATGTTCGCCCCGAACGCATCCTTGACCGCGCTCTGGTTGCGCTGGAACGCCTCCATCGCGGATTCGAGATATTGCGGGACGAAGGTCTGCATCGAATTGCCGTAAAGGCCGATGATCTGCTTGAGGAAATTGATCGGCAGCATGGCCGCGCCGCCCCGCGCTTCCTCGTCGACGATGATCTGGGTCAGCACCTGGCGGGTGATGTCCTCGCCGGTCTTGGCGTCGACCACTTCGAACTCGCGGCCTTCGCGCACCATTTGCGCAAGACGGTCGAGGGTGATGTAGCTTGAGCTTTCGGTGTCATAAAGCCGCCGGTTGGCGTACTTCTTGATCGTCACTTTTGCGCTAGACTTGGCCATGGATCGCTCCCGAAACTCGCCGCGGGACTTACTACCGGAGCATAGTGCACTGCAACATGAACGCGCCGAGAAACGGGCCCCGCGGCCGCTGCCATTGTTCCTGGAGCTGGTCCGGGAGGTTTCGCAGCGCGAACCCGAGTTGGCGCGGGCCGCGCTCGTCGGGCTCAAGGTCTATCAGTCCGCGGCGCGCGACGAGGCGCCGGCGCCACGTCCGCAAATCGCGCGCGAACGGGGCGCCTGCCTGCGCGACTATGGCGGCAGCGGAGCGCCTGCCGTGCTGGTCCCGTCGCTGATCAACCCGCCGCGGATCCTCGATCTCGATGGCGAGGTGTCGCTCGCCGGCGCGATGACTCGCATGGGTCGGCGCGTGCTGCTGCTCGACTGGGGCCGCGCCGATGACCGGTCCGACCTGTCGGTGTCCGGCCACGTCGAGCATCTGCTGCAGCCGTTGTTGCGCAGCATCGGCCAGCCGGCGGCGCTGGTCGGCTATTGTCTCGGCGGGACGATGGCGATTGCGGCCGCCGGCATGATTCCGGTCGAACGGGTGGCGACGCTCGCCGCACCGTGGAGCTTCTCGCACTATCCGGCGGAGTCGCGGGGCGCGCTGGCTGACATGTGGCGCAATTCAAAGCCCGCGTCGCGGACCCTTGGAGCGCTGCCGATGGAAGTCCTCCAGGCCGCCTTCTGGTCGCTCGATCCGCAGCGGACCGTGGGCAAGTTCGCCGAGCTGGGACGGCTCGAACCGGGCAGCGCCGAGGCGCGCCGCTTCGTCGCGCTCGAGGACTGGGCGAACGAAGGCGAGCCGCTGCCCTACCCCGCGGCGCGGGAACTGATCGAAGACCTGTTCGGGCGAGACCTGCCCGGATCGGGCGAGTGGCGCGTCGGCGGCCGCGCGGCGGGCGACGCGCTCGCCGTCCCGGCCCTCCATATCCTGGCCGGAAAGGACCGCATCGCACCGGCGCCGACCGCTCCCAAAGGGCCGGCCATGCGCCTCGAAACGGGCCATGTCGGAATGATCGTCGGCTCGGCCCGAACCGAGCTCCACGCCGGCCTCCGGCAATTCCTCGATCCGGCTTGCCGCTCTCCCGGCTAGCCGCTAAGCGGGCGCGCCTGCGCACCCATAGCTCAGCTGGATAGAGCGCTGCCCTCCGAAGGCAGAGGTCAGAGGTTCGAATCCTCTTGGGTGCGCCAACCCCCCTTTCTCCGGCTCCTCTGAAGCGCAACCGTGTTGTATTGCCCGCCATTGCATCGGCAGGTCACGCTGCGCGCGGGGGCGGAAACCTTTTCGGCGCGCGCCGGTTCAGCTGTTACGTATCCGTCACGGCATAGGGATCAAGGAGTGAACGGGGTCAATATCATAGAGCGGGCGTATCAGCTCGCCGCAGAATCCGGATCGGTCGAAGAGGTCAAGCGCAAGTTGATGCGGGAGGGATATCTCAACGTCCACTCTCACCTCAGCGGGCACCAGATCCGTCACGACCTGTTGAAGCGGCTTAACCCGGAACTGGTGACCTACCGCAAGGCGCAAAGCGCCTAGTCCGCCTCCCACCGCTTGACCTTCCGGTCGCGCGACCACAGCTCCACCGGCTGACCCTGGCGCAGTTGCGCGGCAAGCTCGATGGCAGCCGCGTCGTCATCGGCATGGAATTCGCGGCTGGTCGCGATGTGACCGCTCCCGCGATCGAGGAAATACAGGCGATACTGACCCATAGGTGCGCCACCCCCGGCGTGACGGCCACGAACGTAGGGATATTCGGGGGCGAGCCCATTCGCCTATGTTAATCGGACCCGACCGGTAAGCGAGCGCCCCGGATCGGCGAGCCGATGCCTTAAAAGAACGCCGCGGCCAGCGCGCCGCCGACAACCGCGACCGTCAATCCCACCCCGACGATCGCGTTACGCCAGTTGCCGAATGTGCTGTCCATTTCACGATCTCCCCTTCATCGACCAAAGCAAAGCTATCACGACACCCCACGACGTCCGAGGTGAAATGCTGTCATTGCAGGAACTTACCTGAGCGCTTGAGACAGACACGGCTGGACAGGGAAAGATAAACGCGTGATCATCCACCCCTTCGAATGGCGTTTCGCAAGGGGGGCGAACATGTCGGAAGATGTCGCAGAAAGCGCCGGTGAGACCCCGTCGAGCCGAACAGGGAGCGTCGCCGCGATCGCGATCCTCGGATTTGTGCTCACCTTTGGTGTCGGAATGCTGGTTTATCCGAAGCCGGCAAGCCCGCCCCAAGCGCCGGCGGCCGGACCGCTTCCGGCCATAGGCAAAACGGCGGTCGGCGAAACCATTCGAGTTCCCGCCGTCGGACTGACCCTGGTTCGCCCGGACGGCTGGTCGACGGTCAGCGCCGACCAGAATGTCCGGAACATCCGCAGCGTTCGGATGGACGATCCTGAGTTCCAGGAGCTCGTCGCCCGATATGCGACCGTGCCCGCGGTGATGATCGCCAAATATCCGGAACCGCACGACGACCTCAATCCGAGCTTCAAGGTCAACGTCAGGCCGCTCGGCGCTTTTGCCGGCCGCCCGCCCGAAGCGATCCTCGGCGGCACCATCCCGATCCTCCGCCGCGCCTTTTCGGATTTGACCATCGAGGAGGGCCCGACGCCGACCACCGTGGCCGGAAAGCGCGCGGCCTATGCGCGCGTCGCCTACACGCTCCGGGCAGGAGGCCAGGCCATTCCGACCGTCTCCGAATTCTGGATCGTTCCGACCGGCTCGGTCTTCCTGATGATCGGCGCCGGGACCCGCGCCGATGAGCGCAACGGCAAACGCGCCGAAATGCGGGCGATCCTCGACAGTATCCGTATCGAATAACGCCCGTTTCGGAACCGGCACGTCTCGCCTCCCGTTGAGGCGCAGCGATGGCCACCCAAGCGCGCAAGCCGAACGGCACACTGATCCAGCCGCCGCCCGCAGCCGAAGCCTTCTATTCCGAAGTGCTGCGGATGATGGCCGAATCGCGGATCCCGTTCCTGGTTTCCGGAACCTATGCGCTGGCGAGCTACACCGGGATCGATCGGCCGACCAAGGATGTCGACGTGTTCGCCAAGGCCGGAGATGCGCTTCGGCTGCTGTCCTATTTTCGCGGTCACGGCTTTGACGTCGAAACGGTCGACGAGCGCTGGCTGAACCGAATCACTCGCGGCCAGCTGTTCGTCGACGTCATCACCAACATGCCGACCGTGACGACCCACGTCACCGACGACTGGTTCGTCGACGCGCCGGAGAGCGAGCTGTTCGGAGCCAAGGTGAAACTGGTCCCGCCGACGCAGTTCATCTGGTCGAAAGTCTTCGTCCAGGACCATCATCGTTACGACGGCGCCGACGTCGCCCACATGATCCTCAAATGCCACGACCGGATCGATTGGAAGATGCTGCTGTCGCACATGGAGCTGTATTGGGAAGTGCTGCTGATGGCGCTGCTCAATTTCCGCTTCATCTATCCGAGCGAACGGCATCGCGTGCCGCGATGGATCATGGAAGAGCTGCTCGGCCGGGTGAACGATCAGATGATGGTCAAGCCGCCCGGCAAGGCCGTCTGCCGCGGACGGATCTTCAGCCCGCGCGATTATTCGATCGACGTCGAGCAATGGGGCTTCTCCGAAGCCGTCGGCAACCTCGAAGAGCAATATGCCACGGACTGACGGGAAGCTCAGAGTTGCGGCGATAGGCGACCTCCATGTGATGGAGGAAAGTGTCGCTCCGTATCGCGAGCTGTTCACCGAGATTTCGAGCGCGGCCGACGTGCTGGTGCTGTGCGGCGACCTGACCAATTTCGGCAGGACCACGGAAGCGCAAATTCTCGCCGAGGACCTCCGCGCCTGCTCGATCCCAGTGCTCGGCGTGCTCGGCAATCACGATTACGAATGCGGCCAGCCGGAAGAGGTCACGCGCATTCTCCACGAATCCGGAATGACCGTGCTCGACGAGCAGGCCACCGAGATCGAGGGCGTCGGCTTTGCCGGAGTCAAAGGCTTCATGGGCGGCTACGGACGAGGCGAGCTGGCGCCGTTCGGCGAACCGATCGCCAAGGCGTTCGTCGACGAAGCGATGAACGAAGCGCGCAAGCTCGAGAATCAGCTGCGGACCTTGCGCACCGAACGCAGCGTCGCCGTGCTGCATTATTCGCCGACGGTCGAGACTCTCGAGGGCGAGCCGGAAGTCATCTTCCAATATCTCGGGTCGCAGCGGCTGGCCGACGCGATCGACCGCTTCGATCATGTCCAGGCGGTGGTTCACGGTCACGCCCATCACGGCAAGTACGAAGGCCGCACGCCGCTCGGCAAACCGGTCTACAATGTCGCGCAATTCGTGCTGAAGCCGCTGTTCGGCAAACCATACACGGTGATCGAGGTGTGATCTCCTCCCCTCGATTTCGAGGGGAGGGGGACCATCCGCCGAAGAGCGGATGGCGGAGGGGTCTCGCGCAGGACTGAAGAAGACCCCTCCACCAGCTGCGCTGGTCCCCCTTCCCTGCAAATGCAGCGGAGGAGAATTACGGTGCCGGCCAGGTTTCCAGGATTTCTACGAACCGCGTCAGCCACGCATTGGTCTGGTGGCCGTCGACCACGCGGTGATCGATGGTCAGGGTCACATAGGCCATCGGATGGATGAGCATAGCGTCCCGCCCGTTAACGGTGCGGACGACCACGCGCTTTTCGAGCTTGCCGACGCCGAGAATCGCCGCCTGCCCCTGGTGAAGGATGATCGGCGCGGCGAGCAGCGAGCCCGAGACTCCGTGGTTGGAGATGGTGAAGCTGCCGCCCGAGACGTCCGACCGGTCGAGCTTGCCGTCGCGAGCCTTGCGGGTCAGGTCGTCGAGCTTCGCGCCGATCTGCTCCAGGGTCAGCACGCCGGCATCCTTCACGACCGGGACGACCAGGCCTTTCTCTCCGAGCGCCGTGCCGACTCCGATATCGACCGTCGGCGAGATGGCGATCCGGTCCGGCTCCCAGCGGCCGTTGATCGCCGGCGCGGCCGCCATCGCCTCGGCCGCGGCCTTGACGATGTAGGCGGTGTAGCTGAGCTTCGTGCCCTTCGCCGCCAGCGCCGCTTTGTGCGCCGCGACGGCGGTGAAATCGGCTTCGAACACGGCGGTGACGTGCGGCTGCTCGGCGACCGCGCGAGCCATGTTCTCGGCGATGCTCAGGCGCATCCGGTCATGGGGAATGTCCTGTGGAGCGAACCGCCGCGGCTGGGCCGTTGCCGGCTCGCCGACGCTGACCACGGTGGCCGACGCCACGGCGCGGTCGACGTCCTCGCGAGTGACGCGGCCGTTGCGGCCGCTGCCTTGAATGCGCGACGGATCGATCCCGTGCTGCAGGCATGCGCGGCGGACGGAAGGCGAGAGGCCGGTTTCCCCGTTCCCCGGCGAAGGCCGGGGCCCAGGAGCGCCGGAAGGCGCTGCAGGTTCCGAAAGCGCTGCTTTCGCAGCGCCCTGGACCCCGGCCTCCGCCGGGGAACCGACAACTTCCTCTTCCGTCGAAATCCGCGCCAGCAGCGCGCCTGGAACGGCTTCGGCGTCGGTGTCCAGCACGATCTCGACGAGCACCCCCGCCGCCGGCGCGGGAACCTCCTGAGTCACCTTGTCGGTCTCCAGCTCGACCAGCGGATCGTTCTCCGCCACCGCATCGCCGACTTGCCTGAGCCAAGCGCGGACGACCGCCTTGGTGCCCTCCTGCTCGTCGGGGACGCGCACGTCGATCACTTCAGAATCCTACGAGGCGCTCGATCTCGGCGCGGATGCGCTCGACCGAGGGCAGCGCCCATTCCATCAGCTTCGGGTGATGCGGACTCGGGATGTCCGGCATCGTCACGCGCGCGACCGGCGCGTCAAGGTCGAGGAACGCCTCGTCGGCGACTACCGCGGCGATCTCCGCGCCGAAGCCGCCGGTGCGCAGATCCTCGTGCACGATCAGGCAGCGGCGCGTGCGGCGGACGCTGTCGAGCACCGTGTCGCTGTCCCACGGCTGGAGCGTGCGAAGGTCGATCACGTCGGCGCCGACGCCCTCGGCCGCCGCCTCGCACCGTGGGACCATCGCGCCCCAGGTGACGATGGTGATCTTCTCGCCCTCGCGGGTCTTCTTCGCGCGGCCGAACGGCAGGACGTAATCGTCGCCCGGCCAGGGCCGCCGCGCCCACGCGTCGTCGAGCATCGCGCGATGTTCGAAGAACAGCACAGGGTCATTGCCGCGCAGACTGCTGCGCAGCAGCCCGACCGCGTCCTCGGCGTTCGACGGCACGGCGACCTTCCAGCCGGGGTTGTGCACGAACTCGACCTCGTTGGTCATCGAATGCCACGGGTCGCCGCACTTGAAGAAGCCGCCAGGGACTCGCAGCACCATCGGTGCGGCGAAGCGGTTGTGCGTGCGCCAGCGCATCGTCCCGCAATCGTGGATCTGCTCGGTCGCCGGCTCGGCATATTTGCGGAACTGGATTTCGGGCACCGGCATCAGTCCGGCCAGCGCCATTCCGACGGCGCGGCCGACGATCCCCTCCTCGTTGAGCGACGTGTCGAACACTCGGTCGCGGCCGAACTTCTCCTGCAGGCCGAGGGTCACCGCATGAACTCCGCCCTTCGGGCCGACGTCCTCGCCGAACGATAGCACGCGCGGGTTGGCCTCGAGCTCCTGCTCGAGCACCCGGCGAATGGCGGTGACCATGTTGATGCGCTGGCCCGAACCGGCCGGCGTTTCGGTCGACGGCGGCGGCGTGTAGCCGCTGTTCCACAAGCCGCCGACCTGCTGCAGCTCGCCCTCGTCGAACACGTGCCTGGTCACCGTTTCTGGCGATGCGATCCCGCGCGCTTCGGCCTCGGCGACCGCCGCCTGAACCTGCCACGCCGTCTCCTGCTCGAGGCTCGACCATTGGTCGCTACCGATCTGCAGCTTGGCGACGTGCGCCTTGAGCCGGGGCAGCGGGTCGCGCGACCATTCGGCCGCGATCTCCGCCTCGGTCTTATAGGCCTGGGTATCCTGCGCGCTGTGCCCCTCGAGGCGCGGCACGGTCAGCCGAAGCAGCGCGGGCGCGCGCCTGGTCCGGACGTGCTGGACCGCGGCATGCACCAGCTTCGACGCCTCGGCCGGGTCGGTCCCGTCGCCATTGAAGATCGTCAGCCCGGAGAAGCTCGCGAGATTGGCCGCGATATCCTTGCCAGGCGTCTGATATTCCGAGGGAACCGAGATGCCGTAGCCATTGTCCTCGATGTAAATCACCAGCGGCAACTGTTGTGTAGTTGCAATTGTTAAAGCTGACCAAAATCCACCTGTCGCACAGCTCGCGTCGCCCCCGAGCACCAGCGCGAGCGCGTCCTCCGGACCCTCGTTAAGCACCTTGGTCTTGTAAGCGATCGCCTGCGCCCAGCCCGCCGCCGGCGTATATTGCGCGCCGACCCCGCCACACATCGGCAGCGCGTGCGCGCCGCCGGGATTCGGATAATTGAACACGACGCCGATATCGCGTCCGTCGGAATAGCCGCCGGCGAGGCCCATCCCCGAACCGAGCGCGTCGGCCAGCGGGACTCCGAGCGCGAGGAGCAACGGACGCGAGCGATAGTAACCGAAAACTCCGTCGCCGTCCTTCAGCTGCAACCCGAGCAGGACCTGCGCCATGTCATGGCCGCGGGCGCTGAACTGATAGAGCACCTTCTTGGCGGGAACGAGCTCCTGCTCCTCGATCCGGTCCATTTCGCGGCTGGTGAGGACCAGCCTCGCAACCTCGCGCCAATCCACGTCGGCGGACACCTTGCCCGGGTCGCGGTCAGCCATGGTCAGGCGTCCAGAGCCTCGACCACGGCGGCGGTAAATCGGTCGATCTCGTGATCGCCGAGGCCGACGACGTTGAAGCGGCCGCTGTCGGCCATGTAGATGCCGTGCTCCTCGCGCAGCTTGAGCACCTGCTCGAGGCTCAGCGGAAGCATCGAGAACATCCCGAACTGCTTGCCAATGAAGGCCAAGCGGGGGTCGGCTGCTGCAATGCGCTGGCGCACCGCGTTGATCCGGTCGCGCATCGCCTTGAGCTCGACCAGCCAGCGCGCGCGAAGCTCGGGATCGTCGAGGATGATCCGCGCCGCGGCCGCGCCATGGTCCGGCGGCATCGACCACATCTCGCGGGCGCGCTGGAAGACGTGGGCCATCGCCGTTGCCGTGCCGCTGGTGGAACCGGTTTTGACGAACAGGCAGCCGACACGGTCGCGATACACGCTGAAATTCTTGTCGCAGCTCTGCGCGACGATCACCTCGTCGCATTGCGACAGAATGCCGCGCAGGCCCGCAGAATCCTCGTCCAGGCCCTGGCCGAAGCCCTGATAGGCGATGTCGACCAGCGGGATCAGGCCACGCTCGCGGCAGACGTCGGCGACCTCGGCCCATTGCCTCTGGTCGAGGTCGGCCCCCGTCGGATTGTGGCAGCAGCCATGGAGCAAGGCGACGTCGCCCGGCTCCGCGCGCGACAGCGCCTCGAGCATGTCCTCGAACCGGATCGCGCCCTGCCCGCGCTCGTAATAAGGATATTCGACCTGCGTCAGCCCGACCGCGCTGATGATCGGCGGATGATTGGGCCAGGTCGGAGTGCCGACCAGCACGCGGGCGCCGGGATTGGCAGTCGCGATCAGCTCGAACCCGAGCCGAAGCGCGCCGCAGCCGCCCGGGGTCTGCAGCCCGGCGATCCGCCCGTCCTCGGCATGCTCGCCGAGCAGGATCGGCCGGAGCAGTTCGGCGAAGCGCTTGTCGCCCGAGCTTCCGAGATAGGCCTTGGTCTCCTGGCTATCGACCAGGCGCTGCTCGGCCTCCTTCATGACTTTGAGGATCGGGGTATTGCCGACCGAGTCGCGGAACACGCCGACTCCGACGTCGATCTTGTCGGGTCGCGGATCGGCGTTGGCGAGCGCGATCAGCTTCAGCAGCGAATCGCTCTCGACGGGCGGAAGATCGGCCAAACCTCTGGCCTTCGCGTCGGTCCGGGTCAGCATCGATCGGCGATTAGCGAAGTCATGCGTCGTAATCCACCGCGACGCCGTCGCCGACCGGCACGGACTGGCAGGTCAGGACATAACTGTCGGCGACCTCTTCGTCGGTCAGGCCATAGTGGACCGCCATTTCGACCTTGCCGCTCGTGACCTTGGCCCGGCAGGTGGCGCAGACTCCGGCCTTGCACGCGAACGGCGCCGGAAGGCCCGACGCGCGCGCGCTGTCGAGGATATTGCCGGCGCTGAACGGCACCTTGCGGGTGCGGCCGTCGAGGGTCACCGACACCGTCACGCCGGCGGCCTGGGTCTGCAGCTCGGCCAGTTCGCGGACCGCCGCGCCGGCCGGCCGATCGGCGGTGAAGCGCTCGATGTGGATCCGCTCCCTGGCGACGTTGCGATCGAGCAAGGCGCCTTCGGCCGCATCCATCATCGGCCCGGGTCCGCAGATGAACCAGCCGTCGACCGCCGCGGCATCGGGCACGAGCGCGGCAATCGCCTGGTCCAATCGCTCTCGGTCGAGCATTCCGTTGAACAGCTCGATGTCCTGCTCCTCGGCGTCGAGAAAATGGTAGATTTCCAGGCGGCCGAGATATTTGTCCCTCAGGTTGGCGAGCGCTTCGAGGAAGATTACCGAGGAACTGTCGCGATTCCCGTAGAACAACGTGAAGCGGCTGTTCGGCTCCGCCCGTAGCACGGTCCGGATCAGCGACATCACCGGAGTGATTCCCGAGCCTCCGGCGATCCCGACCAGGTCGCGGGCGTTTGCCGGGTCGAAGTCGGTGGTGAAGCTGCCATGCGGCACCATCACGTCGATCGTGTCGCCGGGCTTCAAATGATCGCCGACCCAGTTTGAGAAGACGCCGCCGCCGATCCGCTTGACGGTAACCATCCAGTCTTCATCGCCAGGCGCGGTGCACAGCGAATAATTCCGCCGGACCTCCTCCCCGTCGATCGTCGCGCGCAGCGTCAGGTGCTGACCGGCGCGGAAGGCGAAGGCCTCGCGCAGCTCCGGCGGAATGTCGAAGCGGATCGAATTGGCCTCAGCCGTCTCAGGCACGATCTCCGCGACCTTGAGCGCGTGAAAATGGACGCTCATCCTACCAGATCGCGTCGGGATAGGTGCGCGGCAGGAACTGCATGACCGCGAGCAGGTGGCCGAGATGCTCGCTGTGATGGCCGCGCCGCCCGCCGAGGATCGGACGCTGATCGGCGGGCGTTTCGAGCCTGGCTTCGGCGAGGACCGCGGCGATCGACGAGCGATATTCGTCCTCGAAGCCGGTCGGATCGGACGCGATCCCGGCATCGATCGCCGCCTGCAGGAGCTCGTCGACCTCGAACAGCTCCGGAACGAAGCGCCAGGTCCAGTCGAGTCCCTCGGCCATGCGCCGGGCGCTCTCGTCGGTGCCGTCGCCGAGCCGGATCGTCCATTCCGCCGCCAGCTCGCGATGATAAGCGACTTCCTTCACCGCCTTGGTCGCAAATTCACGCAGGAACCGGTCGCCGGACTGGGTCAGCCGCTGGAGCAGCATGTGCTGCCACGTCGTGTAGAGCAGATGACGGGCGATGGTCTGCGCGAAGTCGCCGTTGGGCTGCTCGACCAGCAGGCAGTTCTTGAAGTCGAGAACGTCGCGGTGGAATGCCAGCGTATCGCCGTCGCCGGCTTCGTTCAGCAGCAGCGTCGCCTGGCCGACCAGGTCGAGCGCGAGGTTGGCGAGGCTGATGTCGACCTCGAGCACCGGCCCATGGCCGCACCATTCCGACAGCCGCTGGCCGAGGATCAGCGCATCGTCGCCGAGGCGCAGGAGGTAATCGATGCGGGGGTCGAGCTGTTCCCCGGCGGAGGCCGGGGTCCAGGGCGCTGCGGCAGCAGCGCTTGCGCGCCCATGGGCCCCGGCCTTCGCCGGGGAACGCCCCCTCATATGTGCTTCACCTCGTCGGGGATGTCGTAGAAGGTCGGGTGGCGGTAGATCTTGCTCTCCGCGGGCTCGAACAGCTCGCCGGCATCGTCAGGGTCGGACGCGACGATCTGAGCCGACGGCACGACCCACAGGCTCACCCCTTCCATTCGCCGCGTGTAGGTATCGCGCGCGTGGCGGAGCGCGAGCTCCGAGTCAGGAGCGTGAACGCTGCCAACATGGCGATGCGCCAGGCCGCCCTTGGAGCGGACGAAGACTTCCCAAAGCGGCCAGTCACTGCTCACGCCGCCTTCCGTTCGCGGCGTTTCTGTTCATGCGCGGCCGCCGCTTCGCGCACCCATGCGCCGTTGTCCCAAGCGTCGCGGCGGGCCTTCATCCGTTCTTTCGCGACCGGGCCTTCGCCGCGGACGACGGCGTAAAATTCCTCCCAGTCGACCTCGCCGAAGTCGTAGCCGCCTTTCTCCTCGTTCCACTCAAGGCCGGGATCCGGAACCTTGAGGCCGAGGAAATCCGCCTGCGGCACCGTGATGTCGACGAATTTCTGGCGAAGCTCGTCGTTGGTTTCGCGCTTGATCCGCCAACGCATCGACTGCGCGGTGTTGGGGCTGTCGACATCGGGCGGGCCGAACATCATCAGGCTTGGCCACCACCAGCGGTCGAGCGCGTCCTGCGCCATACGCTTCTGCTCGGCTGTGCCGTTGGCGAGCGCAATCATGATTTCGTAGCCCTGGCGCTGGTGAAAGCTCTCCTCCTTGCACACCCGGACCATCGCCCGCGCATAGGGACCGTATGACGTCCGCTGCAGCGGCACCTGGTTCATGATCGCGGCGCCGTCGACCAGCCAGCCGATCGCGCCGATATCCGCCCACGTCAGCGTCGGGTAATTGAAGATCGTCGAGTATTTCGCTTTGCCAGAGTGAAGCGCCTCGATCATTTCCTCGCGGCTCGTGCCGAGCGTCTCGGCCGCGCAATAAAGGTAGAGCCCGTGTCCCGCCTCGTCCTGGACCTTCGCCAGCAGGATCGCCTTGCGCCGAAGCGACGGCGCCCGAGTGATCCAATTGCCCTCGGGAAGCATGCCGACGATCTCGCTGTGCGCATGCTGGCTGATCTGCCGGGTCAGCGTCCGCCGGTAGGCCTCGGGCATCCAGTCCTTGGGTTCGATGAACTCGTCGGCCGCAACCCGCGCCTCGAACGCCTCGAGCAGCTTGGGATCCTCGAGATTCTCGATCCTGGCGGTCTTCTGAAGCTCGGTCGTGTACATGGGCAGCGATGTAACCTCTGGGGGTCCAACGTTCAAATCTCGACGACCGATCCGCCGAGCGTTCGCGAATAGCCGGTGAATTCGGCGATCGCACGGCCGTCACCGGTGCGCACCGCAACGCGCGTCACACCGCTTCGCCCGACGGCCGCGGCTTGCTCGGCTTCCGCAATCAGGGTTTCGCCTTCGTTCGCGCTTCCGAGGAAGACGATCGACGCCTGCGCGGCGACGGTCTTCTCATTACGACCGTTGCAGACATAGGCGAACGCGGTGTCGGCGAGCGCGAACACCATGCCGCCGTGGACGATGCCGTGGCCGTTGAGCATGTCGGGGCGGATGATCATCGCCAGCCGGGCATAGCCCTCGCGCGCCTCCTCGATGCGAATATCCCAAGCGGGACCTGTGCCCTCAGCTGCGAGCATCCCGTGCGCGACGCGCAATGCGAGTTCGTTTGCGTCCACGCCCATTCCTTCGCTACTCGGCGGGCATGGCTTACGAGACCATCGACTTCAAGGCGGATGGCTCCGTCGCACGCATTACGCTCAATCGTCCCGACCGGCTCAACAGTTTCACGGTGCAAATGCATGAGGAGCTCCGCGACGCGCTCGCTCGGCTCGGCGATGCGCGGGTGGTGGTGCTCGGCGGCGCGGGCCGCGGGTTTTGCGCCGGGCAGGACCTCAACGACCGCGCGGTCGCTCCGGGACAGGCGGTCGACCTCGGCGAGACGGTCGAACAATGCTGGAATCCGCTGGTGCGGACGCTGACCTCGCTTCCCCAGCCGGTCATCGCCAAAGTGAACGGAGTGGCCGCCGGCGCCGGAGCCAATATCGCGCTCGCCTGCGACATCGTCGTCGCGGCCAAATCGGCGAGATTCATCCAGAGCTTCTCGGCGATTGGACTGATCCCCGACAGCGGCGGGACCTGGGCGCTGCCGCGCGTCGTCGGCCAGGCCCGGGCGCTTGGCCTCGCGCTGACCGGCGAGCCCCTGCCCGCCGAGAAGGCCGAACAATGGGGGATGATCTGGAAGGCCGTCGACGACGAGGCCCTTGATGCGGAAGTCGATGCGATCGCGAACAAGCTCGCTTCGCTGCCGCCGCTCGGCCTCGCCGCGATCAAGCAGATGATCCGGTCGAGCTGGACGCATACGCTGGACGAGGAGCTCGACCTTCAGCGCGACGCGATGCGGCGGCTCGGCTTCACCCAGGATTATCGCGAGGGCGTCGCGGCCTTCCTCGAGAAGCGCGAGGCCAAATTCACCGGCCAATGAGCGCCCCTGTGGCTTGCCCCGGGGCGCGCGGCAGGGGTGTTTCTGCTTTGCCAAAGGCGCGGCCCGACCGTATCAGCATCTCAATAGCTTAGAGGAGCCGCGGCCAGTGCGGGTCGGTCGTCCATTGCTGAAATTGCCGATCCGTTTTTGCGGAGAAGCGCTGTCGCGCGAAGTGACGGCGCTGCCCGCGGAAGCGTGGGTCGAGCATCCGCAGAAATTCGACGGCAACATCGCGGTCCCGCTGATCAGCCCGGGCGGCGAGATCACGCACCTGGCGTCCGGCCCGATGGGGCCGACGCAATGGCTGCGCCAATCCCCCTACATCCTCGAAATCCTGCAGGCGCTGCCGTCGACCTGGGGACGCAGCCGGCTCATGGGGCTCGAAGCGGGCGCGGTCGTGCCCGAGCATGTCGACGTCCATTATTATTGGCGCACGCATCTGCGCATTCACGTGCCGGTGATCACCAATCCGGAGGTTGGCTTCACCTGTGCCGGCGAAACGGTCCACATGGCGCCCGGCGAATGCTGGCTGCTCGATTCCTTCTATCGCCATTCGGTCGCGAACCGCGGCGATGAGACGCGCATCCACCTGGTGCTCGACACGGTCGGCAGCGGGCCATTGTGGGACCTGATCCGGGCCGGTTTGGCGGATAGCGGCGAAGAGAAGCTCGTGAAGCCGGGCACCACGCCCCGACGGCCGATCGATATCGAGCAGGTGAATTCGCCGCTGGTCATGAGCCCATGGGAGCTGCAGTCGCATCTCGCTTATCTCAGCGACTGGACCGACGATCAGCCGGGCCGGGACGAGGTTCTGGCGATGGTCGACCGGTTCGCCATGGCGTGGGGCGGAAGCTGGGCGCGCTACGGCATTTCCGACGAGGGCCTGCCGGTTTACATCGGGCATCTCAACGACGTGAACCGCGCGCTGGCGGGCTACGGCGGTCCCATGGTGCTGATGCGCAACGAATTTTCGCTGGTGGACGCGGTGACCCACTTCATTCTCGGCAACGCGATCGCTCCGGCAGTGCTGCAGCGGATGCAGTCGCGGCAGGCTTCGCCGGTCCGCCGGACGGCATAACGTCCGACGCCGGTACCGACTTCCACTGACCGATGATCCTTTCCTCCGAGCACAAGTTCATCTTCGCCGCGATCCCCAAGACGGGAACGCATTCGGTCCGCCGTGCCCTGCGGGTCCATATGGGCGCGCAGGACCTCGAGCAGGTCGGGCTGTTCGTGAAGCGGTCCTTTCCAATTCCGGAGCTCGCCCGGATCGGCCACGGCCACATCAGCCTGGCGCAGGTTCGGCCGTTCATGCGGCCCGAGGATTTCGCGAGCTTCTTCAAGTTCGCCTTCGTCCGCAATCCGTTCGACCGGTTCGTGTCCTATTCCTCGTTCATCACCCGCGACGTCGGGCATTTCGACCGCGATCCGCAGCAGGTGATGCGCCAGTTTCTTGCCAATCCGCCGATGAACCACATCCTGTTCCGGCCGCAGCACGAATTCGTCACCGACGGCGACGGAGAGCTGCTGACCGACTTCATCGGCCGGGTCGAGCAGATGCAGCAATCTTACGACCAGATCTGCACCCGGATCGGGATTCCCAGCGCCGAGCTGGAGCAAGTCAACAGTTCCCGGCGCAAGGATTACCGCGACTACTACGACCAGGACCTGATCGACGGGGTAGCCAAGCTCTACGCCCGCGACCTAGAATTGTTCGGCTATGAATTTTGACCAGTTCCCGCCCAATCCCCGCAAGACGGACAGCGTCCGCCGGCTCGGCACGGTGGATATTGCGGAGCTGAGGAAGGCGGTCCTCGACCTCCCCGAATCCGTCTGGCAGGCCGAGAACGCGGGGAAGAAAAATCGTTTCGAGACGCTCGGAGCGACCCAGCACATCATCTTCAGGATGGTCGACAGTTTCGCCGACTGGCGGAAGTCGTTCGAAGGACCGCTGTGGCCCGATTGGAAGCCCCTGCTCGATCCGGTGCTGACCGCGGCGACTGCGGATTACGGTTATGCGCGCGGCGCCTTTCCCCGAGTGATGCTGGCACGGATGGCTCCCGCCGGGTTCATCCAGCCGCACCGCGACACCAACCCGGCGGCGAAGTGGCCGCACAAGATCCACGTGCCGCTGGTGACCAATCCCAAGGTCGCCTTCCTCGTTCACGAGACAGTCCATCATTTCGTCGAAGGCGAGGCCGTCGAAGTCAACAATATGGGCGCGCATGCCGTCCGGAACGGCGGGACCACGCCGCGAATCCACCTGATCTTCGAATATTACGACCTCGACCAGCCCGAGCCCCACTGGATCGACCCGCTGTGCAGGGAACTGGAACGCCAGGCGAGCTAGCGCTGCAACCCTCGCTCCATTTGGTTCGTTACGGCCGACGAATAACCACAAAGCGAGGAGGAAATCGTGCTTTGGACGATCATCATCATCCTGCTGGTGCTGTTCCTGATCGGAGCCTTGCCGCGCTGGGGTCACAGCGCGAACTGGGGTTATGGACCGTCCGGGATTCTCGGGGTCATCCTGGTCATCGTCGTGATCCTGCTGCTGCTCGGCCGGATCTAGGCGCCGGCCTTCACCGCGAAGCTCCACGCCGCCGCGGCGAGCGTCGGAACACGCGCCGCCATTTCGGCGGCCTGGGCGTGGCTTGCAGTGCCGTCGATCACGCGCTTCTTGATGCCTTGGACGATCCCGGTCAGGCGGAACAGATTGTACGCGAAATACCAGTCTAGCCGACCGCCGACGGGAACGCCCGATCGCTCGGAATAGCGGGCGGCGATCTGGTCGAGCGTGGGGATGCCGAGCGCTGCGAGGTCGACTCCGGCCAGCCCGGCCCCGCCGTCCGCGGGCATCACCCACTGCATCGCGAGATAGGAGAAGTCCGCGAGCGGATCGCCGAGCGTCGCCAGCTCCCAGTCGAGCACGGCGGTGAGCGTGCCGTCGCCGTCGAAAACGACGTTGTCGATGCGATAGTCGCCGTGGACGATCGACGTCCGCGACTGCTCGGGCAACGTCTCGGGCAGGAACGCGATCAGCCGCTCGACCTCGGGGATGAAATCGGTCTGCGAGTCGCGGTACTGGCGCGTCCAGCGCATCACCTGGCGCTCGAAATAATTGCCCGGCTTGCCGAAATCGCCGAGTTCCGCCGCCTCCGGATCGATGACGTGCAAATCTGCCAGAGTATCGACCAGCTGCTCGTAGATGCGGCGGCGGGTGGCCGGGTCGAACTCCGGCAGCGCGCCGTTCGCATACGGCCGGCCGCGCGCCATCTCCATGATGTAGAAGATGGCGCCGATGACGTCGGGATCGTCGCACAGGGCGAGCGGACGCGGCACCGGGAAGCCGAGCGGGTGGAGCGCCGACAGCAAGCGATATTCGCGGTCGACCGCGTGCGCACTCGAAAGCAGCTGGCCGAACGGTTTGCGCCTCAGGACATAGTCGCCCGAAGCGGCCGCGATGCGATAGGTCGGGTTGGACTGTCCCGAAGGGAATTTGGTCAGCTCGAACGGGCCGATAAAGCCCTGCACATTGGCTTCGAGCCAGCGGCCGAGTGCAGCTTCATCGACCGCCTGCTCGCTCACCGGTGCTTCTTATACTCCAGCCGCGCGATCGCACGCCGATGCACCTCATCGGGCCCATCCGCGAGGCGCAGCGTTCGGATCTGCGCATAGGTCCGCGCCAGGCCCGCATCTTCCGAGACGCCGGCCGCGCCGAACGCCTGGATCGCGTCGTCGATGATCTTCAGCGCCATCAGCGGCGCGGCGACCTTAATCATCGCGATCTCGCCCTGCGCGGCCTTGTTGCCGGCGCGATCCATCATGTCCGCCGCCTTGAGGCACAAGAGCCGAGTCATTTCGATGTCGATGCGGGCGTTGGCGACCCGCTCCTCCCACACGCCCTGCTCGGCGATGGTCTTGCCGAATGCGGTTCGCGACATCAGCCGTTTGACCATTGCCTCGAGCGCGTCCTCGGCGGCGCCGATGGTGCGCATGCAATGGTGGATCCGGCCCGGCCCGAGGCGCCCCTGAGCGATCTCGAACCCGCGGCCTTCGCCCAGCAGCATGTTCGACGGCGGCACGCGAACGTCGTCGAGCTCGATCTCCATATGGCCGTGGGGCGCATCATCGTAGCCAAAGACGGGCAAATGCCGCTTGATCGTGACTCCCGCGGCGTCGAGCGGCACCAGGATCATCGACTGCTGCTTGTGGGTGTCGGCGTCCGGGTCAGTCTTACCCATCAGGATCGCGACCTTGCAGCGCGGATCACCGGCGCCGCTCGACCACCACTTCCGGCCGTTGATCACATATTCGTTGCCGCGCATTTCGATGCGGCATTTGATGTTGGTCGCGTCGGACGAGGCGACGTCCGGCTCGGTCATCAGGAAGGCCGAGCGAATCTCCCCGTCCATCAGCGGCCTCAGCCACTCGTCCTTCTGCTCGCGCGTGCCGTACCGGTGGATCACCTCCATGTTGCCCGTATCGGGCGCCGAGCAGTTGAACGCCTCGGACGACCACAGGATTCGGCCCATTTCCTCGGCGCAAAAGGCATATTGAAGGTTGGAAAGGCCGGGTCCCTCGAACGCGAAACTGTTATCGACTGGAGTCGCGCCGTGCGACGGCGGCATGAACAGGTTCCACAGGCCCTGGGCGCGGGCCCTGGCCTTGAGCTCCTCGACGACCGGGAGGACTTTCCAGCGGTCGCCGTCGCGCTGTTGCGAGTCATAGTCGGCGACGCGTGGGCGGACCTCGGCGTCCATGAACGCGCGGACCTTGTCGCGCCACTCGGTCTCGGCCGGCTGCAGGCTGAAATCCATGCCGCCGCCTATCAGCATGAATGTCAGTTGGCTATGAGCGGTTGATGGGCAGGCTCGAAGGCAAGATCGCGATCGTCACCGGCGCGGCGTCGGGGATCGGCAAGGCAACGGTCGAGCTGTTCCGACGCGAAGGCGCGACGGTGGTCGGCGCGGACGTTTCGGACGGCGCCGATGTTCGCGGCGATGCCGGCAGCGAGGCTGATGTGAAAGGCCTGGTCGATCAGGTTGTCGATCGGCACGGCGGGCTCGACATCGTCTTCGCGAACGCCGGCATTTCCGGCGGCTTCGCCTCGATTGCCGAGCAGACGGCGGAAGACTGGGCCGAAATCCTGCGGATCAACCTCATCGGCCCGTTCCTCGCGATCAAATATGCCGGCCCCGCGATCGCGAAACGCGGTGGCGGTTCGATCGTCTGCACGGCCAGCGTCGCGGGCCTTCGTTCGGGCGCGGGCGGAGCTGCTTATTCCGCCTCGAAAGCGGGCGTTATCAACCTCGTCCAGACCGCTGCTCAGCAGCTTTCGAGCAGCGGCGTCCGAGTCAACGCCATCTGCCCTGGGCTGATCGAGACCGGGATGACCAAGCCGATCTACGACATCGCCCGGGCTTCGGGGCAGGAAGCGAGGATCGGTGAGATCAACCCGCTCGGCCGCGGCGGCGAGCCGGAGGAGATCGCCAACGCGGCGCTGTTCCTCGCATTGCACGAGTCGAGCTACGTCAACGGCGCCGCGCTGGTGGTCGACGGCGGGCTGTCGACCAGCCACCCGACGACACGGCGGTTCGATATCAGGATGATCTAGCGCCTGCTGTCACGTCGCCGGATGCAGCAAGTTGTGCACTCCTAGCTCCGCAGCGCTTTCGGGATCGAACGTCGCCATGTCGTCTGAAGATCCCCGCTCGGTAAAATGGCCAGGACGAGCGCTTTTTGTTCCCCACACTCTAGCCACCACAAAGCCTTCAGCGCACTGACCGTAAAGAACGAACGAGCCGGTTAACGTGTAAGTCGCGTAGGCCTGCCACGGCCGCAG
Source organism: Sphingomicrobium sp. (assembly GCA_045811385.1). GTDB lineage: Bacteria > Pseudomonadota > Alphaproteobacteria > Sphingomonadales > Sphingomonadaceae > Sphingomicrobium. The sequence continues at coordinate 7,710 of JBJMUB010000102.1, read as the reverse complement.
TTCCCTTCGCCCGCTTCGGACATGGAATGCGATCGGATGGTCGCCGGGCCGATAGTCGACCTGCATCTCGACCCTGTAGGCGCGGACGTTTTTGGCCGGCCTGGCTTTGGAATAGTCAGGCAAGCGCGGCTGTTTTACACATCTACCGACGGGCCGCACTCGGCTGGCATCCTGGTAGAGCTCGCGAGAATAATAGCCCGTCGGGGAATAATCGATTTGGCCGGTCACGTTAACTCGGCAGCCTCTCAGAATCTCGAGGCGCTCCCACTGACCATTCGCCGGCACGAGTTGAATAGAACTCTCACCGCACGTCGGTTTGTCGAGCTTCAATTCAAACCACTGTCGGATGTCGTTTCGATAGACGAGACGGCCCTCCAGAGTTTGAACCTGCGATGGAGCAGCTGCTCCGGAACTTGCGCGGGGACACTGTTGCGCGGAAGCTCGACTGGCTCCGCACGTCACAACCAACGGCGCTACCACGAGCGCCGAGAGGTATGCGATCTCGCGGCCCACTTACGCCGCCACAAGCTCGCTGAATTTCGCGAGGTCGATATTGCCACCGGACACGACGCAGACGATCGGGCCTTCGAGCGACGGATCGCTGAGCGCTGCCGCCAGCGACAGCGCGCCCGCCCCTTCGGCGATGGTGCGCGATTTCTCGGCGATCAGGCGCATCGCGTCGCGGGTCTGGTCGAGGGTGACGGTGATCGAGCCGTCAACAACCGGCTGCATCCGCTGCCACATGCGTGTCGTGACGCTCTTGCCGCCGGCGCCGTCGACGAAGCTCGCTTCCCAATCGGTGAACCGCCGCGGGCCGCCTTCGCCCAGCGACAGCGCATAAGGCGCCGCCGTCTCCGGCTCGGCGCCGAGCACCTTCGTGTCCGGCTTCTTCGCCTTGACCGCGCTGCCGACGCCGGTGATCAGCCCGCCGCCGCCGATCGCGCAGATCACGGTGCGCACCTTGGGGCAGTCTTCGAGAATCTCGAGGCCCATCGTGCCGTGGCCGGCGATGAAGTCGTGGTTGTCGAACGGGTGCACGAAGGTCGCGTCCAGTCCTTCGAACTCATGCGATTCGGCGGCGACCCAGGCACGCTCGTAGGACACCGGGACGATCTCCGCCCCGAGGGCGCGCATCCGGTCGAGCTTGGTTTGGGGCGCAGTTTCGATCGCGACCACGGTGCACGGCACGCCATATTGCCGGGCGGCGTAGGCCACGCCCTGCCCGGCGTTGCCGGCGCTGATCGTCCATACGCCCCTGGCGCGCTCCTTCTCCGACAAGTTGGCGACCGCATTGCTCGCGCCGCGGATCTTGTAGGCGTTGGTCGGCTGCAGATTCTCGAGCTTGAGCCAGATGCGCCCGTCGAAACTGACCAGCGGCGTCCGCAGCACCGTCCCGGAAATGCGCTCGCGTGCGGCCTCGATGTCCTCGATCGCAATCGGCCGTACCGGATCGACCATCGCCCTCTCCTTCTCCGCCGCAACTTCTTCTAAGGAGCCGCCATGGCCAGTAAAGTCGATTGGCGCGTCCAGCGCCGCAGCGGAATGGCGGCAATCGCACTTTCCACCGCGATGAGCCTTGTCCTGTGGTTCGCCCTGTGCCGGCTGCTGCCGCCGCTGTCCGGCATGGACTCGCTCGGGGCGCGAATGCTCGTGGCTCTGAAATGCACCGTCGTCGCGACCTTGTTCTGCCTGGCTGCCGGAGTCGAAGCGGTCGCCCACGAACGGCTCCGGAGCGATGCCTTCGACCCGCTCGCCGGCCACCAAACCCGACGCCTCGCCGTCAACCAGCGCTATCTTCAGAACACGCTCGAGCAGCTGGTCGTCTTTACCGTCGGGCTGTTCGGACTCGCGGCTTACCTAACCAGCGGCGAAGCGATGCGAGTCATTCCGGCGACCACCGCGGTCTGGATCATCAACCGCTATGCATTCTGGATCGGCTATCACCGCAGCGCGGCGATGCGCGGACTTGGAGCTCCGAGCATGATAATCGGTCTCGCCATGCTGCTCTACGGCGCGGCGCGGATTGGCGGCGAGGTGGCCGGAACCGCCGGCGCGGCCATTGCAATCCTCGCCTTCCTCGCCATCGAGGCGGTGCTCTTCTGGAAGACACGGTAGAAACATGAAGACCCAACAGCTGCTCAATTACGAACGCGACCGCTGGATCGCAGGCGACGGTAACCTGGCGGAAATCCCCAGCGCGATCGACGGCGCGCCGGTCGCGACGACCGGCTCGGGCGGACTCGATTTCGGCGGGATGCTGCGGCACGCGCGCGAGGTTGGCGGACCGGCACTTAGGAAGCTGACGTTTCACGACCGGGCGCGGATGATCAAGGCGTTGGGCCTCGCGATCATGGCGCGCAAGGAGGAACTGTACGAGCTCAACTACCAGACCGGAGCGACGCGCAAGGACGGCTGGATCGACATCGAGGGCGGCGCGGGAACGCTCTTTTCGTTTTCGTCCAAGGGCCGCCGCGAGCTGCCCGACGCACACGTGCTGCTCGATGGCCAGCTCGAGGGCCTCTCGAAGCAGGGCACCTTTGTCGGCCAGCATATCTACACGTCGCTGCAGGGCGCCGCGGTGCACATCAACGCGTTCAACTTCCCGGTGTGGGGAATGCTCGAGAAGCTGGCGCCGACACTGCTCGCGGGCGTGCCGGCGATCGTGAAGCCGGCCTCGGCCACCGCCTATCTCGCCGAGGCGGCGTTCAAAATCATGATCGACGCGCAGATCCTGCCCGCGGGGGCGATCCAGCTGATCGTCGGCGGCGTCGGCGATCTGTTCGATCACCTGACCGGCCAGGACGTAGTCAGCTTCACCGGCTCGGCGCACACCGCATACAAGCTACGCACGCATCCGACGGTGACCCGCGAATCCGTGCGGTTCGTCGCCGAGCAGGACAGCCTCAACGCCTCGCTGCTCGGGCCCGATGCGGCGCCCGGCACGCCCGAATTCGACCTGTTCATCAGGGAAGTCGCGACCGAGATGACGGTCAAGGCGGGTCAGAAATGCACCGCGATCCGCCGCGCGATGGCTCCGGCGCAACATCTCGACGCGGTGGAGCAGGCGCTGGCCGGGCGGCTGGCGAAGATCAAGGTCGGCGACCCGCGCGCCGAGGACACGCGCATGGGGGCGCTGGTCAGCGTCAGCCAGCGCGACGACGTGCGCGCGCGGATCGCCGAGCTCGAGACCGCGGGCGCGCGGATCGTCGCCGGCAACCCAGATGCTCAACCGCCGGTTGCCGGCGGTGCGTTCTTGCCCCCCGTGCTGCTCCGCACTGACGATCCATGGGGCACGGAAGCGGTGCATGATTGCGAGCCGTTCGGCCCGGTCTCGACGATCATGCCCTACAAGGACATGGCCGATGCGGTCGCTTTGGCCAACCGTGGGCGCGGCAGCCTCGTCCTGTCGCTGTTCACCTATTCGCCCGACGCCGCGCGCGAGTTCATCCAGGGAGCCGCCGCCTATCACGGCCGAATGCTGGTGCTGAACCGTGACAACGCGGCGGAGAGCACCGGCCACGGCTCGCCGCTGCCGGTGCTGGTCCATGGGGGGCCCGGCCGGGCCGGCGGGAGCGAGGAGATGGGCGGGGTGCGCGGGGTCAAGCATTACATGCAGCGCACCGCGCTCCAGTCCTCGCCGGCCATGCTCGCCGCGATCACCGAGCAGTACATCCCCGGCGGGCCCAAGCATGTCATCGACGTCCACCCGTTCCGGCGGACGATGAGCCAGCTCGCCATCGGCGATACGTGGAAGACCGGCGGCCGCACGGTCAGCATCGCGGACATCGAGCATTTCGCCGAGTTCACAGGCGACAAATTCTACGCCCATATGGACGAGGAGGCGGCCAGGGCCTCGCCGATCTTCGAAGGCCGGGTCGCCCACGGCTATCTGATCCTGAGCTTCGCCGCGGGGCTGTTCGTCGATCCCGACCCGGGGCCCGTTCTCGCCAACACCGGCCTCGAGAATCTGCGCTTCCTGACACCTCTCTATCCCGGCGATTCGATGCGGGTGGAGCTGACGGTACGGTCCAAGTCGCTGAAGAGCGAGGAGACGGGAATGGTCCGCTGGGCAGTCGAGGTGTTCAACCAGAAGGACGAGTTGGTCGCGACCTACGACCTCCTGACCGAGAACATTCCGTAACAACAGCAACTTGCGCGGCGGCCAATCGTTTTCACGGTCGAATTCCCCAAAGAGGAGAGAGACCATGAAAGTCCGCGACGTGATGACTCGCAACGTCCAGACCGTCCAGCCCGACCAGCGCGTTCAGGAAGCGGCCTCATTCATGCTCAGCGCCGACGCCGGCTCGATCCCCGTGACCGAGGGCGAGCGGCTGATCGGCATGATCACCGACCGCGACATCGCCGTGCGCGGGATCGCCAAGGGCATGGGTCCGGACACTCCGGTGCGCGATCTGATGAGCAATGACATCGTCTGCGCGCGCGAAGACGACAATGTCGAGGAAATCGCGAGCAAGATGAGCGAAGCACAGGTCCGCCGGCTGCCGGTGATCGACGGGCAGCAGCGGCTGTGCGGGATCGTCAGTCTCGGCGACCTCAGCCGCGAAACCGACGATGACACCGCCGGCCAGGCACTCGAAGGTGTGAGCCAGCCGGGCGGCCAGCACCAGCAGTAACACGACTGTCCCCGGCGAAGGCCGGGTCCAGAATTTATTTGTAAGGACTGGGCCCCGGCCTTCGCCGGGGTGCAGGACTATCGTCCTGCAATTTCCTTGATCGCCTGACTGACCAGCTTCTCGTCGCTCGCGGCATCGTGGCGCTCGGCGATGATCCGGCCCGCGGCCCTCGCCGCCGCATCGGCCGCGGCGGCGCGCAGCTGGTCGATCGCTGCGCGCTCTTCGGCGGCAATTTTGTCTTCGGCCATGCGCGTTCGGCGCTCGACCAGCGCCTCGGCATCGGCCTTGGCCTTGGCGACAATCTCGTCGGCTTCGTGCTTCGCGCGCTCGAGCAACGCGTCGCGGTCCTTGTCGGCCGACTTCGCCTTGGCCCCATATTCGGCCTTGAGCGCCTCGGCTTCCTTGCGCAGCGACTCGGCTTCGGCGAGCTGGCCGCGGATCAATGCGATCTTGTCGTCGAGCGCCCGGCCGATCGCCCCCGGCACCTTCTTCCACACCAGGATCGCAAGGACGACGATCATCGCCAGAGCGATCCACGCCGGGGCGGTCAGGCCGAAGGCGCTGGCCTCGGCCTCATGCGCCGGCACCTCGGTGCCCGCGGTCGTGTGCTGCGCTTCAGACATTGAACTCAGCCTTCACCGCGGCGGCGGCGTCCTTCTTGTCGACCGCGATCCCGGTCAGCCGGGAGACGAGGTCCTGGGTCAGCTCGGCGGCCACGGCTTCGATTTCGGCGCGGGCCGAAGCGACCGCTTCGCCGATCTTCTTTTCCGACGCCTCGACCTTCGAGTTGAGCTTGTCCGCGGCTTTCTTCACCTTGGCCTCGGTATCGCGGGCGCTCGCCTGTTTCGCCTCGTTGGCGACACGGGCAGCCTCGGCGCGCGCCGCGTCCGTGCGCTCCCGCCACGCCGCTTCGGTCTCGTCGGCGGCGGCGCGCGCGGCCTGGGCCCTGGCGAGGTCGTCGGCGATCTGCTTCTCGCGGGCATCGACGGTCGACTGGATCTTCGGAACCATCCCCCGTCCGATGACGAAGAAGGTGATGCCGAAGACGACCGCCAGCCAGAACAGCTGGGACCAGAAGATTTCGGGAAGCTGTGTGAGTTGCGGCATGCGCGATCCCGTCCGGTCGACTCTTTCTTCGATTAGAAGACGAAGAGGATGAGCAGCGCGACGGTGAACGCCATCAGGCCGAGCAGTTCGGCAAGGGCGAAGCCGAGGAACAGGCGGCCCTGCTGGCCGTCGGCGGCCGCCGGGTTGCGCAGCGCGCTGTTGAGGAACTGGCCGAACACGAACCCGACGCCGACGGCAGCGACACCGGTACCGATCGCTGCGAGACCGGCGCCAATGAGCTTTGCGGAAGCGACATCCATGATTGAACTCCTTTGAAATCAGTTGGTTAGTGAAGGTTTACAGCGTCGTTCAGGTAAAGCGACGTGAGCAGAGCGAAAACATAGGCCTGAAGCGCGCAAACCAGCAGCTCGAGCGCTCCGACGCCGACGATGAAGATGAAGCTGACGAGGCCGACGCCGAAGCCGACCGGGCTGCCCGAGCCGAAGCCGTTGACGATAAAGCTTCCGAAGACTTCCATCAGAATGTGGCCGGACATCATCGCCACGAACAGTCGGAGCGCGAGGCTGAACGGGCGGACGAGGAACGAGACGATCTCGATCGGGATGATCAGCGGCAGCATGTACCAGGGCGTCCCGTGCGGCACGAACAGCGAGAAGAAGTGCAGGCCGTGGCGCCAGAAGCCGACGATCAGGACCAAGCTGAAGCTCATGATCGCGAGCAGACCGGTGATGCTGAAGTGGCTGGTCGGAGTGAACGGATGCCAGCCGGGCACGATCGCCAGCGGAAGCAGCCCAAGCAGGTTGGCGACGAGGATGAAGGTGAACAGCGAGAAGATGTAGGGCGTGAACTTCTTGCCCTCCGGCCCGATGTTCACCCTGACGAGATCGTCGATAAAGCCGGTCAGGCCCTCGACCGCCATCTGCCAGCGCCCCGGAACGACCTGGCGCCTGAGGCCGCCCCACATGAACAGCGCGATGACCGCGAGCGCGGCAAGCATCCACGCGGCGCTGTTGGTCAGGCTGACGTCGTAACCGCCGATGTTGAGCGGAACCAGCGGTTCCACCGTGAACTGGTGCATCGGGTCGATTTTGCCGGCCACGCGTTCCTCTTAAAGTCCAGCGCCGGGATCACGCCCCGGCGGGGTTTTCGAAAGTCGAAGCACGTTCCTGATGCCGACCGCGAAACCGAGGAACAGCATCAGCAACGTCAACCAGGGCTTCGTCCCGAGCAGACTGTCGAGGCCCCAGCCGAGCAATCCGCCGCCGAGCGGCCCGCCGATCAGATACCCGATGACGAGCTGGGCAGCCCGCATGTTGGGATCGACCTGGGCGTTCTTCGCTCGCTTGGCCTCCGCCTGCTGTACCCGGTCGAGCCGCTCATCGAGCGATTCGAGCCGTGCGTCTGGTGGAAGCTTCGGAACCTCGCCGGTTTCGTCCTCTGCCATGCGTCTCCCCTGTGCGTCGCCCCCGCTGAAATCGAAGGGCCAGGCTGGGGACGAGAAACATGGCGGAAAGCGTCACCGCCAAGGCGCCGCCCCTTTATGAACGGGGCAGCGGATAGTCAACCACGGGCTACGGCTGTAAACCCTGGAGCGATGAAACGGGGGTTCATCATTCTCGGGACGCTTGCTCTAACGGCCGCGGCCGCCGCCCCGCACAACGTTGTTCGAAACACGCCGGCGCTGGACTTCAGCTACATCTGGGCGCCGCAAGCGGTCGCGATCCCGGCGCTCGACCTTCGCTTCTACACGGACGCGAAGAAGAGGCTCGCCGAAGCTCAGGCGAATGCCCGCGAAGACCAGCAGCTCGCAAGGCAGCAGAAGCGCGAATTCCACCAGCATTTCTATTCGATGAAGTGGACCACCGCCGGGCAGTCGCCGCGCCTGCTTTCACTCCAGAGCGAGCTGGGCAGCTTCGAAGGCGGAGCGCATCCGAACACCGTCTACGGAGCGCTTCTGTGGGATCGCTCGCTGAAGCGCGAGATCAAGGTGGATTCCTTGTTCCTGCGG
>JBJMUB010000101.1:0-26159 GCA_045811385.1 Sphingomicrobium sp. | reverse complement strand
ACTGTCGTCACCACATCGACCTCCGGCGGCTAATCAACTTATCGCCATGAGGTTTAAACCTGGCCCCGGCGCTCTCCCGCCGGGGCCTTTTTTATTCGCCGCTGCGACTCACGGCGGTTTCTGATATGCCCGCGCCGATTGACCAACTTGGCACCTGCATTCGGCAGGGAGAGGAACATCATGACCTTACGAATTGGCTCGCAAGCCCCCGATTTCACGGCCGACACGACGCAAGGCCGAATTCGCTTCCACGAATGGCTCGGCGACAGCTGGGGCATCCTCTTCTCGCACCCCAAGGACTTCACCCCGGTATGCACGACCGAGCTCGGCTACCTCGCCAAGCTCCAGCCCGAGTTCGACAAGCGCAACACCAAGATCATCGGCCTGTCGGTCGATCCGGTCGACGACCACGGCCGCTGGCTCGAGGACGTCGAACGCCACGGCGGCGCCAAGGTCAATTATCCGATCATCGCCGACCACGACCTCAACGTCTCGAAGCTCTACAACATGCTTCCCGAGGAAGAGGCGGGCTCGTCGCAGGGCCGCACCGCGGCGACCAACGCGACCGTCCGCACCGTCTACATGGTCGGCCCCGACAAGCTGATCAAGGCGATGCTGATCTACCCGATGTCGAGCGGCCGCAACTTCGACGAGGTGCTGCGCCTCCTCGATTCGATCCAGCTCACGGCGAAGCACAAGGTTGCGACTCCGGTGAACTGGAAACACGGCGACGATTGCATCATTGTTCCGTCGGTGTCGGACGAGGAAGCCCGCACCCAGTTCCCCGGCGGCTGGACCAGCGACCTGCCCTACCTTCGCCGAGTGCGCCAGCCGGGCCTCGACGAGGAGCAGGCACAGGCCGCGCCGGAGCAGCAGCCCGCCTGAAATCGGGCCGCACACCCGCGCCCACCGGTTGAGATTCTCGCGCCAGTCGTGAATAGGCTGCGGGATTGAAATCAGGCGGGGCGCTCGGATCGTGACCTCGGACTGTTACGCAATCCTCGGAGTGACGCCGGCGGCGGAGGACGTCGTCATCGGCGCCGCATACCGCGCGCTGATGCGGCACTACCATCCCGACACCAATTCGGACCCCCAGGCCCAGGCGCGCGCGCAGGAGATTTCCGCGGCTTATGCAATCCTCCGCGATCCCGCCAAGCGGGCCGAATATGACGCCGGCCGAAGCCCGGGAATCCTGTGGGATTTCGAGGAACCGGCGGACTCGGCGCCGCCGATGCGGACCGCGGGGATCGTCACCGCCACCCTGGCGGTCGTGCTGGTCGGGGCCGTCTGGGCCTGGCCGCGCCCGTCGGACGTGCCGCCGCTCGACCCGCCGGTCCGCAATCAGCCGACCCGAACGAAGCCGGCGACCCCGGCGCCCGCCGTCCGCTCAGCACCCGCTGAAGCAGCGACCGTCACGAAAGAATCCCCGGCCCCGGCGCCGGCACGTTCGGAGCCTGCAATCCAGGCTGCGGATATCGAGCCGGCCACAGTGCCTCCGAAGCCGGTCCAGTTTGCGCGCGCAGAGCCGATCCGGTCGCTTGCCGATCGCGCCTCGCGGCCCGAGGCGCCGCGCCCGCCCGACGGCGCCTTAATCACCGAATCCGAAGTGAAGACGGTCCATCCCGCGCCCGCTGAAAAACCCGCTGAAGCCGGCAAAGGCAGCCGAGTCGCGGCGCTCGACCGCATGTCCGCCGGCTTCTTCAGCCAGTCGATGGTCCACGCCACGTCGGCCAAGAAAGAGCAGCTGCTCGCCGCCCGCGATCGGTCCGCTGCCCAGCGCAAGACCTGCCGGTCCGACTCCTGCGTCGCCGACGCCTATCTGCGCGAAATCCGCGAAACCAGCGCGATCATGGAAGGCCGCGCCGGTCCCAAATAGCTATTGCGCCGCTGGCGCCGCGCCGTCCGCCGGTTCGACCGCGGTGAAGTCGTCGACCACCTTCCAGCCGCCGTCGGGATCCTTCTTGTAGATCGTCACATAAGATCCGCTGTGGGTCGCGACCTGCTTGGTCTTGGGGTCGGTGAACTTCTCGGTGAAATGTCCGCGCGAATAAGCAAGGTCGCCCGAGGCGTCGATCTTGTCGCTCGAGAAGTCGACCGCGAAAGCCGGATCCTTGAAGGCCTCCTCATAGGCCTTGCGGATGTCCGCCGTGCCGCTGATCCCCTTCATTCCCGGCACGACGAAGTGCGCGTCTGAAGCGTAGCGGGCGACCAGCGCGTCGACGTCCTTCGCATCGAACTGCTCGTTCCAGGCCTTTTCGTCGGCCGTGATCGCATCCTTGGTCGCCCCGAGGTCGAACACGGAAGCGCCGTTGTGATGCTCGCGCGCCTCCTGCCTCTGGCAGGCGCTCACGCTGACGATCAGCGCTGCTCCCAGCAGCACCCCGGCTGTACGTAGATTCGGCATGATTTACCCCCCGCTCAAGAAAGGACGATGGCCAGATCATCAATCTTCGAGTCGCGCAACTGCCGTTCGGCGTGCTCGTCGAATAGGTATTGAATTAGGACCCTTCTCGACACACATGGGCGCCGGCTGTTTGGCCGTGTGCGTCCCCGCAATCCCCCGCCTGTCGCGCGGGGGCTGCGGTTTCTCGAGCGATAAGGGGCAAGCCGAGCAGCCGGGCGCTTAGTCGGACTGCGTCATGCGAGCGAGCTCCAGGCTCCGATGGAGTTCGTATGAATATCAACGTCAGCCCTCCAGCGGAAACCCACGAAACCTTGTGGATTCGCGTCCGGCGCCGGCCGCTGGGCCAGCAGCTCGCGATCGCCGGCGGAATCTTCGTCGCGCTGCTCCTCGCTGCTTACTTCCTGTTCGCCGGCCCGGCGAATACCCAACCGCCGCCGCCCGGCCCGACGCCGGTCGGAGTGATCGTGGTGACCGAGCAGCCGGTCACGCTCTCGACCGAGCTGCCCGGGCGAACCTCGCCGTATGAGACTTCGGACGTCCGCCCGCAGGTCGACGGGATCATTCGCGCGCGCCTGTTCACCGAGGGCGAATATGTCCGCGCGGGCCAGCCGCTCTACCGCATCGACCCCGTCATCTATGAAGCGCGCGCCGCCAGCGCCCGCGCCGCGCTCGCCAAGGCCCAGGCCTCGACCATCGGCGCCGAGGGCCAGGTCCGCCGCTATGCGGAACTAGTCAAGCGCAACTTCGTCTCGCGCCAGCTCTACGACAATGCGATCTCGGCCGCCGGCGCGGCCCGCGCCGAGGTCTCGGCCCAGCGCGCCGCAGTTCGCTCGGCCGAGATCGACCTCGCCCGGACCACCGTCAGGGCGCCGATCTCCGGCCGCATCGGCCGTTCGCTCTACACCACCGGCGCGCTGGTCCAGGCGGGCCAGGAGAATCCGCTGACGACCATCCAGCGGCTGGACCCGATCTACGTCGACATCCAGCAATCGAGCTCCGACCTGCTGCGCCTCCGGGAGCAGACCCTGTCCGGCCAGATCGCCAGCGATCGCGCGCCGGTTCGGCTGCAGCTCGAATCCGGTTCGATGTACCCGCTGGTCGGAACGCTCCGCTTTGCCGATGTGACCGTCGATCCGGCGACCGGTTCGCAGACCATCCGCGCGGTCTTCCCCAATCCGCAGCACCTGCTGCTCCCGGGCATGTTCGTCCGCGGTCAGCTGAGCCAAGGGATCCAGGCCCGCGGCATGCTCGTCCCGCAGCGCGCGGTCAGCCGCGACGAGCGCGGCCGCCCGACCGTGCTGGTGGTCGGCAAGAAGAACATGTCCGAGCTCCGGATTATCCAGGCCGACCGCACCAGCGGCGACAATTGGATCGTCACCGGCGGCCTCAAGCCCGGCGAAAAGGTGATCACCGACGCCGGCCCGCTGGTTCGCCCCGGAATTCCGGTGAAGCCCGAACTGCAGCGCGGCAACTGATTATATGTCGCGCTACTTCATCGACCGGCCGATTTTCGCTTGGGTCCTGGCGATCCTCACCTGCCTGTTCGGGCTGCTGTCGATCCGCTCGCTGCCGATCGCGCAATTCCCGGCTCTCGCGCCGCCCCAGATCAGCGTTAGCGCGGTGTTCCCCGGAGCCGATGCGACGACCCTCGACAAAACGACCACCCAGATCATCGAGCAGCAGCTGCAGGGCATCGACCACCTGCGTTATTTCTCGTCGCAGTCCTCCTCGTCGGGCCAGCTCACCGTCACTCTGACTTTCGAGCAGGGGACGGACCCCGACACGGCTCAGGTTCAGGTCAACAACAAGGTCCAGGCGGCGCTTCCGCTGCTCCCTCAGGAAGTTCAGCGGCAGGGCGTCCGGGTCGAAAAATCGTCGGCCAACTTCGCCTTGGTTCCGGGCCTCTACTCGGCCGACAATTCGCATGATCAGTCCGATCTCGCGGACATGATGGCGTCGAAAATCCAGGAGCCGGTCAGCCGCATCAACGGCGTCGGCAGCTTCCAGCTGTTCGGCTCGCAATATGCGATGCGGATCTGGGTCGATCCGCTGAAGCTCAACAGCTACCAGCTGACCATGGCCGACGTGACCGCGGCCGTGCAGGCGCAGAATGCGCAGGTCTCGGCCGGCCAGATCGGCAACCTCCCCGCCCCGCCGACGCAGGAGCTCAACGCCACCGTCTCGGTCCAGTCGCGTCTCCAGACCCCCGAGGAATTCGGCGCGGTCCGGGTCAAGACCGCTCCCGACGGCTCGGTTGTCCGGCTGCGCGACGTGGCGCGGATCGAGCTCGGGTCGGAAGTGTACGGCTTCAGCGCGAAATACAGCGGGCATCCGGCGACCGCCGCGGCCATCCGCCTTGCTCCGGGCGCCGACGCGCTGAAGACGACCGCCGAAGTTAAGGCGAAGATCGCCGAGATCGCCAAGACCTTCCCGTCCGACGTCAAGGTCATCTATCCGTGGGACACGACGCCGTTCGTCAAAGTGTCGCTGAAGCAGGTGATCGAGACCCTGTTCGAGGCCATGATCCTCGTCTTCCTGGTCATGTTCCTGTTCCTCCAGAACTGGCGGGCGACGCTGATCCCGACCATCGCCATTCCCGTCGTCCTGCTCGGCACACTGGCGGTCATGGCCGTGGCCGGATTCAGCATCAACACGCTCACATTGTTCGGCATGGTCTTGGCGATCGGGCTGCTCGTCGACGACGCGATCGTCGTGGTCGAGAACGTCGAGCGGCTGATCCAGGAGGACGGTTGTCCCCCCAAGGAAGCCGCCAGAAGGTCGATGGACGAGATTTCGGGAGCGCTGATCGCCATCGCGGTCGTGCTCGCCGCCGTCTTCCTGCCGATGGCCTTCTTCGGCGGCTCCACGGGAGTCATCTACCGTCAGTTCTCGCTGACCTTGGTCTCGGCGATGGCGCTGTCGGTCCTGGTGGCGTTGATCCTGACCCCGGCGCTATGCGCGACCATCCTTCCGCCCGGCGATCCCCTGAAGCACGACGGGAACGGCCTCTCCGACCGCTTCTTCCGCTGGTTCAACGGCCGCTTCGATCGCGCCCGCGTCGTCCATGAAAATGGCGTCCGCGCCACAATCGGCGGCGTCAAGCGCGCTGGGGTCGTCTATCTCGTCATCTTCGCCGTCATGGGCCTGCTGTTCTGGCGCCTTCCGACCGGCTTCCTTCCGGACGAAGACACCGGCGCGGTCTTCACTCTGGTCGCCGAACCTTCCGGTGCGACCCTGCCCCGCACCGACGCCGCGCTCGATTACGCCCGCCACTATTTCGAGAAGAATGAGGGCAAGAATATCGAGGGCGTGTTCACCGTCGGCGGCTTCTCCTTCGCCGGCCAGGGCCAGAATGCCGGAATCGCCTTTCTCCCGCTGAAACCGTGGGAGGAGCGCAGCGGCAAGCAGAACACGTCGAAAGCGATCGCCGACCGGGCGACCGGCGCCCTGTCGTCCTACCGGGACGCGCTGATCATCTCCTTCATCCCGCCGGCGGCGCTCGAGCTCGGCAACGCGACCGGCTTCGACCTGCAGCTGGTCGACACCGGCAACATCGGCCACGCCAGGCTCACCGAAGCGCGCAACATGCTGCTCGGCATGGCGATGCAGGACAAGCGGATCGTCGGTGTCCGGCCGGTCAGCCTCGAGGATGCTCCGCAGCTCAACGTCAACGTCGATCAGGATAAGGCGCGCGCCCTCGGGCTCGACATCGGCCAGATCAACCAGACCATCTCGTCGGCCTGGGGCGGCTCCTACATCAACGACTTCATTGACCGCGGGCGGGTCAAGCGCGTCTATGTTCAGGCCGACGAGCCTTATCGCCAGCAGCCGGAGGACGTGTCGGATCTCTACGTCCGCGGCGCAGACGGCAAGAGCATGGCCCCGTTCACCGCGTTCTCGAGCCTGAAGTGGGCCAACGCGCCGGTCCAGCTATCCCGCTACAACGGACTGCCGTCGCTCGAGCTGCAGGGCTCGCCGGCGCCCGGCGTCAGCACCGGCACGGCGATGAAGGCGCTCGAGGAAATGCAGGCCAAGCTCCCACCCGGGACCGCGCTTCAGTGGACCGGCCTCAGCTATGAAGAGCAGCAATCGAGCGGCCAGGCGCCGATGCTTTACGGCCTGTCGCTGCTGATCGTCTTCCTGTGCCTCGCCGCGCTCTACGAAAGCTGGACGATCCCGCTCGCGGTGGTGCTCGTCGTTCCGCTCGGAATCGTCGGCGCGCTGCTCGGGGCCAAGCTCACCGGTCTCGACAACAACATCTATCTGCAGGTTGGGCTGATCACGACCATGGGCCTCGCCTGCAAGAATGCGATCCTGATCGTCGAGTTCGCCGAGGAACGGATGCGCGCTGGCGCGAGCTGCGTCGAATCCGCCGTCGAGGGCGCGAGGCTGAGGCTCCGGCCGATCATCATGACCAGCCTTGCGTTCATCTTCGGAGTGCTTCCGCTGGCGGTCGCTAGCGGGCCCGGCGCCGGCAGCCAGAACGCGATCGGCCGAGCGGTCGTCGGCGGCACCCTGACCGCGACGTTCCTCGCGATCTTCTTCGTGCCGTTGTTCTTCGTGTTCGTGAAACGCTGCTTCCGGCTCGACAAGCCGGCGGCGTCAGCCCCGCTGCAGCCGGTCCCGGCGGAATAGCGCCATCATTTGCCGCGCCAGGTTGGCTGGCGCTTCTCGAGGAAGGCGCTGATGCCCTCCTCGGCGTCGCCGGCCAGCATATTCTCGACCATCGCCCGCGACGTCAGCACATAGGCCTCGGCCAGGCCGAGACCAGCCTGCCGCCGGACCGCCGCCTTGCCCAGCCGCACCGCCGCCGGCGACTTGGCCGCGATCCGCGCCCCATAATCGTCGACCACCTCACCAAGCCTGTCACGTGGCACCACGCGGTTGACCAGCCCGAAGTCGAGCGCCGTCGCGGCGTCGATCATGTCGCCGGTCAGCAGCATGTCCATCGCCCGCTTGCGGCTGACGGCGCGGGTCAGCGCCACCGCGGGAGTCGCGCAGAACAGGCCGACGTCGATGCCGTTGACCCCGAACCGCGCGTGCGCCGACGCGACCGCGAGATCGCAGCTCGCAACCAGCTGGCATCCGGCCGCGGTGGCGATCCCGTCGACCTCGGCGATGACCGGCTTGGGCAGCTCGACGATCGTCTGCATCAGCCGAACGCAAACCGCGAAGGTCCGCTCGAAGAACGCCTCGCCGCGGTCGGCATCGGCGCGATGCGCTGTCATCTCCTTGAGGTCGTGCCCGGCCGAAAACAGTTTGCCCGCCGCGGCAATGACGACGACGCGCACGGTCGAATCGTCCCGCGCCGCGTCGAGCTGCGCCTGCAACTCGCCCATCACTGCAATCGAAAGCAAATTTGCCGGCGGATTGTCGAGCGTCAGTCGAAGCACCCCGCCCCGCCGGGCCACGCCGACCACAGACGAATTCGGGACCTCTCGAAGATTGCCGACGTCGGACATATCCCGATGACTTAGCACCGGGCAACGACAGCGTCAGCCGCTCCGCGCTCCGCGGGGCAGCATCCGCACGAGCACCCGGTCCTTAAGCACATAATGATGATAGAGCGCGGCGAGCGCATGGCCGAGCGCCAGCGCGGCGATCGCATAAGCGGTCCACTCGTGCAGCTCGTGCAGTTGCATGCGCACCGGCCGCGGCTGCTCGCCGTACGGGCCGGGAATCCCGAACAGCCCGAAAAACCCCGCCGGGTGGCCCTGGGCCCAGCGCCACGCGAAACCCGTCGCGGCCTGCGCCACCAGCAAAGCGTAAAGCAGGTAATGCACTGCCTTCGACCGTACCCAGCCGGCCTCGAGCGACGACACCTGGTGCCCCGGCAGCCACCGCCAGACTAGCCGCACCACGATCACCGCCGCCAGCAGGACTCCGAGCGACACATGGATGCTCTCCAGCTCCTGCCGCGTCGGCCTGGCCCAATAGTCCCACGTGATGCCGTTGACGAACTGCACGAGCACCAGCAGCGCGGTGATCCAGTGCAGCGCGATCGCCACGCGATCGTAGGTCGTCCCGTCGTCGCCCGCGGCGACTCGCGTAGCGGTATCGAAGCTCGTCTGGTCGTTCATCAAGCTCTTCCGTTGGGTCTCTCCCAACGCGCGATATCGCCGGCCGCGACTATTGCAAGCGATTCGCAATAAGTGCTGTCAGGCGGGCACGCAGTCGCGCCGGCTCAACGGCGGCGGGGCGTCGGCGCGCAGCCGGAACCGCGGAGTCACCTCCGTCAGCCGCCGCACATAAGCGTCGGTGAAGACCGTCGCGCATTTCCGGCTGAGGTGCGACCATTCGGGCAGGGTCAGCCCCTGCGCCGCGGGCAGGTCGTCGCTATGGATTCCGGCGCTCTTGGTCGTGCGCAGCAGCACGTCCCAGCCTTTCGCCTTGGGCACCTGCGCTTCCTCGTTGACCCGCAGCTGCGGCGCCGATGGCGGATGGACGAACACCACGTCCCCGCCGCGCTCGCGGATCTTGTCGACCGCAGCCTTGGCCCGCGCCTGGCCCTTGGCGATCAGCTCCGGAGTGAACGGGAATTTCTCCTTGAATCCCTTCCACGCCCAGCGGGTCCGGGCGCGCCACGCGGGATCGTACTCGACCCGGTCCCACATGTGGGTCTGGCGATGCTCGCCGACCTCCTGCAATTTCCAGATGTCGTCCATCGGTCCCTCGACTCCGGCGCGGAAGTTCGGATCGAGCCGCTGCGCAAGGACGCTCAGGCGATAGTTGGAATCGAGGAACGCCAGCCGGCGCTGCAGCACATGGTCGATCTCGTTCGACGCGACCCTGTAGGGCGCGCGAAATTCGTCGACCTTGCGGACATATTTTCCGTAGCCGTCGAACGGCTGGAAGAACATGGTATCGGCCAGCCCGACGATCAGCACGCCCTTGAAGTCGGGGTCGTCGGCCATGGTCTCGAGCAGGGTCAGGGCGCTCGTCCCGTGAACCGCGAGCTGGATCGGACGCACTCCGGTCAGCGCCTCGAACCGGTCGAGGTCGGTGTCGAACAGGATCCGCGAGTCGCCGACGATCGCCGCCGGCGCCCCCGCCGCGCGCAGCTTCTCGTTGGTCCAGCTCACCTCGCTGTTGTCGAGGTCGCCGGCGTGAAGCCCGATGTTGGCGCGGGCATTCACCTCGAGCGCGGCGACGCCGACGATGAGCGCGGCCGCGACTCCCGCGAGAATCCTGCCCCACGGCTGCGCCGGGATGTCGCGGGTCGGGACCGGTTGCGCCTGCCCGGGCCGTTGCGACGCGGTCAGGCGAAGCCCCGCGGGCAGCGCGCCTTCGCGCTGCACCACCCCACGCGGGACGGGATCGCTCCGCTCAGAACTGGAAGTAGATAAAGGCACTGCCTTTCCCCTGCTCGGACAGGACCGCCACGGCCATCGTCGCCAACAGCCCGCCGACCAGCCACGACGGCGTCCGCTCGATCGCGATCTCCAGCGTCTTGTCGCGCATCCACCAATGGGTCGACACGATCCCCCCGACGATCACCATCGCATAGATCATCGGCAGCAGCGCGATCATCCCGACCGGCTTGTCGGCGAACCCGGCCATCGAGGTCAGCACCGTTCCAGCGCCGGTGAACGTCTTGGCCCGGAAGAACACCCAGGTGAGGTTGATCAGCGCGTAGGTCATCAGCCCGAGCCCGACGATCGCCGCCGGGCCCGGCGTCCAGCCGGCGAAGCGCGCCTTCAGCCAGCGCTCGACCGCGAGATAGGTGCCGTGGAGCCCGCCCCACACGACGAAGGTCCAGGCGGCCCCGTGCCACAGCCCGCCGAGCAGCATCGTGCCCATCAGCGCGGTGTAGGTCCGAGCCTGGCCGTGGCGGTTGCCGCCGAGCGGGATGTAGAGATAGTCGCGCAGCCAGCTCGACAGAGTGATGTGCCAGCGCCGCCAGAAATCGGAGAATCCGACCGCCGCATAGGGGAAGCGGAAATTGTCGGGCATGGCAAAGCCGAGGCACATCGCGACCCCGATCGCGGTCGTCGAGTAACCGGCGAAATCGCAGAAGATCTGGCCGCTGAACGCCAGCGTCGCGACCCACGCGTCGAGCGCGGTCGGAACGCCTTCATGCGCGTCGTAGACCTTCTCGACCACCGGGGCGAGGAAGCCGTCGGCGAGGACCACCTTCTGGAACAGCCCGAGGATCATCAGCGACAGCCCGAAATACAGTTGGTGCGCGGTCGCCCGGCGGCGCTCCGAGAATTGCGGGACGAGCTCGGTCGGGCGCATGATCGGGCCCGCGACCAAGTGCGGGAAGAAGGTCACGAACAAGGCGTAATCGAGGAAATGCTTGGCCGGCTTGGCCCGCCGCAAATAGACGTCCAGCGTGTAGGACAAGGTCGCGAAGGTGTAGAAGCTGATCCCGACCGGCAGGACGATGTCCCACTTGGGCGGCTCGTAGGCCACGCCGAGCGACGCGGCGAGCTCCACGAAATTGCTGAGCAGGAACCCGCCATATTTGAAATAGCCGAGCATCCCGATGTTCACGACCACGGACGTGATCATCCACAGCCGGCGAGTCCGCTGGCGCTTCGAGCGCACCATCCATTGCGCCGCCCACCAGTCGACCACCGTCGAAACCCACAGCAGGATGACGAACGGCGGGTTCCACGCCGCGTAGAACAGGTAGGAGGCGAGCAGCAGGTTGATCTTCTTCTGGTGCCAGCTGAACCACGGCGAATTGTGCAGCGCCAGCACGGCCGCGAAGAAGACCAGGAAGGTCAGCGAATTGAAGATCATCGGGCGCCGCCGCGGCGGTCGCCAATCGTGTGTTTCGGCACAGCCTAGCCCCCCGAGCTGTACGCGACGGCATCCGCGAGACTCAGCGGCCCGTCAGGCGCAACGCTGGCATGATGCGCTCGGCGACGCAAGCGCTGTGCCGTTGACGGCGAGGTGCGACGTCCGCCAGTCTGCCGAACGCGGGCGGTTAAGCGACCAGCCGGTAGCCGACTCCGGGTTCATTTCGGATTAGTCGAGGCTCGGAAGGGATCGCTTCGAGCTTTTGGCGAAGCGAGCGGATGGCGACGCGCAGATAATCGATCTGACCCTCCTGTGCGGGGCCCCACACCGTTCGCAGGAGATGCGCGTGCGTAAGCACCCGATTGGGATGCCTCGCCAGTTCCGCGAGCACGGAATATTCCTTGGGCGTGACGTGGACCTGTTCGCCGCCTTTTGAGACCGTGCGCTGAAATAGGTCGATCGTCACGTTTCCGGCTTCGACCGGATGCTGTTCGGCCTCGGGGGCGAGCTCGAGCAGGTTCGAAATATAGCGTTCGAGCTTCAAAGCTTCCGACGAGAGCTCCGAACCGAGCGCCTTGTCGGCCGAAGCGCCGCGACGGAGTTGCCGAGCGGCCCGGCTGATCGAAGCGACTGGCGGCCCGAGCTCCTGCCGGATTGACGACAGCAAGGCCGAGCGCACCCGATCCCGCTCGCGCAAGCCGGCGAACTCTTGGGCCTCACGCTCGAGCCTCGCGCGCTCGAGGGCGAGCGCGACCTGGTCGAGCAGGCTCGCAAGAAGTGGGAGCCGCTCGTCGTCGACCGGCGGCGTCCCGTTGTCCCGGGCGAGACCGACCGCAGCGAGCACGTCCTCGCCGGCCC
Organism: Sphingomicrobium sp.; assembly: GCA_045811385.1. GTDB lineage: Bacteria > Pseudomonadota > Alphaproteobacteria > Sphingomonadales > Sphingomonadaceae > Sphingomicrobium. The sequence continues at coordinate 14,149 of JBJMUB010000101.1, read as the reverse complement.
GGACGGGGTGAAACACCCATTCGGCGGGCTGGAGCCGCGATGTGCCGCGCCCGGCGGGCTCTCCCGATTCGATCGTCAGCGCGGACGCCGCGACGTCGCTCGGGGTGAGCAAATTGCCCTCGGGCAGCGCGGCGATGGTCTTAGGTATCGGCAGCCCGCTGACCAGCATTGTATTGCAGTCGAACAACTCGTTCAGCCTGGCGCAGGCGGCGCGGGCAATCTCTTCCTCGCCGCTGCACGACAACAGCCGCCCGGCGAAGCCCGCAATGGTCGCGTTGCGGGCGGCATGCGAGGCGGCCACCTGAGCCTGGGCGCGGATGCCGGCCGCGAGGCGACTGGTGACGAGGGCGACGAGCAGGAGCACGACCACCGTGACGACGTCCGCGGCGCGGTCCATGCGCAACGTGTGCACGGGTTGGGTGAAGAAGAAATTGTAGGCGAGCGCCGCAACCACGCCTGCCACCAGCCCGGGACCCAGGCCCCATAAGGCGGCCGCGGCGAGCACCGCGGGCAAATAGATCATGTCGACGGGCGCGGTGCCCCAGCGCGGCGCGATCCACATGCCAATCAGCGTCGAAACCGCCACCATCGCGATCGCGCCGGCATAAGCCTGGACGTGATTCGGGATCGGTGATTGCGCGGGGCTGGTGTCCGTCATGGCCGCCAAATGCGCTTGCGAAAGACGTTCGTCGAGGTGCCGTCGGCGCAATCCACATGGAATCTTTATGGTGTCACGGCCCACATGCAGGCCGGTGAACGACATCGCTCCAAACAATTTGCCGCCCGCCGATCACGCGGCGGCACATCATGGGCCCAGGGAAGCGCTGCCCAGGCTGATGCTTGGCGCAATCGGCGTCGTTTACGGCGATATCGGCACCTCGCCGCTCTACACGATGAAGGAAAGCTTCCTCGGGCCGCACCGGCTGGCAGTCGACCAGCTTCACATCTTCGGTGTGCTGAGCCTCATCTTCTGGTCGCTGATGCTGATCGTGACCGTCAAATATGTCCTGGTGGCGATGCGCGCCGACAACAAGGGCGAAGGCGGGTCCTTCGCGCTCCTGTCGCTGATCGCACGCAACCTCGAGGGGAAGAAATGGACCTCGGCACTCATCATGCTCGGGGTGCTCGCAACCTGCCTTTTCTATGGCGATGCGATGATCACTCCGGCAATCTCGGTGCTGTCCGCGGTGGAAGGACTGGAGACGGTCAACGCCGGTTTCACGCCGTTTGTCATTCCCGCTTCGATCGTCATTCTCATCGGGCTGTTTCTCGTCCAGGCGCGCGGGACGGCCAAAGTAGGAACGCTCTTCGGGCCGGTCATTCTCGTCTATCTGTCGGTGCTGGCGCTACTCGGTGTTTCGAACATTCTCAAGCATCCCGACATCGTCGGCGCTCTGAACCCCTTTTGGGCCCTCCGCTTCTTTCTCTACAATCCGAAGCTTGCGTTCCTCGCCTTGGGATCGGTCTTCCTCGCCGTCACCGGCGCCGAGACGCTCTACGCCGACATGGGCCATTTCGGCCGCAAGTCGATCGGCTTTTCATGGCTGACGCTGGTTTATCCGTGCCTGGTGCTCAATTATCTCGGCCAGGGCGCGCTGCTGCTTGGAACCCCGGCGGCGGCAACCAATCCATTCTACCTGATGGCCCCCGATTGGGCCCGGCTGCCGCTGGTCGGGATCGCGACCATCGCCACGATCATCGCCAGCCAGGCGGTGATCTCGGGCGCATTCTCGGTGACTCACCAGGCCGTCCAGCTCGGCTTCCTGCCGCGGCTTCGCACCGAGCACACGAGCGAGAAGGCGGCGGGCCAGATTTACATTCCTGCGGTCAACTGGGGGCTGCTGGCGATGGTGATCATCCTCGTCCTTGGCTTCCGGGAATCGGGCCGCCTCGCCTCCGCTTATGGCATTGCGGTTACCGGCACGATGCTGATCACCACGGTGATGCTCGGCTTCCTCGTGTTCGAGATTTGGAGCTGGAACCGGCTGCTCGCGACGGCCACGATCGGAACTTTCCTGCTGGTCGACGGCACTTACTTCGCGTCGAACATCACCAAGATCCCCGACGGCGGTTGGTTCCCGCTGCTCGTCGCCGCGATCAGCTTCACCATCCTGACCACCTGGGCGAAGGGCCGCCAGCTGATGCGTGAGCGGCTCGAGCGCGACGCTCTGCCGTTGCCGGTGTTCATCAAATCCACGGCCGCGTCGGTGCACCGGGTCAAAGGCACCTCGGTGTTCCTGTCCGCCTCCGCGAACAACGTGCCCGCGGCGCTGCTCCACAATTTGAAGCACAACCAGGTGCTCCACCAGCGCGTGATCCTGCTCAACGTGAAGGTCGAGGAGGTGCCGCATGTGCCGCTTGAGAAGCGCGTCGAGATTCACGACGCGGGCCATGGCTTCTACCGGGTGATCCTCCATTACGGCTTCATGGAGGAGGTCGACATCCCGCGCGATCTTGCCGGGATCAAGACGTGCGGCGCGGCCTTCAACATGATGAGTACCAGCTTCTTCCTCGGCCGGCAGAAGCTGGTTGCCTCCAAGAAAGTCGGCGGAATGGCGCTGTGGCGAGAGAAGCTGTTCGCATGGATGCTCAAGAGCTCCGAAAGCGCGATGGAGTTCTTCAAGCTGCCGACCAACCGCGTCATCGAGCTCGGCAGCCAACTCCAGATCTAGCCGCCGCACCCGCGATCCTTGCGGACCGAAAGTCGGCTGTGCCATGCGCTCCACCGAAGAGGACTCGCATGCGCCCGACCAAGCTGACGTTTCTGCTCGCCGTGTTCTTCGGACTGACGGCTGAGACGCAGCCGGCCGTTCAGCCCGGCGGCGACATTCCGCCCAACTTCCAGCCGACGCTGCCCTTCCCCAAGGCGGGCGACATTCCGCCGGCGTTCGTCCCGCCGCGCGGCGAGTTCCAATATGTCCGGCGCCAGGTAATGATGCCGATGCGCGACGGGGTGAAGCTCTATGCGGTCCTCATCATCCCGCGCGACCCGGGCAACCTGCCGTCGCCGGCAGGGCCCGAGCGCTATCCGATCATGCTCGACCGCACGCCTTATTCCGCCGAGCATGCGACCAGCCGCAACGGGCAGCTCGGCCCGTGGCCCGAGAACGTCCTGGCGCCGGCCTACGCCGAGCTGGTCCGCGCCGGCTATATCGTCGCGGTCGAGGATGTCCGCGGCAAATATAAGTCCGAAGGCGACTATGTGATGAATCGGCCGATCCGCGGGCCGCTCAACCCGACCGCGGTCGACCATTCGACCGACGCCTACGACACCATCGACTGGCTCATCCGCCACGTGCCCGAGTCCAACGGCCGGGTCGGCACGATCGGCACCAGCTACAACGGGTTCACCGCGCTGATGAGCCTGGTCAACCCGCACCCGGCGCTGAAGGCGAGCGTGCCGATGAACCCGATGGTCGACGTGTGGAAGGGCGACGACTGGTTCCACAACGGGGCCTTCCGGCAGGAGATGATCAGCTACGTCTACGGCCAGACCGCGTCGAAGAAGTCGGACGAGGATTGGTTCACCGGCGGCTACGACGATTACAACACTTATCTCCGCCACGGCTCGGCCGGCGCCTACGGCCGCGCCATGGGGATGGAGCAGCTGCCCTTCTGGCGGCGGCTGGTCCAGCACCCCGCTTACGACGAATTCTGGAGCGGCCAGGCGGTCGACCGGATCCTCGCCCGCGTCCCGCTGACTGTGCCGACGCTGATCGTCGGCAGCGAGTGGGACCAGGAGGATATCTACGGAGCGCCCGCCGCGTTCAACGCGGTCAAGGCCAGCCCCAACGCGCATCTCGTGCTCGGTCCGTGGCACCACGGCCAGGAGAACGGCTCAGCCGCGACCCTCGGCCCGCTCGATTTCGGCGGCGACACCGGCAAGTGGTTCCGGACCAACGTCATGATCCCGTTCCTCGACGAGCATCTGAAGGACGGGCCGCCCGCGCGCATCGCCAAGGTGACTGCGTTCGAGGCCGGGACCAACCAGTGGCAGCGCCTGCCCGACTGGCCGAGCGCGTGCATGACCGGCTGCCCGGCCAACCTCACCCCGCTCTACGTCGCGCCGGACGAGCGCCTGAGCTTCACCGCGCCGGCCGCCCGCGCGTCCGACGCCTACATCTCCGACCCGGCCAAGCCGGTCACCTACCGCGCCCGCCCCAACCTCTCGCCCTGGGCCCAGGGCTCGACCTGGCGCTACTGGCTGGTCGACGACCAGCGCTTCGCCGACGGCCGCCCCGACGTCCTCGTCTACGCGTCCGAGCCGCTGAAGGCGCCGGTCAGGCTCGCCGGCACCCCGTTCGTCCACCTCGTCGCCTCGACCAGCGGCACCGACAGCGACTGGATCGTCAAGCTGATCGACGTCTATCCCGACCAGGTGCCCGACAAGCCCGCCCTCGGCGGCTATCAGCTGGCGATCGCCATGGACGTGATCCGCGGCCGCTACCGCGAGGATCCGGCGCGGGCGCAGCCGCTCATCCCCAACGCCCCCCTCACCTACGAGTTCGCGCTGCCGAGCGTGAACTACACCGTCCAGCCCGGCCACCGGCTGATGGTCCACGTCCAGTCGAGCTGGTTCCCCCTGTACGACCGCAACCCGCAGACCTTCGTCCCCAACATCTTCTTCGCCCGTCCGGAGGACTACCGCCCCGCGACCCAGCGCGTGTTCACCGGCCCCGGCGGCACGTGGCTCGGCCTGCCCGTCGTCAGATGACCTTGCGCCGCAGCGTCACCGCCACTAGGTCGCGACGCGGCCTAGGAGTGTAGCTCAGCTGGTAGAGCATCGGTCTCCAAAACCGAGGGTCGTGGGTTCGAGTCCCTCCACTCCTGCCAAACCGCAACCTTGAAGACTCGGCCGTCCGCCGCTAAGTGACCCGCAGCCCCGCCGGCCGTCAGGTCCCGCGGGGCGCTTTTCTATCCGCAACCGCAAGCGAGCAAAGCAGCACACGTGGCCAAACTCTCCCCCGGCGAATTCGTCCGTCAGGTCCGCCTCGAAGCGGTCAGCCGAGTCCATTGGCCGACCATGAAGGAGACCTGGGTCACCGCGGTCATGGTGATCATCATGACCAGCCTGCTCGCGATCTTCTTCTTCGGCGTCGACGCCTTCTTCTCGACGCTGGTCAAATATCTGCTCGGCCTGCTCGCCAAGTGACCCTCACCCCAACCCTCTCCCGCGAGCGGGAGAGGGAGAACGAACTGACAGGTAAGACAATGTCCCGCTGGTACATCATCCACGCTTATTCCGGCTTCGAGAACAAGGTCCGCGACGCGATCATGAGCGAGGCGACGCGCATGGGCCTGACCCCGTTCGTCGAGCAGATCGAGGTCCCGACCGAGACCGTGACCGAGATCAAGCGCGGCAAGCGAGTCGAGGCCGAGCGCAAGTTCATGCCCGGCTACGTGCTGGCCAAGCTCGAGATGAACGACCAGGTCTACCACCTCGTCAAGAACACCCCCAAGGTCACCGGCTTCCTCGGCCCCGGCGGCAAGCCCCAGCCGATCCCCGACGCCCAGGCCGCGCGCATGCTCTCCACGAAAGAAGAGCAGGCCGCCCTCGCGCCCAAGCAGAAGATCACCGTCGACTATGAGATCGGCGACTCGGTCAAGGTGCTCGACGGCCCCTTCGCCAGCTTCAACGGCATCGTCGAAGAGCTCGACTTCGACCGCGGCCGGGTCAAGGTCAGCGTCTCGATCTTCGGCCGCGCCACGCCGGTCGAATTGGAATTCGAGCAGGTCGAGCGCGTCAAGTAACCGTTCCCCGGCGAAGGCCGGGGCCCACGCCGCTGCGCAGCAGCGGTTACTCACCAACTCCGGAAGAACAGCGCTACGCGCTCCTGGACCCCGGCCTGCGCCGGGGCACTGAGGTTCTCCTAAACCACCCCCTCCCCCGCCCCGGAGCTGTCCGGGCGGTTGAGCAGCCCCAGCACGCGCATCTTGCGTTCGAGCCGCTCGCGCACTTTCTCGACGTCGTACGGCTGATATTGCTCGGGCAGCCGCGCCGTCTTGCGGTAGTGGCCGAGCAGGCTCAGCGCGAGCTGCGCCGTCATCCCCGTCACCGCCGGAGCCGCCGCGCCCGCCTCGCCGCCGCGCAGGTGCGTGATCGCCGAGCGGATCATCGCCGCCTCGAGATGGTCGTAGCCGGCTTCGATCGCCTCGCGCATCGCCTCGTCGAACCCGGGACGCCGCCGCCGCCGGAAGAAGGCCGCCTCCGCCGCACCGACCGCCGCCGCCGCCAGCCGGACGTTGCACGTCGTCCCGAGCGTCGCGAGGAAATGCTGCTCGGCCTCGCGCGTCAGCTTGCCCGGCTGCGCCCGGCGCATCTGGAACTTCCCGCCGCGCGTGCGCACGATCACCATCTCGCCGCCGAGGGTCCGAAAGGACCCGTTCCTCCCTGCGCCGCAGGCGTGGGGAGGGGGACCAGCAAAGCTGGTGGAGGAGCCGTTCGACGTAGAGCGCCGCGCCGCAGGTCCGCCCTTCTTCGTCGCATACCGCTCGGCCCGAAGCGGAGAGCACAGCGGCCGACCCGCCGCCGGCCCCACAAGTCCCACCTGCCCGAGCCGAGCCTGCGCCGCCGCCAGGGCCGCCGCCCACCGCGCCGCGAACGCCGGATGCACCTTCCGCCGATGCTGCATCGTCCCGTATTTGAGGCCGAGCTCCCGGCACGCCAGCCGGACGTTCCCGAGCCGGCGCAGCACTTTGAGGAAGGCGCGATTTTCAAGGGTCTGCGGACGCGACAGCGGTCTGCTCATGCCAATGATAACGCAAACGAAACCCTATTTTGCAAGCTCAAAACGCTGCCCCAATGCCACTCGCTCGGCCGTTTTCCAGCGGTGACCACGGCAAGACCGATTCACTTGGAATCGATCGACCGATGTATCAGCTGAGAAAGACCGCACTCCTGTGAAATTCGAGGTAGTGCGCCTGCGGCGTACTGAATTCTCGCGTCTGCATTGTCACCGCATTACCTAGACCTAGCAGACGCAAGTCCGCGTCGCTCAGAAACGGTGACACGAGCGGCTGCCCACAATTCTTGAATGAAATGAGACCGCGGTCAAACAGCCAGTCTACATGTGGTGCTAGCAGCAGCCCATTGTTTCCATCGAGCCTCTCGTCGGCGGTTTCACAGGCATGCCATGGCTTAATATGGCTGGCCACGAGCAGGCGCGGACTTTCGATGCCCGTGAGACGGCAACACCTTTCGACCACGCTGACCCGGCGGCGAAACTCGCCTTGGCCACGGCGCGCCGAAATCAGCTGAGATTTCTCGGTTTCACTGAGCGCCTTCGAACCTTCAACGCGTTCTTGTTCAGCGTCCTCCAGCGCGTCGCGGTAGCCCTCCACGGTCAGTACTCCGCTCGGGCGCCCCACGAGTCCTTGAGAATGCTCCCTTAATAGGGCGAACACTTCGGGAGAAACCGCAGTAAATCGGACATTTGGATCACTCGACGCAGTTTCCGGCTCTAATGGACCCGCTCGACCAGTGAGTAGGGAGCGGAGTGAAGGCACGGCCTTCGGACGTACCGCCGAGCGAAGACGCCGCCATTCGACCGGCACGAGCCAACCTGAAATGCGAGAATGTCCCACCCGGCTCACTGCGGGATCAGGTGCCGCGTAGTCGGCTACAATTCCGATGTGCGTTACCAACGTGGCGGCATACGATGCGATCGCGTCGCCCGGCACAACTTCCGTTATTTTGTTAACGAGCTGCCGCGCGTCACCCGTGTCGCGAGAGGTCCACACGTATCCCCGCGAGAGCTCCGATCGAACACGTTCCGTATGCGCGTCTCCAAACGCGAAGGTAAAGCGGATGCGGCATGAAGTCGTTCTTACCTTTGCGAAGGTCTAGCGAGTACCCAGGTGCGGTTCTTGCCCGCCTTCGATAGCTTGCCTTCGTGCTGCAGCTCCTGGCCAGCCCAACGCATGGCGTATTGCCAGGTATAGAAGAGGTCGCCGGACGCTCGCAGATCCTTTTCGTGGTTATCCCAGATGTGCTTAGCGATTTCCGCTACGCGGGCACTGCCGCCCAGCTCACGAAGCGCCGAAAGCACCCAATTCTTTAGGTCAGATTTCGTAATCACACGCACCCCCAAGCCAACCGAGCGAGACCAGCGTAACCGAGCGGCGATACAACGCAACTACAAGACCAGTTCTCCGGGTTTCCGCGTCTCCGCGCCTCCGCGTAACAACCCTCCCCTTCCCTTTCCTACAGCCTTCGGCTAAGGGCGCCGCCTTCCGACAATCGGAACCGTCTGTGGGAGGTTCGTTTCGGCGAGCCATTCGCACCACTAAGCTTCAACCCGGACGAAAGTACCACTTTCGTCCGAAAGAGAGAGTGACATGGCCAAGAAAATCACCGGCTATATCAAGCTGCAGGTGCCGGCCGGCACCGCCAATCCGGCGCCGCCGATCGGGCCGGCGCTGGGCCAGCGCGGCGTGAACATCATGGAATTCTGCAAGGCCTTTAATGCGGCGACGCAGGAGCTCGAGAAGGGGGCGCCGATCCCGACGGTGATCACCGTCTATGCCGACCGCAGCTTCTCGTTCGTGACCAAGTCGCCCGCGGCCTCGTGGCTGCTGAAGAAGGCGGCGCGGATCGGCAAGGGCTCGGCGGAGACGGGCAAGGCGAGCGCGGGGACGATCCGCCGCTCGCAGCTCAAGGAGATCGCCGAGGTCAAGATGAAGGATTTGAACGCCAACGATTTGGATTCGGCGGCTCGGATCATCGAAGGCAGCGCCCGCGCGATGGGCCTCGAAGTGCGGGAGGGCTGACGACATGGCCAAGCTTTCCAAGCGCCAGCAGGCGCTGACCGCGGTCGACCGCGAGAAATTCTACGGGGTCGACGAGGCGATTTCGCTCGTGAAAGGTAATGCGACCGCCAAGTTCGACGAGACGATCGAGGTTGCGCTCAACCTCGGCGTGGACCCGCGCCACTCCGACCAAATGGTCCGCGGCGTCGTTTCGCTGCCAAAAGGCACCGGCAAAGACGTGCGGGTCGCGGTGTTCGCCAAGGGGGCCAAGGCCGACGAGGCCCGGGCCGCCGGAGCGGACGTGGTTGGGGCCGAGGATCTGATGGAGACCGTCCAGGGCGGGACGATCGATTTCGACCGGGTGATCGCGACGCCGGACATGATGGGCGTGGTCGGGCGGCTCGGCAAGGTGCTCGGGCCCAAGGGCCTGATGCCCAACCCCAAGCTCGGCACGGTGACCATGGACGTCGCCAAGGCGGTGACCGACGCCAAGGGCGGCCAGGTCGAGTTCCGGGTCGAGAAGGCCGGGATCGTCCACGCCGGGATCGGCAAGGCGAGCTTCTCCGAAGCCGACCTCGGCGAGAATTTCCGCGCGTTCATGGACGCGATCATCAGGAACAAGCCGTCGGGCGCCAAGGGCAAGTTCGTCAAGAAGGTGTCGGTGAGCTCGTCGATGGGGCCGGGAGTCAAGGTCGCGCTCGAGGAGATCGCGGGCGCCTGAAGCCGGCATGAACCGGGGCCGTCCCGCACGGTTTCGAAGGGTTGGAAAGCGTCCGTGAATGGCGCTTTCCGGCCCTTTTCCGTTGCGGTTCAGCGGCTTGCCCGCGGATCGCGGTTTTTCGACTGTGACTTCGAAGCAACAGCTTGCGGCTAGCCGTGCCAAAGCCGTTTCAGATATGAAACCCCTGCTCCCGCCGCGGGTTTGGCGGGGACAAGTAACAAGCTCGAGAAAGGGGCTCTATCAGCCATGCGCAAATATCTTTTCGCCGCAGTCGCCGCAGCGGCAGTCGCCACACCGGCGGTTGCCCGTGACGGTTCCGGCTACGTCGGTGTCGAAGGCGGCGTCATGTTCCCGCGGAACCAGGACGTCGTCGGAGCGATCGACTTCACCACTCCGCCGACCGGCACTGCCGACGTGGTCCTCGACGACGTCGGCCGGGTCCGCTGGAAGACCGGCTATGACGTCGACCTGATCGGCGGCTACGACCTCGGCATGTTCCGGGTCGAAGGCGAGCTCGGCTACAAGCGCGCCAAGGCCAAGGACGTCCGGCTCGACGATAATTTCGTCACCGCGTTCAACGCCGGCGCCGGAACGCTGCTCACCGACGACGATTTCGACCTCGGCGGCCACGTCAGCGTGCTGTCGGCGATGATCAACGGCCTCGTCGACTTCGGCGGCAACGGCGGGATTGGCGGCTATGCGGGCGGCGGCATCGGCTACGCCCGGGTCAAGGAATTCGGCGAAAGCGACAGCGGCCTTGCCTGGCAGCTGCTCGCCGGAGTCTATGCCCCGATCAGCGACAATATCGATGTCGGCCTGAAGTACCGCTACTTCAACAGCGGCAAGTTCAACAAGGCCGCCGACGTCGCCTTCACGGCCGGCGCCGGACCGTGCGGCCCGGTCGCCACGCCGTCGCCGTGCAGCGCCGGTGTCGCGACGTTCGGCATCGACGACCGGTTCACCTCGCACAGCCTGCTGGCCAGCCTGGTCTACAACTTCGGTGGCGTCGCCGAGGCTCCGCCGCCCCCGCCGCCGCCTCCGCCGCCGCCGCCTCCGGCTGCTCCGGCGACCCAGACCTGCCCGGATGGATCGGTGATCCTGGCGACGAGCGTTTGCCCCGCTCCGCCGCCTCCGCCGCCGCCGCCGCCGGTCGAGCGCGGCGAGCGCGGCCGCTAAGGCGCACTCGAGCTTTCCCGGACAAAGGGGAGCAAAAGGTCCCGGGCGAGGCACCCGCCTCGTCCGGGATTTTGCTGAGACCGCGCCCGTATGTTATGATGACGGAATCCACAGGGAGCGTTTCTACGCTGCGGCTAGGGCGTTCCAGGAAACGGGGAAGCCCGGCTGGACTGAAGGTTTATTTTTAGAGCCTCATTGGTTTGGCAAATCGCTTACCGGTTGTTCGTGATCGGAGGCCATCCATAGGGTCCCGGGCGATGGTAATGCCGTCGTCCGGGACTTTTTGTTCGGCGGTCAAGATTGACTGCCTCCCGTCCCTGGGAGCAAAGCGAGCCCGCCGGATCGTGATCGGGGGCTGTCTTGCACATCGTCCTCTGTTACCCGTTCCTCGACCTGCGGTTTCTTATCGAGTCCGTGGCTCGTCCGGGCTGGCTTGAGGGCCGTTTCAAGACGGTTGGATCGTTGGGCCCCGTAATCGAAAGCGAGCTCAGCGGGGATGAAGCCGAAATCCGCGCCGATGCCGCCCTGGCATTTGGCAAGGAGCGCGAGTGGCGCGACGCCCGGTTCGGCAGCACTTCCAGCGAGCCTGCGGACGGCGGCAAGAAGCGCCAACTGCGCCAACGCAAATATTCCAGCGTCTCGCTCGGCGACGACCTCACCGTCACGAACCGTCGCTTGCTCGCCGACAGCGAGGGGCACGTGCGTCTCGAGTTGGTGCTGCGCGACGATCAGCCGAGCTCGCCCGAAACGCTGCCGGACCGCCTTGAGCGCGCGCTCACCACCAAGGTTTACGTCGTCCGCGAAGAGAGCCGGCCGGAACTGATCAGCGCCGGCTTCAACGTCGCTCGCCAGTATCTCAAGCAAAGTGCCAAAACGGCCTTCCCGAGCGAAGCTGTCGTCACTCAACTCGTCCGCGAAGGCGCTGGAAGTCCCTTCCTGGTCGTGGTCCACGACGAAGCGTGCGCCGGAACTCCGGACGGCACTCGAATCGATGTCGAGCCGGCGATGTTCAACGCTGTCACCTGCCAGCTGCTGAACATCGCCGGGCGCACCACCGGCGTGTGGCAAATTTGGGGCGCGGGTGCTCCCAAGCGGTGGATGTCACCGGTGCGCACGCTGTGCCGGATCATTTGCCAATTGAGCGAGCTGACCCTCGTCGCCAGGCTCAAACAGGAGCCGCAGGCCTATGCCCCGCACCAGCTGGACGAGCTGCGGGTCGGGCATTTCTTCCGTGTTCGCGACGGGCAGCTGAAGCGGCCGAAACAGGGCGTCTGGTCGGTCGGAGCGGTCATACCGCTGGCCGCCCAGCATGTCCGGGTCGCCCCCGATGAAGCGCTCCATTCGCGCGAAGGTTTGACTCAATATCTCCGTCGCGACGTGGCCGGGGCGGCGGCGCAAACCCTGACCGGCATTGTCGAGACGATGGGCGCGATCCCGCTGATTCCGGAAGAGGACCGGAAGCGTCTGACGGAGCTGCTCGCCAGCAAGGCCGCCGAGGAGGCCGGTTTTCTCGATCGGCTGGTCGATCAGGCGGAGCTTCCCGAAAGCTTCAAAGCCGAATGGGCGAACCTTGCGGCCCCCGAACAGCACGCCGCCAGGCTCATTGGATGGGCGCTCGACAAAAGCACCAACCCGGCGGCCCCGACGCGGTCGACGCTCGCAAGCCTGCTCCTTCCCGAGCTCCCCCGACTGGCGCTTCCCGAGGCCGCGCTCGTCGTCGCCTTCGTCTCTGCCTATCGGCTGATTCACGACAGCGACGAGATGTCGAGGCTTCGAATCCGGTATCAGACACCGGTCGCCCTGCCGGGAGGCAAGGCTGAGCCGATCGGACCAGACATCGACTGGCGAGGACCGCCGGACAGCATCGAACTGCAGTCCTGGTTCGCGGCCGATCCGCCCGATTTCATCAGCATGAGTTATCTCGCCAAGGCGATGCAGCACTCCGCGTCAGTGTGCCTCGTCAAGGTGCCGATCAATGACGAAACCGGGACCGGGGTGCTCATCGGCGAGCGACTGGTCCTGACCAACTATCACGTGGTGGTCGCTGTCCTTGCCGGTGGCTTGGACGTCGGCCAGGCTTCGATGATCGAGGTCACGTTCGGCAAGTTCGACGACGGCGCAGCGACCGTGTCGACCACTCTCGATAGCGTCGATCCAATTCCGGATTGGAGCCCGACCGACAAGCTCGACTACGCATTGCTTCGCCTGGCGGACACGGTAAGCGGCGCGATGACGCCCCGCGTCGCGACCCTTTCGACAACGATGCCGAAGGTCAAAACCGGGCTGAGCATCCTGCAGCATCCAAAGGGCGGCGACATGATGCTTGCGCCCAGCAACAATGCCGTCGCGCATATCGACCCTGAAAACGGGCTGATCCAATATCTCACGCGCACCGGTCGTGGATCGAGCGGTGCGCCCTGCTTCGACGACCAATGGGAAGTCGCCGCGATCCATCATGCCGAGCGTTCGCTGACCTTCGGCACGATCCGCGAGGGAATCTTGATCAGCCACATCCGCGAGCGAATAAAAAGACACCTGAATTAAAAGGTGCCGATCGGACGCCAACGAAAGGGGGAGCATTATGGGCAGGCGAATTCGTACGATGTCGCTGCAGAGCAGCGGCGGTCCCGAGGCCGACAAATTTTTCGACCGGGTGGTGAAATACATTCCGGGGGACGTGGTCGGCGGTTGGGTCGCGGCGACGGGGATCATTCGATCCCAGGCCCAAAAGGACCCAAATCTGCCCGCTATCTTTTGGAGCGCTTTTGTCGCCGGGCTCCTGCTTACCGCGCTGTGGACTTACCAGCAGACGAAGGAGCCGGGCAAAGCTGTCGCAACGACGCAGATCCTCGTGGCGGTCGCAGCTTTCGCCGTCTGGGCTTTCGCGCTGGGCGGTCCGTTCGAGCTGCTCGCCTGGTACAAATCCTACCTCGGCTCGCTCGTGCTGATCGCGTTCACGCTGGGAGTCGGTGCGATTATCCCCAAGCAATAGTCTTGGGCGTTCGGAGCCAGCGAATTACTGCGCCGACGACTTGATCGTCCGGCGAATCTCGCTATAGGCGCGCGCTCGCATCGGCTTGCCGGTGCAACCGTCCGAGACAGCTGCTGGGGCTCGCCTCTTAATTTGCAGCCTAGACGGGGACAGGAATTCAACCGGACCGAGGCGTGCGATGCTTCTCCCGGTCGTGCGTTGCCCGCTGGCAGCGTCGTCGATCCATCCCCACGGACAAGAGTGCTCGGGCGCTTGGCGCTCGGGCTTTTGTTGAAGCTCGCTCGGGAGTCCCCTTCCCGGCGAAATGTTGGAGTTGGCATGGATCGTTCGCAAAAAACCGATCTGGTCGCCGAGCTGAAGCACGTCTTTTCCGAGACGAGCGTGGTTGTGATTACCCGCAACCACGGTCTCTCGGTCGCGCAGTCCACGGACCTGCGCCTGAAGATGCGCGATGCCGGCGCCCAGTATAAAGTTGCGAAGAACCGGCTTGCCCTGATCGCGCTCGAGGACAC
>JBJMUB010000100.1:0-16651 GCA_045811385.1 Sphingomicrobium sp. | reverse complement strand
TGGTGACCACCGCCGACCATGCTTTGCTTGACGCCGTGACCGTCGACGAATTCTGCCGGGCGACCGGAGACGCAGATATTGCCGTCGGAATCGTCGAACGGAGCGCGCTCATGCGCCGGCTGCCGGACGCGCGCCGGACCTGGCTGAAGTTCCGCGGCGGCGCCTACACCGGAGCGAACCTGTTCGCGCTTCGCTCGCCCGCGGTCGCGCCGGCGGTCGAGCTATGGCGCAGCGTCGAGCAGGACCGCAAGAAGGGCCGGCGGATCGTTGCGCTGCTCGGGCCGCTGGTGCTCGCGGGAACCGCATTGCGCCTGCTCAGCATCGACGCCGTGCTTGCTCGCCTGGGCAAAAAGCTCGGCCTGTCGGTGCGCGCGGTGCGGCTCGGCAATCCGCTTGTCGGAGTCGACGTCGACAAGGCCGAAGACCATGCGCTGGTCGAGGCGATCCTCGCGGGGCGCGCATGAGCGACCTTGCGATCTACGACATGGACCGCACGGTGACCCGGACGGGAACCTACACGCACTTCCTGCTGCACTGCGCGACGCGCCGAGCGCCGTGGCGGCTGGTGTTCGTGCCGCTCGTGATTCTCTCAATGCTCGCTTATGCCGCGCGCCTGATCGACCGCGGGCGGCTGAAGGAAATCAACCACCGCCTGCTGCTCGGCCGCCACATTCATCCGGGCGATCTCAAGCCCCTGGTCGACAGCTTCGCCGAGCGGCAGGTGAATACGAACATCCGGCCGGGAGCCCGCGCGGCGCTGGCGCGCGACAAGGCGGCCGGGCGGCGGCTGGTGCTCGCGACGGCGTCCTATCGGCTGTACGCTGACGCGATCGCCGAACGCCTCGGCTTCGACGACGTGATCGGCACCGGGTCGGTGATCGGACTCGACGAGCGGGTTCACGCGAAGATCGCGGGCGAGAATTGCTATGGCCCGGCGAAGCTGCGGATGATCTCCGACTGGGTCGAGAAATCGGGACTGAAGGGCGCGCACGGCCATGTGCGCTTCTATTCCGACCATGTGTCGGACCAGCCGGCGTTCGAGTGGGCCGACGAACCGGTCGCGGTGAACCCGCACGGGCGCCTGCGCCGCCTCGCCGAGCAGCGCGGTTGGGCGATCGAGGACTGGGGTTAGACCGCGTTCAGGGCGTTGGCGAAGTCGGCGATGAGGTCGTCCGGGTCCTCGCAGCCGATCGAGATCCGCACCAGGTTGGGAGTGATGTCGAGCTGCTTCTTGCGCTCTTCGGGCACCGACAAATGCGTCATCGCCGCCGGAGCGCTGGCAAGCGTCTCGGTGCCGCCGAGGCTGACCGCGAGATTCGCGATGGTCAGGTGGTCGAGGAAGGCGAACGCCTCGGCTTCGCCGCCCTTCAAATAGAGCGAGAAGGTCGAGCCTGGCCCGGTGCAATGGCGCGCGAAAATGTCCGCCTGGCGTGAGCCGGCTTCAAGAAAGCCGAGATAACCGATCTTCTCGACCTTCGGGTGACTCCTGAGAAATTCGCACACCTTCGCCGCATTCTCACCCGCGCGCTCCATCCTCAGCTCGAGCGTCTCGAGGCTGCGCAGCAGCATCCACGCGGTGTTCGGGTCGCAGATCGTGCCGATCGTGTTGCGCAGCATGCGCACCTGGTTAATCAGCTGCATGTCGCCGACCAGCGCGCCGCCGACCAGGTCGCTGTGGCCGCCGGCATATTTGGTCAGGCTGTAGACGGTGAGGTCGGCGCCCTGGGCGAGCGGCTTGGCCCACAAGGGGCCCAAGAAGGTGTTGTCGATCGCGATCGGCGGCCGCGCACCCTGACTGAAGGCCGCATCGCGCGCCGCGGTGACGGCTTCGACGTCAACCAGCTGGTTGGTCGGATTGGCCGGGCTTTCGAGATAGATCAGCGAGACCCGGCCCTTTCCCTTCCCCGTGGCGATCGCCGCGTCGATCTCCTCGCGCGTTGCTCCCGACGGGAAATCGACCCATGACACGCCGAACTGGCCGAGGATCTTGGCGATCAGAGTCTCGGTCGCGGCATAGAGCGGGCCCGAATGGACGACGCAGTCGCCGGGCCGAACAAAGGTCAGCAACAGAGTCGCAATCGCCGCCATGCCGCTCGAAAAAGCGAGCGCGTCGTCGGCATCTTCCCATAGCGCGAAACGGTCTTCGAGGATTTCCTGATTCGGGCCGTTGAAGCGCGAATAGATCAGCCCCTCGGCGCCGCCGGGAATCTTGCCGGTGACCCCTTCGAAGAAGCGCTTGCCGGCCGCCGCATTCTCGAACACGAAGGTCGAAGTGAGGAAGATCGGCGGCTTCAGCGAGCCCTCGCTCAGCGCCGGGTCGAAGCCATAGCCCATCATCAGCGTCGAGGGCCGCATCTTATGATTGCCGATCCGCGTCGCCGACGGCCTAGGCCGGCGCCGGGGTTTGTGGTTCGTGCTATCGGTTGACAAGAACACTCTCCTTGGGGGCGCTGGCTAGGCCGCGCGCCCGAGCAGGGCAAGGTGAAGTTCAGGCGAGCGCGATAAGGCTGACTTGTCGGCCGTAGTCGGCTTCGCCGCGATGGGTCGCCCGGCGGAAACTGTAGAATCGGTCGGGCTCGGCATAGGTGTCGAGGTGCAGGGCCTCGACCTGCTCGATGCCGGCGGCGATCAGGCGGTGGACGACGTAAGCGGGGAGGTCGAAATGCGGCTTGCCGGTCGCGCTTTCCGCGAAGAAACGCTCGCTCCCCGGTTCTTGCTCGAGGAAGTTGCGGCGGAAATCGTCGCTGACTTCGTACGATAGCTGGGCGATGCACGGGCCGACCGCGGCGGCGATGCGGTGGCGGCGCGCGCCGAGCCGTTCCATCGCGGCTATGGTCGAATCGGTCACTCCGGCGAGCGCTCCGCGCCAGCCGGCATGGGCCGCGCCGATGACGCCCGCCTCGCCGTCGGCGAACAGGACGGGGGCGCAGTCCGCGGTGAGGATTCCGAGCAGCAGCTTCGGCCGGTCGGTGACCATCGCATCGGCATGCGGCCGTTGATCCTGCGGCCACGGGCGCTCGGCGAACACCGTGTCCGCCGAATGGACCTGATGCACGGTCACCAGCTCGGCGTCGGGAAAGACCGCGTCGATCGCCCGGCGCCGGTTCTCGGCGATCGCCGCGCGGTCGTCATCGCTGCCGTAGCCGACGTTCAGGCCGGCGAGCTCGCCGACCGACACTCCGCCGCGGCGGCCGAGGAAGCCGTGGCGGATCGTCCCGAGGGAGCTCGCACGGACGACTTCGACCTCGGTCACAGCGATTTCCTCATGATGAGGTCTTGATCGGCATGGCTTCCGACCATGAAATCATAGCGCCCGACCGCTTCGAAGCCGTAGCGCTCGTAGAAGCTGCGCGCACGGTGATTGTCGGTGAAGACGGTGAGGTACAGCTCCTCGGCGCCGCGGCGGTGCGCTTCGGCGAGGGCCCAGTCCATGAGCTCGCGCGCGATGCCCGCGCCGTGATGCTCCTTGAGGACGTAGAGCTGATTGAGGAGGATCGCGGCGCCGTTCGTTTTGACCGGAATCTTGACCGGCCCGAGCTTGACGTAGCCGACGGGCACGCCGTCCGCTTCGGCAATGCGGAAGGCGTAGGCCGGGTCGCGCAGCTCGGCCTCCCAGTCGGCGATTCCGAAGCTCGCCAGGAACGCGTCGAGGTCTTCGGGCCGGTAGAGATGGGCGAACGTGTCGCAGAAGCTGATCTCGAAGATCCGGTCGAGAGTGGCGGCGTCGCGAGGCTCGGCGTCGCGATAGGTCGCGGTCATTCGAAACCCGCCGGTGCCGGCCAGTCGGGCGAATGGATCGCCACTACCTTGAACAAGGTCCCCATCTCATTGGGCTCGACCAGTCGATTCAGCGCCACGGCGATTTCGTCCGCCTTTTCGGAGTTGGTCTTCGCCAGCGCCGCGGCGCGTGTACGAATCCCAAGACGTTCGAGCCATTCGCCCTGAGTCGCGACCGCGGTGGCCTGCGCGCCATTTGCCGTCGCGGCGTTCGCCAGCGCCTCGAAGTCGACATGGGAGGTCAGATCCTGCTCCCCCGGGTCGTGCAGCACCGGCGCGTACGCGTGCCCGCGCACGGCCTGGAGTGTGTCGCCGGGCGCGGTGCATTCGTGCCCATAGTCGATGAAGATGGCCACTCCGCCCATGGCGGCAAGGCACGTCGCGATCGACGCGACCGCCTGGTCGCGGGCCGGGGAGGTTTCGCGAATCTCGCCGTCGCGGTCGAAGGCGAGGCCGCCGCCGACCACCGTCACGCGGCGTTCTACGCCGCCCACCTCCTGGTCGATCGGGAGCGCATCGAGGAATTCGTTGGCGACGAGCAGCAGCGGCCGCGCCGGAAGGGCGTCGATCGCCTCATGCCACTGGGCGCCGGGAATCGCCTGCCGCTGCAACTCGCGCAGCACCGGGCTGGCCTCGACCAGATGGATCTCGCCCGCGAACCCGGCCGCGCCGAGCACTCGGAGCGCATCGGCCGCGAGGGTTCCCCGGCCGGGCCCGAGCTCGACGTAAATCGCATCCTGCGGAGCGCCCGCGCGGGTCCAGCAATCGGCCAGGCAAGCGCCGACGATCTCGCCGAACATCTGACTGACCTCCGGCGCGGTGACGAAGTCGCCGCGGGCGCCGAACGGGTCGCGGGTCGAATAATAATAAGCGTTGCAGGCTTCCATATAGGCCCCGACCGTGATCGGGCCTTCGGCGGCGATGCGCTCGCGAAGCGCGCGCTCGAGCGGCGTCACGCCACCGACGCGGGACCGGCGATCGGCTCGACCCGGACTCGCCGGCGCTTGGCGGTGAGCATCAGGTAGAGGCCGCCGAGGATCATCGGCAGCGACAGCCACTGACCCATGTGCAGGCCGGCGGTGGCGAACATGGTGCTCGCGAACTGCGCGTCCGGCTCGCGGATGAATTCGAGGCCGAAACGGAAAATGCCGTAGAAGAAGATGAACGCGCCGACGAGCCTGCCAGGCTGGTAGCGGGCATCGGTTTTCCAGAACATCCACCACAGGATGCCGAACAGGACGAGTCCTTCGAGGCCAGCCTCGTAGAGTTGGCTCGGGTGCCGCGGCGGGCCGAGCATCTGGCCGTAGGGCGTTCGCTCGACAAACCTGATCGCCCACGGCACGGTCGTCTGCGCACCCCACAATTCCTGGTTCACGAAATTCGCCAGCCGGCCGAAGAACAGGCCGAACGGCACGCAGCAGGCGACATAATCGTGGAGGCGAAGCCAGTTGAGCTTCTCCTTGCGGGCGAGATAGAGGATGCCGAGCGAGGTGCCGATGACCCCGCCGTGGAACGACATTCCGCCGTCCCACAGTTTCAGCATCTCGAGCGGATGCTTGAGATACTCGCCGAGATTGTAGAACAGGATGTAGCCGATGCGGCCGCCGAGGATGATCCCGAGCGCGGCGTAGAAAACGAGGTCGTCGGCATGCTTCCTGCTCATCGGCGCGCCCGGCTTGCGGAGCAGCCGCAGCAGATACCAATAGCCGATGAAGATTCCGGCCAGGTAGGCGAGGCTGTACCAGCGCAGGTCGAACTTCCAGATGTGGAGGGCGACCGGCGACAGCCCGAGATCGGGGAAGGAGGTGAAGGGTGAATACTCGTCGGCTTGCAAGGACTTCCCCCTTTACGGTCACGGCCTCATAAGACGGCAACGCGCAAAGGCAAAGAAAGCACATGCTGACCGACCTCGACCGCAGGTTTGACGAGACTCTGGCCACGGTCACCGCACCAGGCGGGCGGCTGGTCATTCGCGATGACGGGCAAGGTCGGGCGATCGTCGACAACTTCCCGGCGACCATTCCGGCCCTGCTCCGAACCTTCTGCGCGCTCAATCCGGACGTTGAGGCGATCGTGTGCGGCGAGGAGCGGCTGACCTTCGCGGAGCTCGACCGGGTCTCCGAGTGCGTCGCCCACGGCCTTTCGGCGCGTGGCATCGGGAAGGGCGACCGGGTCGGGATCGCGATGCGCAACTGCCCCTCGTGGGTCGTCGGCTACATGGCCATCGTCAAGGCCGGCGGGATCGCCACGCTGCTCAACGGCTGGTGGGAATCGAACGAACTCGAGCACGCGCTGCTGCTGTCCGAGCCACGGCTGATCCTCGCCGATGCGCCGCGCGCGAAGCGGATCGCCGCAACGTGCGCCGAGTGCGACGTCCTGACCGTTGCGATCGATCTTCCGGTCGAGCAGGCGATGGCCGACCTGCTCCACGACCAGGACGAAGACAGCGTCCTGCCGGAAGTGTCGCCCGAGGACGATGCGACATTGCTGTTCACATCGGGCTCGACCGGCGAGTCCAAGGGTGCGCTCTCGACCCATCGCGCGGTCACTACGGCGACTTACGCCTATGCGACCGGCCTCATCGTCCTGCTCTCGATCCTCACCGAAGACGATAATGCGCCGACCAGCCAGGCGCGGACGTTGCTGAGCGTTCCGCTGTTCCACGTCACCGGCGAGGTGCCGGTCATGCTCAACAGCTTCGTCATCGGCCGGTGTATGGTCGTGATGCCAAAGTGGGACGCGACCGAGGCGCTGAAACTCATCGAGAGAGAAAAGATCACCTATTTCGTCGGCGTTCCGACGATGAGCCTCGAGCTTCTCAACCACCCCGACCGGCACAAATACGACTTGTCGTCGCTGCGCGACATCACGGGCGGGGGCGCACCGCGCCCGGTCGCTCATGTCGAGCGGCTGAAGGCGGAATTCCCCAACGCCCAGCCGGCCCTTGGCTACGGCCTCACCGAGACGAACGCGGCTGGCTGCGCGAACTATTGGGGCAATTACGCCGCCAAGCCGGCTTCGACGGGACGCGCCCAGAAGCCGTTCATCGACCTCGCGATCCTCGGCGCTGATGATTCCCATTTGGCGGCCGGCGAAACTGGGGAAATCGCCATCCGCAGCGCGGCCAACATCAAATGCTATTGGCGCAACCCGGCTGCGACCGAAGAGCTGTTCACCGCCGACGGTTACATCCGCACCGGCGACGTCGGCTTTGTCGACGACGACGGCTATCTGTTCATTGTCGACCGCAAGAAAGAGATCATCATTCGCGGCGGGGAGAATATCAGCGCTGCTGAAGTGGAAGCCGCCTGTTACGCGTGCCCGTCAGTGGCCGAAGTGTCCGTGTTCGGAGCGCCCGACGAGCGCCTCGGCGAAGTCCCCGTCGCGGTCGTCCATGCCACGGCCGGCGACGCGATCTCCGCAGATGATTTGCGCGAATTCCTCGATGGGCAGCTGGCCAGGTTCAAGATCCCCGAGCGCTTCTTTTTCAGCGCCAATCCCTTGCCTCGCCTCGGCACGGGCAAAATCGACCGCCGCGCGCTGAAGGCGCAGTACGCGCGTTGAATCTCGATCGCCGGACGGTGCTGATCGGCGGTGGCGCCGGCGTCGGCCTGATCGTCGCTTATTCGCTATGGCCGCGACATATCGCGAGCGACCTTCCGCTGAAGGCCGGCGAGCAGCCGTTCGGAGCGTTCATCAAAATTGGCCGCGATGGCCGAGTGACGGTCGCGGTGCCGCAGGCCGAAACCGGCCAGGGCGTGTGGACCGCGCTTCCGCAGATCGTCGCCGACGAACTCGGCGCGGCGTGGGAGACGGTCGCCGTCGAGCCGGCGCCGCTCACTCCTGCCTACGCCAATCCGCTGGCGGAGGACCAAGGTTGGCCGGACGATCTTCGAATCACGGCCGGCTCGACCTCCGTGCGCGCATATGAGCGAAAGCTGCGCGAAGCGGCGGCGGTTGCGCGGGCCATGCTCGTCGGGGCCGCGGCCGACCGATGGAACGCGCCGGCGGCGGACGGCGACACCGCCGATGGGTTCGTCATCAATGGCGTCCGAACCTTCACCTTCGCCGAGCTCGCCGAGGAAGCCGCGGAGCGGAGTGCGCCAGGCTCGCCCGCGCTTCGGGCGCCGGGCAAGTCCAGGTTGACTGGCCAAACGCTGCAGCGGCTCGACGGGCCGGCCAAGACCGATGGCAGTCTGCGCTTCGCCGGCGACGTCCGGCTTCCCGGAATGCTGTTCGCGTCCGGGCGGCTGGCGCCGCCAGGCGGGCGGTTGACAGGGTTCGACCGCGCCGCTGTCGCGGCCACCCCCGGCATCCGGCATGTCGCCGCGAACGACGATTCGCTCGCCATCGTCGCCGACAATTGGTGGCTTGCCGAGCGCGCGGTGAAGGCCGCCGATGCGAAGTTCACCGTCCCTCGAACCGCGGCCGACGCGCGGGCACTGTTCGATGACGCCCTCGCGACCGGCGACGCCCAAGGCGGCTTCAGCCGCGGCAACTACGATTCAATCGTGCGCGGCTCGCGGCCATTGGCAGCGACTTACTATGTCGCTCCGTCGCAACATCTCGGGCTCGAGCCGCTGAGCGCGACGGCACGCTTCACCGGGGACCATTGCGAGGTGTGGGCGGCGACCCAGGCGCCGGAGGCGGCGCGGGCTTGCGCCCAAGAGGCCGCGGGCGGTGGCCGCGTAAGCTTCTATCCGATGGCGGTCGGCGAGCCAGCCGGGCGGGCGCTCGACGCGGACGCGATTCCGCTCGCGGTGCGGCTGGCGCGCGAGACCGGGCGACCGGTCCAGCTCAGCCTGTCGCAATCGGCCAGCCAGAACCACGACCGTCCGTCGGGCGGCGCGATCGCGAAGATGATGGCGCTGCCCGGAGCCGGCGGAATCACCGCGGCGTGGAAGATGCGGCTCGCCGCCGCGGGCGGCTTTGGTGCGGCGCTGGCGGGACTAAGCGGCGCGGACGCCGCGCAAGGTCTCGGCAAGCCGGATCTCGACGGCTGCGTCCCGCCTTACGCGATCCCCCATGTTGCGGTCGAAAGCATTTCCATCCCGGTGCCGTATCACGCCGGCTACATGCGCGGTTCGCCGCAGCGCGAGTTCGCCTTCTTCACCGAAAGCTTCGTCGACGAGCTGGGGCATGCCGCCGGCATCGAGCCGCTGGCGTTCCGGATGTCGATGCTCGGCGGCAACCCGCGGCTTGCCCGCTGCTTCCAGGCGGCGGCGCGGATCGCCCAGTGGGACGGCGGAGGACGCGGCAGCACGATGGGCATCGCCGGCTGCTCGGCATTCGGATCGCATATCGCGCTCGTCGCCAACGCGACCATCGGCGAGGATCAGCGGGTGACGGCGCATCGGCTGGTCGCGGCGGTCGACTGCGGGCGGGTCATTAACCCCGGCCTGGTCAACCAGCAGATCGCGGGCGGACTGATCTGGGCCTTGGCGCAGGCCTCCATTCCAGCCGCCGAATGGGTCGCCGCGATGCCGCGCTCGCGGGCGCTCGGCGGATTGGGGCTGCCGCGCCTCGGCGATACTCCGGACTTCACCATCCAGCTGATGGATTCAACGGAGGCGCCGGGCGGCGTCAGCGGCCTAGGGGCGACGGTACTCGCTCCGGCGGTCGCCAACGCGATCTACGCCGGCACGGGCAGACGGATGCGATCGCTGCCATTCGACCTTATGGCAGCCGCATGAGCGGCATCGGCGTCCTGCTGATCAACCTCGGCACGCCCGACGCGCCCGAGGCGCGGGCGGTGCGCCGCTATCTTGCCGAGTTTCTCACCGATCGGCGGGTGATCGAAATCCCTGCCCTGCTTTGGCAGCCGATCCTGCGCGGCGTGATCCTGCGCACCCGGCCCCGGCGGTCCGCCGAAGCGTACCGCCAAGTGTGGACCAACGAAGGTTCGCCGCTCGCCGCGATCGCCAAGCGCCAGGCCGATGCGCTGCGCCAGCGGCTCGGTCCCGAGATCCGGGTCGACTATGCCATGCGCTACGGCAATCCCGGGATCGCCGATGCGGTGCAGCGCATGGTCGCGCCGGGCTGTTCAAGGATCCTCGCTGCTCCGCTCTATCCGCAATATTGCGCCGCGACGACCGCGACCGCCAACGACGCGGTCTTCGCCGCACTGGCGCGCATGCGCGCCCAGCCGGCGCTTCGGACGCTTCCGCCTTATTACGGCGACCCGCTGTACATCGAAGCCTTGCGGGCCAGCCTGTCGCGGCAGATTGCGGCCCTCGATTTCGAGCCGGACCGAGTGCTGCTGAGCTTTCATGGGATGCCCGAGCGGACACGCCAGCTCGGCGATCCATACCACGATCACTGCCGGGAAACCGCGCAACAGGTTGGCGAAGCGTTAGGACGAGAGGTCGACGTCGCCTTCCAGTCGCGCTTCGGCCGGGCGAAGTGGCTCGAGCCGGCGACCGATGCGACTCTCGCGGCCTATCCGGCCGCCGGCGTGAAGCGGATAGCGGTCGCTGCGCCGGGCTTTTCCGCCGACTGCCTCGAGACTCTCGAGGAGCTTGGGATTCGCGGGCGAGACACGTTTCTTGCATCCGGCGGCGAGCGGTTCGCTTTGCTTGAATGCCTCAACGATTCAGCCGAGGGCATGACCATGCTGGAGCAGCTGGTCCGGCGCGAGCTTGAAGGCTGGCTCCCGGCCGCCTAAGCGCCACAACCGCAATCACACGGGAGGTTTTCATGGCTCGAGTGGCGATCGTCACCGGCGGGACGCGCGGCATCGGCGAAGCGATCAGCATGGCGCTCAAGGACATGGGCATGAAGGTCGCCGCCAATTACGCCGGCAACGACGAGCGCGCGCGCCAGTTCACCGAGCGCAGCGGCATTCCGGCCTACAAATGGGACGTGGCGGATTTCGATGCCTGCCAGGACGGTGTCAAGCAGGTCGAAGCCGAAATCGGTCCAGTCGACGTGCTGGTCAACAATGCCGGAATCACGCGCGACACGACGATGAAGCGGATGGATCACAAGAAGTGGCAGGAGGTGATCGACACGAACCTCGGCGGCTGCTTCAACATGGCCAAGGCGGTGTTCGAAGGGATGATCGGCCGCGGCTATGGGCGGATCGTCAACATCGGCTCGATCAACGGCCAGGCCGGCCAGTACGGCCAGGTCAATTATGCGGCTGCCAAGTCCGGGATCCACGGCTTCACCAAGGCGCTGGCGCAGGAAGGCGCGCGCGCCGGAGTCACCGTCAACGCCATCGCTCCGGGCTATATCGACACCGACATGGTCGCCGCGGTGCCTGAGGAGGTGCTCGGCAAGATCGTCGCGAAGATTCCGGTAGGCCGACTCGGTCAGGCCAGCGAGATCGCCCGCGGAGTGAGCTTCCTGGTCGACGAGAATGCGGGCTTCATCACCGGCTCGACCCTGTCGATCAACGGCGGCCAGCACATGTATTGATGCCAAAGGGCGAGAGCCACTTCGCTCCGCCGCAGAAGCGTTCGGTGCTGATCGCAGGGCACCAGACGTCGATCAGCCTCGAGCCGGCCTTCTGGCGGGCGCTCGAGGCCGCCGCTCGCGAGCGGGGCTGCCCGGTCAATGCGTTGGTCGCCGAGATCGACGCGATGCGGCTCGATGCCGAGCGTGTGCCGAACCTGACTTCGGCGATCAGGCAGTGGCTGTTCGAGCGGCGTTGAGGATCGCCTGGCTGAACGCTTCACCGCCGTCCGGAGCGTGGTCCAGGAACAAGGCCGGTTCGATCAGCTCGAGCTCCATGATCCGAAGGATGCCGTCATCGTCGGGAACGATGTCGACCCGTGCATAGGTCGCATGGGCCGGAGCGGCGGCGAGGGCTTGCCGAGCGAGCTCGATCGCGCCGGGCGGAGGACCGGCGGGGAGGGTTACTCCGCCGAAATGCTCCTGAACGCGGAAATCGCCAGCCGCGGGACGCTTGACCACCGTGTGGCTGTACCTGCCGTCGAACAGCATTAGCGCATATTCGCCTTCCGTCGCGATGGTCGAAACGAACGGCTGGATTATCATTCGCCGGCCGAGCGCAGCGGCGGGAATGGCGTCGCCGACGCGAACCCGGTGGGTCCCCGCCGCGGATGCCGAGATCGGCGGCTTCACGACCAGCTCTGGGGTGCCGAAACGCGCGGCGGCCGCCGCGAGATTGGCGTGATTGAGCTTTTCGACGTCGATCGTTGCAACGGTCGGCACGCCCTTGGCGGCGAGGTCGGTGAGGTACGTCTTGTCGCTGTTCCACCACAGCAGGCTCGTCGGGTTCACGACCGGCAGCCGTTCCGCATCGAAGCGATTGAGGAGGCGCAACCACGGGCCGTAATCGTGGTGATAACCCCAGGCGACCAATGGGAGGATCAGGTCGTAGTTGGACAAGTCGTCCGGATCGGTCCACGGCACCGCGTGGACGATGACGCCGTGTCTGCGCAATGCGTCGGCCTCGACGTCATAGGCCCACTGCCACGGCTCCGGATAATCCGGGTCGGGGACCAGGACCGCGATCCGCATTTCAGCGCGCGAGGAGAATTCTAGCCTGGCTCGCGATTTGCGCAAGCATCGCCGCGCTGGCGTTGCCCTCGGTCCGGGCGCGCGCGACGAGATCACGGAACTGGTCGATCCGCGGGCCCTGGGCCTCGATCCAGCGCAGCACGGCTTCGTGCGGATCCTTGTCGCGCTGGCGCGACAGGAATTCGATTCGGAGCTGCTCGAAATCGCGGGCGAGGCCGGCGGTGAGCAGGCGCTCCCACTGATCGGCCGGAACGAAGCGCGCGACCTGCTGCTGGGCCCAGTCGAGACCGAGCACATCGCCGATCTTGGTGTACGCCCGGGTCAGCAGCAGCTCGTCGAAGCTGCGGCGCGCCGCAAGCGCAGCGATGCCGAACACCCCGTCGAGTTCATACAGCCGAACCAGGCGGCGAGCGACATCCTCGCTCGCGCCGAGACCCTGAAGGTAAGCGCGCCGCGTGGTCGCTTCGGTGCGCACCTGGACTCGGATCAGCTTGTCCGCCGCGGCCGAGATCTTCCTGAGCCCCGGCTCGAGCAGCTTGCACAGCGCGCTCACTCGGGTCTCGCCGCCGGCCGAACGGAGGATATCGGACAGATGCGAGCGGATGGTGGAGGCCGCGATCGAGAACAGCTCGATGCGGACGTTCTCGGGAAGCGCGTCGCGCTCGATCCCGTGCCACAATTTGTCCAGTTCAAGCAGGCGTTCGGCGACCAGGAAGGCCGCAATGACCTGGCGAAGCGACGAGCCTTCCTCCTCGGTCAGGTCGAATGCAGTGACCGGTCCCAGCCGGTTGACGAGGCGGTTGGCGACCTTGGTCGCGAGGATCTCGTGGCGCAGCCGGTGACAGCGAATGGCCTCGGCATGCCCCTTGCTCATCGGCGCCGGAAAGGCCGCGAACAGCTGAGGCTCCATCAATTTATCGTCCGCGAGCTTCAGTTTCTCGGCCGCGTCCTGGAGGCCGAGTTTGGACATCGACAGGACGACGGCAAGCTCCGGTCGGGTCAGCCCGCGGTTTTCCTGCGCGCGCCGGAGCAGCTCGTCGCTCGAATCGAGACCCTCGACCTTGCGGTCGAGCCGGCCGGACGCCTCGAGCAGCTCGATCGCGCGGACGTGGCCGGGGAGAGCGCGCGGGCCACCGGCCTCGGCGATCGAGAGCGCGAGGCTTTGCAGGCGGTTGTCCTCGAGCACCAGCTCGGACACCTCGTCGGTCATCTTCGCGAGGAGGCTGTTGCGCTTCGCTTCGGTCAGGCGCCCGTCGCGCATCTCGCGGTTGAGCGGAATCTTGATGTTGACCTCATTGTCCGAGCAGTCGACGCCGGCCGAATTGTCGATGAAGTCGGTGTTGATCCGCCCGCCGAGCATCGCGAACTCGATCCGCCCGGCCTGCGTCACGCCGAGATTGGCGCCTTCCCCGACGACCCGCGCTCCGACCTCGGTCGAATCGACCCGCAGCGTATCGTTGGCCGGATCGCCGACCTCGGCGTGCGTCTGAGTCGACGCCTTGATGTAGGTGCCGATGCCGCCGAACCAGAACAGGTCGACCTTGGCTTTGAGGATCGCGTTGATCAGGCTCATCGGGTCGAGGCTTTTCGCCTCGATCCGGAGCAGCTTGCGGATTTCGGCATTGAGCTCGATCGACTTTTGGGTCCGCGGGAAGATGCCGCCGCCCTTGGACAGCAGTTTGCGGTCGTAATCGTCCCAGCTCGAGCGCGGCAGGTCGAACATGCGCTTGCGCTCGGCCCAGCTCTTCGCCGGATCGGGATTGGGGTCGAGGAAGATGTGGCGGTGGTCGAATGCCGCGACCAGCTTGATCGCCTTCGACAGCAGCATGCCGTTGCCGAACACGTCGCCGGACATGTCGCCGCAACCGGCAACGACCACCGGATCGGACTGAACGTCGATGCCCATTTCGAGGAAGTGCCGCTGCACGGAAATCCACGCGCCCTTGGCGGTGATCCCCATCGCTTTGTGGTCGTAGCCGTTCGAGCCGCCGCTGGCGAAAGCGTCGCCGAGCCAGAAATTGCGTTCGAGCGCGATGGCGTTGGCGACGTCGGAGAAGGTCGCCGTGCCCTTGTCCGCGGCGACGACGAAATACGGGTCCTCGCCGTCGTGAATCACCACCGATTCGGGATGCACGACCTTGTCGTTGACGAGATTGTCGGTGACCGAGAGGAGCGACCGGATGAAGA
The DNA here is from genome assembly GCA_045811385.1 of Sphingomicrobium sp. GTDB lineage: Bacteria > Pseudomonadota > Alphaproteobacteria > Sphingomonadales > Sphingomonadaceae > Sphingomicrobium. The sequence continues at coordinate 2,200 of JBJMUB010000100.1, read as the reverse complement.
TTTTATAGCTTTCGGTGCCTTCGGCGAGCCAGGCGTCGCGGCTCGTCGCCGGCGGCAACTGCTTGGCGTAAAAGCCGCCCTTCGCCCCGGTCGGGACGATCACCGCATTCTTGACCAGCTGCGCCTTCATCAGACCGAGGATCTCGGTACGGAAATCGTCGCGCCGGTCGGACCAGCGGAGGCCGCCGCGCGCGATCGGCCCGCCGCGCAGGTGGATGCCCTCGATGCGCGGAGAATAGACCCAAATCTCGCGCCACGGCACGGGCGCGGGAAGGCCCGGCACGAGCGACGAGTTGAGCTTGAAGGCGAGCGCTTCCTGCGCCGCCGGAGCGAAGGCGTTGGTGCGGACGATCGCCTCGATCAGCGCGCGCAGCCGGCGCAGGATGCGATCGTCGTCGATCGAGCGGACCTGGGCGACGGCGTGATCGAAATCCCCGCGCAGCGCGTCGCTTTTGGAATCGCGCTTGCGGACCGCCGGGTCGTGCAGCGCGGCGAACAGGTCGACCAGCGCGGTGGTCGCCGCCGGCGCCCGGCGTAAAGCGTCGACGACGGTAACCAGGCCGAAGCTGCTGCCGGTCTGGCGCAGGTAGCGGAACCAGGCGCGCAGCCACAGAACCGCCTGCGGGGCGATCCCGGTGGAAAGGATCAACTTGTTGAAGTCGTCGTTTTCGGCATCGCCACGAAGGACGCTGGCGATGGCGCGCTCGACCGTGTGATCCTCGTCGAGCGAGGCCGAGCAATCAACACCTTGCGGCAAGTCGATCTCGAAGTCGTGGATGTGGCCGAGACTGTCATCTCCAAGGCGCGTCGGAATTTCCTCGAGCACCCGGAAGCCGAAATTTTCCAGTACCGGAACCGCGTCGGACAAAGGCACGAAGCCGCCGCAGCGATAGACCTTGAGGCGCAGATCACCCTCGGTGTCGCAGCTGACCAGCCGTACCTGGCGGTCATCGGAACCTTCGAGCGAGCCGAGGCGGACGATGTCCTGCGCAGCGTCGGCGGCGCTGGTGCGAGCCTGGTAATCATCAGGCAGGATGCCAAGGTAGGTCAGGGCCAGACGGGCGCCGCGGCCTGATCCAGCCTGCTCGACCAGTTCTGCCTCGACGGCCGGAGCCCAGCCGCGAACCATCTCGACCAGTTTGGCGTCCAGCCCCGCGACTTCGGGAAGTTTGGTCGTGGGATCGACGCCGTCAGTGAAGCGGGCGAGGGCCAGCTCATCTTCCCCGACATCGACGGTCCAGCTGCCCAGCGGCGCGCCGACCGCTTTGCCGATCATGTCGCTGATAGCCAGGCGGCGGGCGGTGGTCAGCTGCTCGCGCGGCAACCAGACGAATGCATAGAGCTGGCGCTGCAGCGCCCCAGTCAGCAGCAGAAGCTTGGGTCGCGGCCGATCGGCCAGCGACTTGGCGGTGAGCGCGGCTTCGCGCACCTCATGCTCGTCGAATGAGATCAGGAGATCGTGCGGCAAGGTGGAGATTGCGTGGGCGAGCGCCTTGCCGCCATGGCTGGACGGCGAATAACCAAGCTCGCGATCGAGAGCGGCCAGGCGACCGCGTAGCACCGGCACGTCCTCCGCCGGCTCGCGCATGGCGGCGCTAGTCCAAAGGCCGCAATGGACCGAGACGCAGCCATCGGGGCGACGGACCATGACGACGTCCAGGGGCACGCGGCGATGCACCGGCGACAGCCGATCCGCCTTGAGGAGCAAGGCCGGCGATTCCTTGCCGGTAAGATGCTCGATGGCCGCCTTGGAGGCGGGCTCATCCCAGAGATTATCCTGGCCGCGCAGGATGCCGAGCGCATTGCGGGCATGGCCGGAACCGTCGACTTCCGCATGGCCCAGCAACGTGAAATGGTTTTCAGCCAGCCAGCGCAGCAAGGCTGCACCTTCATCGTCCGGACCATCCAGAACTTCAGCGTCCGCTTCCATGCAAGCGAGCATTTCGCGCCAGTCGGTCACGGCGTGGCGGACGTTGGTCAGCACGTCGCGAAGTTCTTCGACCAGCTCCTGCCGGCGGCGAGCATCGGCGCGGTCGAGTTCGATATAGATTATCGATTCCGGCTTGCCCTGGCCGATCGCCACAAGGTTGCCGTTGGAGTCGCGCTCGACCTTTACGACCGGGTGCAGCAGGCGGTGGATGGCAAGCTCGCGTCCCGCAATCGCGCCGGCGACGCTATCGACCAGGAACGGCATGTCGTC
>JBJMUB010000099.1:0-9960 GCA_045811385.1 Sphingomicrobium sp. | reverse complement strand
GCCGCGGCCCGGCTCAAGGTCGAGCGCGAGTGCGCCAGTGCCGAAATGCACGTCGAGATCCAGCAGGGCAGTCGTGCGCCGTGCTTTCTCGCCAAGCAGCCAGGCAAGCGAGGTCGCAATGGTCGATGCACCGACGCCACCGCGGACGCCGACGACTGCGGCCATAACATGCGGCTTGTCCGCCTGTGCTTCGCCGCGCGGCCCGGAAAGGACCATTTGAGCGTGAGCGAGCGTGTCGCGGAGCTGGTCGACCGTGAACGGCTTCAGCAGATAATCGTGGATCCCGCTGGCGACCAGGTCGCGGTAGAGCCGGACGTCGTTGACGGTACCCGAAGCGATCACGATCGTCCCGGGCTCGCAGACCTCGGCCAAGGCGTTGATGTCGTTGAGCGGGTCGGCCGACTCGCTCAAGTCCACGAACAGGATGTTCGGGCTGGCCGAGACGGACAGCGATTGGACCGCGTTGCGAAGCCCGCCCTTGTTGACCTTCTCCGGCGACCAGCCGTGCTCGACCGCCACCGGCCGAAGCATATCGGCGGTCGCATCGTCGCAAACGAAGGCCGTGAAGGGATCGCGCAGACCGGCGCGTGCCTGGAACGGAGCGTTCATCACATTAGTCCTTCTTCGTGTTGACGTCGTACAGCGGACGCTTGGTCTGACCCTCGATGACCGCGGTCAGCGGCCAGCTGCGGTAGAGCATGATGGCCTTGGCGCCAGTCGCCGCGTCGATCGCCGCGGGACCTTCACGGCCGTGAACGAGGTCCTCGGGGTTGGCGACCTGCATCGCGAGATTGGCATTCACGCCGCAACCGAAGTTGGACATGGTGCGGTTCTCGAAGTTCGGCTGCGAGGGGACGCTCCAGTTCGGGCAACCCGGAACGTGGGCGGTGTGGCGCGCGACCACGACCCGGATCGAGCCCGGATCGACCGGACCGGCCGTCACCGGGCTGCCGTTTGCGACGAGCATCCCGTACTGGCCGGCGACCGCCGCAACCTGCTGCTGGGCAGCCGGCGCGTAATTGCCGTCGATATAGATCGTGTCGCCGTAGCCAAGGCCGAGCGTCTGGAACCAGGCGTCGAGCCGCTCGGCTTCACGCGGAGCAAGCGTTCCGCCCGGAGCCGAGACGTCGATGACGTAATTGGTCGTGGTCACGACCGGAACGTTCACGGCGGCGAGCCCGCGCGACGGCAGATCCCGAGTGGGTGCCGTGCACCCGGCGAGGGCGGTGCCGAGACCGAGAGCGATTAGGACGAATTTCGAACGCATCGTCGTGTCCTTCCTGAAGAGGCCGCGGTTCACGATTTGAATCCCGGAGCAGCGACTGCAATCGCTTGCGGCGGGCGGGCTCCGCTGACGCCCTTGAAGGTCTGGCCTTCAAGGTTGATCTCGGCGTCGGTCGGGGCGCGATAGCCATCGGCCGGAGAGGCGAGCTGATGCGACACCGGCCGCACCAGGTACGGAGTGACGATGATCACCAGCTCGGTTTCCTGGCGCTGGAAGTTGGTCGAGCGGAACAGCATCCCGAGGATCGGCAGGTCGCCGAGGAACGGCGCCTTGTTGATGCTGTTGCTGTTGGTGTTGCGCAGCAGCCCGGCGATCATGAACGACTGACCGGAACCGAGCTCGACGGTGGTTTCGGCGCGGCGGGTGAGCAACGCGGGAACCTGGACGTCGCCGATCTTGATCGAGCCGGCGTCGCTGAGCTCGCTGACTTCCGGGCGGACGCGCATCGAGATGCGGCCGTCGGCCAGAACGATCGGAGTGAAAGCGAGGCCGACGCCGTACTGCTTATATTCGATCGCGGTCGAGCCGAGGCCCTGCGATACCGGGATCGGGAACTCGCCGCCGGCGAGGAAGCTGGCGGTTTCGCCCGACAGCGCGGTAAGGTTCGGCTCGGCGAGGATCGACACGAGACCGTCGGTCTGCGCGAGATCGAGCGAGCTGATGAGGTCGAGCCCGAGCAGGTGGCCGCCCGCCGACAGAGTCGAGCCGACGGTGTTGCGGATGACTTGCCCCGCCTGCGTGCTGGTCTGGCCCGGCGCCGGAAGGAAGATGCCCTGGCCCTGGGCGAGACCGAACTGGAAGCCGCCGGTCGTATCGTTCGCCAACAGGTTGACGCCGATCTTCTTCAGCACCGAGCGGTTGACCTCGGCCACGCGGACCTTCAGCGTTACCTGCAGCGGAGTTGCGGTCTTGAGCCGGTTGACCGGCAGGATCTTCAGCGGCTCGCCTTCTTTGATACCCGCGTTGAGCATCGAGCGGACCAGCGATTCCGCTTGCGTGGCGTCCTCGGGCGAAGCGACGGTCCCGTTGATCACCGCCATCTGGCCGACCAGAGTGACATTCATGTTCGAGTCCGGGATCGCCTGGTGAAGCGCCTCGTTGATCGAACTGTTGTTCTGGTTGACCTCGACCGTCGCGCCATAGACGACCGAGCCGTCGGCGGCGGTCGCGATGACCGTCGCCTGGCCGAACGACTTGCCGAACAGGTTGATCTGGCGCGGACCGTTGACATAGATGTCGGCGACATCCGGCGCCGACGTCCACACGCTGGCGACCGAGCGCGGCAGATTGATCATCTGCCCTTCGCCGACATTCAGCAGCACCTGCCGCGAGGGCTTGTAGGTGCTCGGCACAGGCTGGGCAGCGAGCGCCGGAGCGGCCGCGGAGACCGTCCCCAGCCCTACGGCCAGGGCGACAAGCGCGGTGCCGAGGCGTGCCCGGCAGGTGTTGTTGCGAGTCTTCATTTTAGCGAGCTCCCACCGGAACGACGGTGACGTTATTGCCGCGCGCGACGCGCACAGCCGGGCCCCCTCCCGGCTGGCCCATGGCGGAGGCGATGCCCCGGCCAAGGTTGCCCAGCGCGGCAGCGGCGCGATCCTCCGGACGGCCGGGGACGGTGCGGCGCTGGAAGCGCGACACGTCACCGCCGGTCGAGAAGGTCGTGTTGGTATCGAGCGGCCGATTGGCGATCGCCAACAGCATCTGGCGCTCCTGCGCCGGGTTGGCAGTCGCGGGGACCTTGACGTCGCCCGCGGCAACCGCCCGCTCCAGCTCCGACGTATTGTCGGCGATCGAGCGCAGCGACAGCGACAGCGTGCCCATGCTCTGCGCGACCGAGATCTTCTCGGCGATTCGTGGAGTCACTTCGACGGTGACGTTGGCGAAGGTCTTGACCTCGGTCTTGCCGTCCTCGCCCTTGCTGTCGATCCGCTGATCGGTCGCCAGCACGCGAAGGTTGCGAACGATCGTCTCCGAAACCTTGAGTGGAGGACCATCGCCGCCGCCCTGAACCTGCTGGGTCAGGACCATGTCGACATGATCGCCGGGGAAGACGAAGCCCGCGACTCCGGTCGAGGCGTTCACCGGAACGGTGATCGCGCGCATGCCCGGGCCGAGCGCCGCGGCAAGGAAGCCGCGATCCTTCGGTCCGACGAGCGCTCCGCGAGTGACCGGCTGGCCGGCGGTGATCGGATAGCGAACGACGGTGCCGAGCATCTTCTGCTGGTCGGCGTCCGGCTGTCCCTCGGTATAATAGGCGCTCTGCATGAGCTCCTTCGGCCAAGGCTGCCAGGACAGCGCCGCAGCATCGACGATCGTGCCGGCAGGAAGCGCCGTCTTGGCGACCAGGACCTTGGGCCCGGTCGGCACGGCTGGCGCCGCGGCGGCCTGCTGGGCTCCCGCCCCGGCGAACATGTTCTTGGCCATGACGGCGGTGATCACCGCGATGACCAACGCTCCAACCAGCAGAGCTACTTTCTTGACGTCCATGGCGTGATCGCCTCCCCTTGAGGGCTCCCCGTTACGCCCTCACAAATCAGGCAAATTGGTTAAGAAACCGTTGGGTGAGAATTGCGAGGCCGCCGAATGCGATGGCGACCCCGTACGGGATTTCGGGACGGCCCTGACGGCGCCGCAGGCGGTGCCAGGCGAGAATGCCCAGAGTCAGCACTCCGCCGGCAAGCGAGGTCAGGACCAGAAACTTGATTGTTGATAGAGGTGAAAACCACAGCGCAAGCGCCGCCGCGAGCTTGACGTCACCGCCGCCCATCATGCCGGCATAGAATGCACCAGCGAACAGGACGAAGACTCCGGCGCCGGCCGCAAGCTGCAGGCCGACGTCGGGCCACAGCGGCAGCGCGACCGCGAGCCAATAAAGCGGCGCGAGCAAGGCCACCGTCAGGTTGAGCTTGTTGGAAATGGTGAAGGTGCGCACGTCGATTGCCGCGGCGACCACCAGGATCGCGGCCAGCCCTCCCAACAGGAGTGTTTCGGTAAACGCACCGTTGAACATGGCTCGCACCCCTAGACGGCGCGGCTTTCCAATTCGTAACCGCGACTCGAAATGACTCAATTCGACATCGTCATCGTCGGCGGCGGGATCGCCGGAGCGAGTCTCGGCGCCGAGCTCGCGGGCAAGCGGCGAACGCTGATTGTCGAGGCCGAGGACCATTGCGGCTATCATTCGACCGGCCGCTCCGCCGCTTTCTGGCTCGAAAGCTACGGCGGGCCGAAGGTCGCGTTATTGAGCGGCGCGTCGCGCGCGTTCCTCGATCATCCTCCGGCTGATTTTGCCGATTCGGGTTTTCTCCACACGCGCGGCGACGTGCACGTATCCGACGGCGACTGGCCGGAGGTACCCGAAGGAATCGTCGCGCGCCGCCTTACTCGTAACGAGCTCGAGCAGATTCTGCCCGGAATCCGGCCGCGCTGGACCAAGGCATTGCTCGAGCCGGGCTGCGCCGACATCGACGTCGCCGGCCTTCACGCGGCTTATCTTCGGCAATTCCGGCAGAGCGGCGGGCAAGTCGCGACGGGCGTCCGGCTGACGAGCGCCGCCCTGAAAGCCAGCGTGTGGGCAATCGCACTCGACGACGGCTCGACGATTCGTGCCGCAACGCTCGTCAATGCGGCCGGAGCCTGGGCCGATTCGGTCGCGGCGGCCTGCGGAGTCGCGCCGCTCGGCATCGCGCCCAAGCGGCGGACCATGGTCCAGTTGCGTGTCGGCCGGTCGGGTCTCAGGGATCTGCCGCTGGTCGACGATTCCGCCGGCACCTTTTATTTCAAGGGCGAAAGCGACCGCAGCATCTGGCTCAGCCCGCACGACGAGATTGCGACCGAGCCATGCGACGCGGCGCCCGACGAAATCGATATCGCGACCGCGATCGACCGCTTCGAGCAGGTCGTCGACTGGCCGGTCGAGCGGGTCGAGCGGAGTTGGGCGGGACTGCGGTCGTTCGCTCCCGACCGGCTGCCGGTCTACGGATATGACTCGCGCGCGCGTGGATTTTTCTGGTGCGCAGGGCAGGGCGGTTTCGGCATTCAGACCGCACCCGCCGCCGCCAAGCTGGCGGCGGCGGTGCTGCTGGAAGCTGAGCCGGAGCCAATGGTCGCCCACATCGACCCGGCACTCTTCTCGCCCGCGCGGTTTTAGCTCGCGATCTTCGCCGCCTCGGCCTTGCAGTCGTAGGACATGTCTGGCGCCGAGCAGAAATCGGGCCACTCGCCGCTTTTGCGCCAATAACTGAGGAGCCCGGCTCGCTTCGCGACGAGGAGCGCTCGCGGGTCTCGCCAGAATTCGACGGTCGGCACCCGAAACGTCAAATCCACGAATTTCAAGTCGGACTCGGGCGCCCTCAGAAGCAGTTCGAGTAGCTCGCTTTCCCGGTCAAACTCGCCGTAGACCTGGATCAGGTGCTGAATTGACTGTGGCCACCTTTTGTAGAGCCTTTGAACGTCCTCAATCGCGCGCTCGATATTTTCGGGCGTTCGGTTGCTGCGGGCCGCGAGATAGGAACGGGCGTTCATCCAGTCATCCGAAGGATTTGCCCGGAGATAGTTCCAAGCTTGCGTAGGATCGCCATAACGAAGGTTGAAGGAGAACCGAGTGAAGGCAACGCTGCTTGCAGAGGGCCACAGACGCTCCGCCTCCTGCAGCTCGTGACGCGCTGGGCCGAGGAGTCCGGCGGCGCCCAACGCATGAATGTAATTATTGCGAGTGCCTGGCGACAAAGGATCGAGCTGCATGGCCCGACCGGCATCCCACGTCGCCTCGTTCATGCGTCCGACCAGTTGAAGAACTTGCGCGCGAGCGGCGTAAGCATCCGCACTCTCCGGATTTAGGTCGACCGCGCTGTTCCCCAACCGCACGCGTTCCGCAAAGGCATTGCTCGGCAATAGCTGGATGTCGGCATAATGAACGGCGACCAAATCCGGATTGACCTCCCTGGCGGCAGCAAGGTCGGCTTTGAGGCGGTTTCTAGTTTCGTTTGAATCGTCAAACTCAAACACGTTCGAGTCTGCGAGCAGTAGCTTTGACCATGCTGCTTCGAATCGTGGCGCGTCCCGCAAGACTTCCCGGAACATCGGAATGACGCTTCCCGCGTCACGCCCGACGAGGTCGGCCACCGCCGCGCAGCCATTCAAATACAGTTTGAGGGTCCGCTGCTTCAGTCGCTCTCCGTCCGAAGCTTCCGCGGCGCAGCCGAGAACCCGCGCCGCCGTGAGTGCGATCTGCTGGTTGAGATCCGCAATGTTGCGCGACGGTTGTTCAACTTGCTTCGACCAGAGGATTGCACCATCAGGACCAGCCTTCAGGACTACGCTGGCTCCGATCACTGCGGGGTCGCGGACGCGACCTACGTCCAAGATTAGGTCGGCCTCTTCGGAACCTTCGATCTGACCGATCAGCCGCATCGTCGTGCCGGCGGTCTCCAGACTGCCCAGCTTCATCCCGAGGTCTTGAGCAAGCGCGCGGGAAGCTGGGTCAGAAGTCGCCGCGGTGATCAGGACGGTCGGCACGCGGCCGGCGCGTTGCTGCCACAGCAGGAGACCAGTACCCGTGGCGACTGCCAGCACGATCAGCAGCGTCACGGTCCGCCACGGCGTCGGGAGGATCGACCGCCTTGGGGGGACGACCTCTCCGCAAGACCGTTCGAGGAGCCGGTGCCCGACGCGCGGGACGGTTTCGATCGTGAAGGGCTGCGGGTGGAGTTGCTCGGCAAGATGGCGCAAGGACAGCACGCAGCGGTTGACCGCGTCGTCGCCGACGACGCGACCGTTCCAGCACAGGTCGATCAATTTGTCGCGCGAAACAACCGCCGGGCGGGCCTTCGCCAAGGCGACGAGAACCTGCATGACGCGCGGCTGAAGGTCGCGCCGTTCGCCACCCATCAACACTGCGCGCTCGGGCGGCCTGACGCTCATGCCCCCGAGTTCGAAATCCGGCTCATCAGCGAGGTCGATCCGCGGAGCAGGTGGAAATTGCTGATAGTCGCCCACGATCGGCAATAAATCACCAATAGATCAGCGCGGCAACCTAGCTGCCGATCCTTTTTTCCACCACGCCGTCAAAGACATGCCGAAGTCGAGCACCAGAGAAGACACATACCCAACGGCAAGTGAGCTGGCCGAGATCGCATCCGATTACACGGGTGAAGTGCAAGGAGTGAAGGAATTATGGAACTGCATCGCAAAGGAATTGTCCGCGCAACGTGCGTGGCTGCCGCCGCCCTGGCCGCAACGGGACTGATCGCGGCACCGGCGCATGCCACAGCCGCGACGGGCTTCGTCGGGACGCAGGTGGCACGGGGCGCTTATGGAGAGATCGACCTCAAGCTGAAGACCGGCACCTTCGATCTCAAGCTCGACACCAAGGGCAATTCGGACATTTACGTAACCCGAAATGCGATCGCCGTCGGCGGCCAGAGCGGCTGGCACACCCATCCCGGTCCGAGCCTGATCACCGTTACCGTGGGCGAGATCACTGCTTACGATGATGAGCTGTGCACGCCGCACGTCTACCATGCCGGCGAAGGGTTCATCGATGCGGGCGACGGCGACGTGCACCTGCTGCGCAACGAATCCGGCGCGGTCGCCGAAACCTTGGCGGTCCAGTTCCTTCCCGCCGGCGCAACGCGGCGGATCGACGCTCCGCAGCCTAACAACTGCAACTTCTGAGCGCAGGCCGAACACGCGACAGCGGCACCGTCGGCTCTTGACTAGAGCCGGTGGTGCACGCGCTGCTGGTCGGCCTCGGCGCAGGCTAGCGCGTCGACGCGGTCGTTCTCGGGATGGCCGCTGTGGCCCTTGACCCAGTGCCATTCGATGCAGTGCGGCTCGCAGGCGTCGACCAGTTCCTGCCACAGCTCGGCATTCTTGACCGGCTTCCTGTCGGACGTGCGCCAGCCGTTCTGGCGCCATTTGTGGATCCAGCGGGTGATGCCGTCCTTGACGTAGACGCTGTCGGTATGGAGCGCGACCCGGCACGGCCGCTTGAGTGCCTGGAGCGCGCGGATCGCGGCGAGCAACTCCATCCGGTTGTTGGTCGTCAGCGGCTCGCCGCCGGCGATCTCCTTTTCCTTGCCGCCCGTCCGAAGCAGCGCGGCCCAGCCGCCGGGGCCCGGATTTCCCCGGCACGCGCCGTCGGTGAAAATGTCGACCGACTGCAGCTCGGCCACTAGGCGACCAGCTCCCGCGGCAGCTTGAACACCATTCGCTCGGGGGTGTGGTCGGCCTGTTCCTCGGTTACCTCGAAGCGGGTGCGCAAGGCATCGATCACTTCGCGCACCAGCAACTCCGGCGCCGAGGCGCCGGCGGTGAGGCCGATCGTGGCGGGCTGGCCGAGCCAGTCCCAGTCGATGTCCTTCGCCCGCTCGATCAGCCGGGCCGGGGCACCCATCCGCTCGGCGACCTCGGCGAGGCGCAGCGAGTTGCTGCTGTTGGGCGCGCCGATGACCAGCATCCGGTCGCATTCCGGAGCGATCGCCTTCACGGCCGCCTGGCGGTTGGACGTGGCGTAGCAGATGTCCTCGCTGCGCGGAGCGCGGATGTCCGGAAAGCGCACCGTCAGCGCCTCGACGATCGCGGCGGTGTCGTCGACCGACAGCGTGGTCTGGGTCAGGAAGGCGAGGTCAGCGCCGTCAGGCACCTGCAGCTCGGCGACGTCGCCGACGGTTTCGACCAGCGTCATCGAGCCGGCCGGGACCTGGCCGAAGGTGCCGATCACTTCGGGATGTCCGGCATGGCCGATGAACAGGATGTGGCGGCCCTCGGCGATCAGCCGCTCGGCCTGGCGGTGGACCTTCGACACCAATGGGCAGGTTGCATCGACGAAGGTCAGCCCGCGATCCTGCGCCGCGGCGGGCACCGACTTGGGCACGCCATGTGCGGAAAAGACCACCGGCCGGTCGTCGGGGACCTCGTCGAGCTCGTCGACGAACACCGCGCCGAGCTGGCGCAGGCGGTCGACGACGAAGCGGTTGTGGACGATCTCGTGGCGGACGTAGACCGGCGCCCCGAACCGCTCGAGCGCGAGCTCGACGATCTGGATTGCCCGGTCGACTCCCGCGCAAAAGCCGCGCGGGGCGGCGATCAGGACTCGCAGGGGAGGCTTGGCGGGCTTCAGTTCATCCACAGTGCAGGCCATGTAAGGCATCGCTTGCAGCCATAGAAGGGGCTTGCCATAGAACCCCGCCACACCTTTTCGCCTTCGTAAGGACCGCCCGTGAAGCTTCGCATTGCCGCATTTGCCATTCTGACGCTTCTCGCCGGCTGCCGGCATTCCGGCGACCTGACGGCGGAGAATGGCGGCGGCGTCTATGCGGTGCGCTCGGCCTGCCCGCTGGTCGGCGTGCCCGCCGGGACTGGCGACATCACCACCTTCAACCCGCCGAGCAGCAGCGATTCGCGGGCGATCGACGTGACCGCGACCATCACCGATCTCCGCGCGACCTGCCAGGACGCCGGCGCCGACGTCGTCTCGACGGCGTCCTTCACGGTGGTTGCGCTGCGCCGCGATCCCGGGCCGGCGCGCCAGGTCGTGCTGCCCTATTTCGACGTGGCGCTGCGCGGCGGCGGGATGGTCGTCGCGAAGCGCGTGGGCTCGCTGGTGCTGAACTTCCCGGCCGGAAGCGTCCATGCGTGGACCCGCACCCAGGCGACGGTGCGGGTCAACCGCT
>JBJMUB010000098.1:0-6993 GCA_045811385.1 Sphingomicrobium sp. | reverse complement strand
CGGTCGTCTTCCTCGAGAATGAGCTGCTTTACGGCCAGCATTTCGACGTGCCGCAGCTCGACGATTACGTGCTGCCCATCGGCAAAGCGCGGATCGTGCGGCCGGGCAAGGACGTGACGATCGTCAGCTACTCGATCGGCGTCGGGGTGGCGCTCGAAGCCGCGCAGGAACTGATGGGGCAGGGCATCAGTGCCGAGGTGATCGACCTTCGCACGCTGCGCCCGCTCGACAAGGCGACGGTGCTCGAGAGCCTCAAGCGCACTAACCGCATGGTGGTGGTCGAGGAGGGCTGGCCGACCTGCTCGATCAGCTCGGAGATCATCGCCATCGCCATGACCGAGGGGTTCGACGACCTCGACGCGCCGGTGCTTCGGGTGACCGATATCGATGTCCCGCTGCCCTATGCCGCCAACCTCGAGAAACTGGCGCTGATCAAGGCGTCAGACGTGGTCGACGCGGTCAAGGCCGTCACCTATCGCTGAACCGCGCGACCGCGATCTCGTCCGGCTATACTGGCCGGCCGAGCTGCGGCCGGCGTTCGACGCCTTGTTCGATATCGAGGACGCGATGGCCGATGTCCTCGCCAGGTCGACTGCACCGGCCCGTGCGGCGATCAAGCTCGCCTGGTGGCGCGAGCGGCTCGAGGAGTTGGATGACGGAAGGATTCCGGCCGAACCGCGCCTGCAAGCGGCGGCGGCCGAGCTGCTGCCGCGCCGGGTCAGTGGGGCCGGCCTTGCCCAACTGGAGGAAGGCTGGGCGGGATTGCTTTATGATCCGCCCGATATGGCGCTCCTGGCTGAGCACGGAACGCGACTGTTCAAGCTCGGTGCTCGTTTGTTGGGTGTCGAATTCGACGAGACAATTGGTCAGGCGGGGCGCCTGTTCGCCGGGGCGGATGCGGGTCGTCGAGGCATCGTCGACATCGTCCCCGGCAGCGCCGGGTCGGGCGCGCCCAGAATTGCTCGTAATGCGAGACCGCTTACGGCATTCGCCGCGCTCGCCGCCCGAGACGTGAGGCGAGGCGGACCAACTTTCGAGCCGCAAGGCACACCGGGGAGAGCGTGGACTTTGCTGCGCCACCGATTGACCGGCCGTATCTGACCGCGGTTGACAGAAACGTCTCCGAAACGGAGGAATAAAGGCGTGCCGAATCTCCTTGGGTTTAGGAGATTCTTATGGTGCGTTTTCTTGCCGGTGCCGCGGCCTGCCTGCTGCTGTTCGCCGGAGCTTTCCTCGTGTGGCAGTCGCGCGCCGAGCAGGCCCCCGGACTGCCGCCCGCGCCGAAGGCACGGCCCGCGAGCCTGTTGAACCCGAGCACAATGCTGCGGGCGCCCGAAGCCGATCAGAAGAGCCGCGAGGAGAAGCGCTTCTCGCGCGCCGACAAGGACAAGGACGGGCGGATCGAGTCCGAGGAAGTGCTCGGCGCGCGGCGCAAGGCCTTCGCCAAGCTCGACGCCAACGGCAACGGCGCGCTGTCGTTCGAGGAATGGGCGGCCAAGACGATCGACAAGTTCGAGGGCGCCGACAAGGACCACTCGGGCTGGCTGACGCCGGCCGAATATGCGCTGACCGCCCCGCCGCCGCCAAAGCACAAACCGCGGTGCGGATGCTGAGTCGAAGGGCACCCGCTCTGGCGAGGGAGATTGGCCCGGGTTAGGGATTCCCGGATGAGTTCCAATTTGGTCAATCGCGCCGAGCGTCTCGCGGCCGCCGGGCGGTGGGGCGAGGTCGCCGCTGTGCTTGAGCCGGTGGTCGAGACGGCGCAGTCGGCCGGGCTGTGGAGCATGCTCGGGGTGGCTTTGCTTCGGATCGGTCGCCGCGACGCCGCGGCCGATGCGCTCGCGCGGGCGGCGCGGCTCGACCCCGAGGGCGGGCGAGCCTGGCTCAACGCGGCCGCGGTGCTCGACCAGATCGGTCGGATGGCCGAGGCAGGGGATGCCGCACGGTCGTCCATCAAACTCGGTTTTGCACCGCCGGAAGCGCAGTTCCTGCTCGGCCGGGCATTGCAGGGCGGCGGAGATTTCACCGGCGCTGAGGCCGCTTATCAGGCCGCCATCGCCGCCCGGCGGACTTTCGCCGATGCCCATCGCGAGCTGGCGCAGCTGCGGTGGATGCGGACCGGCGATTCCGCAGAGGCTACGCGAGCGCTGGACGCCGCCATTGCTGCTCATCCCGCCGACGCCGCGCTTCGCGCCGAGCGTGCGCGGCTGCTGAACGCCGCCGGCGACGAGGCGCGCGCCCGCGCGGAATCGATCCTGCTGCTCGAGCGGATGCCCGCGGGTCCAAAGCGACGGTTGTTCGAGGCGCACGATGCCAACCTGCGCGGCGACTACGACACGGCGGCTCGCGCAGCTCGGGGTGCCGCGGCGGCGATGGGATCCGGCCCGGTGCCCGCGCTGGAAGCGCTCGCTACCGCTCAACTGGGGCTCGGCGAGGGCGGCGGTTTGCTGGCGACGGCGGACGAGTGGTTGGCGCTGGAACCGCTGAACCAGCTCGCGATCGCCTATCGAGCGACCGCCTTGCGCATCCTCGGCGACCCACGGGGCGACGCGTTCCGCGATTATGCGACACTGGTCAGAGCGTTCGACATCGACGTTCCCGACGGCTGGTCGGGCCTCGCGTCCTACGTCGCCGACCTCGCGGCAGCGCTCATGCCCATGCATCCGTTCGAGGCTCACCCGCTCGGTCAGTCGGCCCGCGGCGGCAGCCAGACGATGCAGAGTCTGGTCGAATCGGCCAATCCGGCCGTCCGGGCCTTCTTCCGAGCGGTCGAGGGACCGATCCGTCGCTATCTCACCGAGTTGGGCACGGGCAGCGATCCGCTGCGCTCGCGCAACCGCGGCGCCTACGAAATCCGGGGCTGCTGGTCCGTGTGGCTGAAGCCCGGCGGGTTTCACGTCGACCATGTCCATCCGCAGGGCTGGATCTCGTCGGCCTGTTATATTGCGACGCCCGCGGTTGCCGAGGACCCGGAGCGCAAGGAAGGCTGGATCCGCTTCGGCCAGCCTCCGGTCCAGCCGCCGGGCGGCCTCCTAGCGGAGCATTTCGTCCAGCCCAGGGCCGGCCGGCTCGTTCTCTTCCCGGCGTGGATGTGGCACGGCACCGTGCCCTTCACCTCCGATGAGCGGCGGCTGAGCATGGCGTTCGACGTCCTGCCCGGTTGATCCGAGCCATTCGCCGAAAGCCGCGCGCGCGCGATCGGTGTAGGCTTTCTTGCGGCCGGCCTTTTTCGAGCGGCCGGGCAGCGGCGGCATCAAACCGAAGTTGACGTTCATCGGCTGGAACGTGTCGGCATCGGCACCGCCGGTGATGTGGCTGAGCAACGCCCCCAATGCAGTCTCGACCGGCGGCGGCGCGAGACGCTCGCCGCGCATCTCGGCCGCGGCAAAGCGCGCTGCGAGGATCCCGACGGCGGCGCTTTCAACATAGCCTTCGCAGCCGGTGATCTGGCCGGCGAAGCGGATGTTGGGTTTCGATTTCAGGCGAAGTTCGTGGTCCAACAGCTTGGGCGAATTGATGAAGCTGTTGCGGTGGATTCCGCCGAGACGGGCGAACTCGGCATCTTCGAGGCCCGGAATGGTGCGGAAGATGCGGACCTGTTCGCCGTGCTTCAGCTTGGTCTGGAAGCCGACCATGTTCCATAGTGTCCCGAGCTTGTTGTCCTGGCGCAGCTGGACGGCGGCATAGGGCCAGCGCCCGGTGCGCGGATCGTCGAGGCCGACGCCCTTCATCGGACCAAAGCGGAGCGTGTCGACGCCGCGCTCGGCCATGACTTCGACCGGCATGCAGCCCTCGAAATAGGGCGTGTCCTGCTCCCATTCCTTGAACGGCATTTTCTGGCCGTCGATGAGGGCTTGGACGAACGCTTCGTACTGCGCCTTGTCGAGCGGGCAGTTGATATAGTCCTTGCCGCCCTTATCCCAGCGCGCGGCCATCCACGCGACGTCCATGTCGATGCTGTCGCGATGGACGATCGGAGCGATCGCGTCGAAGAAGGCGAGGGCGCCTTGCCCGGTCTCGGCAGCGATCGCCTCGGCCAGCTGCGTCCCGGTCAACGGCCCGGTGGCAATGATCGCCGGGTGATCGGGCAGGGCGTCGATGCGCTCGCGCACGACGCTGATGTTGGGATGCTGCTCGACGGTCCGAGTGACCTCGGCCGCGAAGGCCTCGCGATCGACCGCCAGCGCCGAGCCGGCCGGGACCCGGTGAGCATCGCCGGCGCGCATGATCAGAGAACTGAGGGCACGCATCTCCTGATGAAGCAGGCCGACGGCATTGTGCTCGGCATCGTCGGAGCGGAAGCTGTTCGAGCAGACCATCTCCGCCAGGCGGTCGGTCTCGTGCGCCGGAGTTCCACCGCCGCCACCGCGCATTTCGCTCAATCGGACGAGGAAGCCGGCTTCGGCGAGCTGCCACGCCGCTTCGCTCCCGGCCAGCCCACCGCCGACGATGTGGATGTGGTGCTCCATCGCGCGCGGCATTAGAGCCGCTCGGCGGAAGGAGGAAGCCTATGCTCGACCATGTGGGTTTTGCCGTTTCCGACGCCGAGCGTTCGAAGCGTTTTTACGAGAAGGCGCTGGCACCGCTCGGAATCGCGCTGATCATGAGCGTTCCGCCGGAAAAAACCGAGGCTGGCGGTACGGCCCATGGCTTTGGTTCGAACGGCAAGCCCTATTTCTGGATCGGCGACAACGAAGCGGTGGGCGAAGGAACGCATATCGCGTTCCTCGCCGAGACCCGTCGCGCGGTGGACGAGTTCTACGCCGCGGCGCTGGCGGCCGGGGGACGCGACAATGGCCCGCCGGGAATCCGCGCCATTTATCATCCGACCTATTACGGCGCATTCGTGTTCGACCCCGACGGGATCAACGTGGAGGCCGTTTGCCACAAGCCGGAATAGTCGTGCGCATCTTCACCATCGGCTATGAAGGGACCACCGTCGGCGAATTCCTCGACGCGCTCAAGGCTGCCGGAGTCGAACGGGTGATCGACGTTCGAGCGCTGCCGCTGTCGCGCCGCCCCGGCTTTTCCAAGTCGCCGCTCAGGGCCGCGCTCGCGGAAGCGGGGATCGACTATGTTCACCTGAAGGCGCTCGGCACGCCGTCGGAGGGCCGAACTGCGGCGCGCGCGGGCCGGCATGCCGACATGGCCAGGATTTACGCCGGCCAACTCGAGCTGCCGGAGGCGATGGCGCAATCGGCGCAGATGCTCGAGCTTGCCCGCGACAGGCCCAGCGCGCTGCTGTGTATGGAGCGCGATCCGCAGCACTGCCATCGCACCTTGCTGCTGGACGCGGTGGCCGCGGAGGCCGAGATCGTTCACCTGTTCGCGTGAATGCGCCGCTGGAACCGCGTCTTCGCTAGCCGGTTTCAGCCGCGCGACGATCATTCCGAGGGGAGTAGCCGCAATGAACAAGGCACTCATTCTGTTGGCCGGAGCGGCGCTTGTCGCCGGGTGCCAGAGCACCGTGCCGGCCCCGCCGCTCAGCGCCGCGATGCTCAATCCCAACGACCCGCGGTTCGCACCGGGCTTCATGGCCCAGGCGGCGAGCGGCGGGCAATTCGAAATCGAGTCGAGCCAGCTCGCGCTGCAGTTGTCGCAAAATGCGGCCGTGCGGAATTTCGCCAACATGATGATCGCCGATCACAGCCGGCTCAGCCAGACGCTCGCCGGGGCGGCGACGGCCGCTCGGCTGACTCCGCCGGCGCCGGTCCTGCTGCCATCGGACCAGGCGATGATCGACCAGCTGCGGGCGTCGGGCGCCGGCCCGAGCTTCGATCTCGCCTACAAGAACGCGCAGATCGCCGCGCACCGGAATGCGCTTCAGCTGATGCAGAGCTATGCCGCAAGCGGCGACGTTTCACCGCTGCGCGATGCCGCGGCGCAGGCCATCGCGACGATCCAGATGCATTTGAACCAGGCGCAGGCCCTGCCCGTCGCTGCGCCGGTCCAGATGTACGCCCCGCCGCCATCGCCGCCGCCGCGGGGCGCGGGAGAGCGGGGCTAGAGAGCGGGCAGCTCGGTCTGCGTTCCGGAGTCGAGCAGCGCCTCGATGTCCGGCACCGGGCGTCCGCTCATTTCCTTGTTGACGGTGCAGACCAGCCGCTTCTCAACCTCCTTGTGGAGGCATTTCTTGAGCACTCCGAGCGCCTTGGGCGGAGCGATGATCGCCAAGGCGTCGAAATCGTTGCGCAGGACCCGCGCCTTCAGTTCCTCGGCGGCGTCCTTGATCCAGCGGTCTTCTTCCTGCTGCTGGAAATCGGGCTCTTCGTAGGTCGAACGGCCGAAGCCGAAGCTCTGCTTCACGGCGCCCGGAGCGTCGGTCTTAATGTCCCGGTCCTTGCGCTGGTAACGACGGGCGTCATGCGCCTCGGTCCTGAGGTCGATCTGATTTTCGTCGCCGTGGTTGCGGAAGAACAGCATCTTGCGGCCGTCGGCGACCAGGACCAGCGCATTGTGGGGAAGGGGCATGGACGTTTCCTCCTACTCAGGCTTGCTTCGAAGAACGCGGACCGGCGGCAAGCGGTTGCGGCGGCTTGTCGCGATTAATCCTCCCCGGGGCGGGGAGGGGGACCATTCGCTGAAGGCGAGTGGTGGAACGGGGTCGTGCAGGACTCGCAACGCCCTCCGCCAGCGCTTCGCGCTGCCACCTCCCCTTTCCAGGGGAGGATCCTACTCCGCCTCGGGGTCGGCGGGCTTGTCGAGTTCGCTTTCGTCGGTCACCGCATCGTCGACCGGCGCCAGTTCCTCGCCGCCCTCGATTTCGATTTCCTCCTCGTCGCTTTCCTCGATCTTGGCGACGCTGACGACATGCTCGTTTTCGCCCACGCGGAAGATGGTGACGCCCATCGTGTTGCGACCCGCGATGCGGATGTCGGCCACGGTCGTGCGGATGAGCTTGCCCTGGTCAGTGACGAGCATCAGCTGCTCGCCCTGCCGGGCCGGGAAGCTGGCGACGACGCAACCGTTGCGTTCGCTCGTGTCGATGTTGGT
>JBJMUB010000097.1:0-11468 GCA_045811385.1 Sphingomicrobium sp. | reverse complement strand
CTTCGAAACGCCGGTCCCATAGCTTGGTGACCATAGCGTCCGTGACCCACCCGATCCCATCCCGAACTCGGCCGTGAAACCGGACAGCGCCGATGGTACTATCGCTTAAGCGATGGAAGAGTAGGTCGTCGCCAGGCTTTGCAACCGGCGTCTCGAAGAACCCATTCACAATTTCGCAAGGCCGCTGCCGGGCAACCGAGCGGCGGCATTTTCGTTTTTGAGGACCTCGGTCCTTTTATGTTGGCGCGGGGTGGAGCAGCCCGGTAGCTCGTCAGGCTCATAACCTGAAGGTCGCAGGTTCAAATCCTGCCCCCGCAACCAACGCCAAATCGTTAGCGAGCGAAAGCGAGCTTAGGATTTGCGTTGTCCCCGCGAAGGCGGGGACCCAGGAGCCGCCGCAAGGCGGCTGTTTTGTTTCGGCCTTTGCCGAAGTGGAGCAGCCCATGTCAGTGCTCGGAGAGCCCCCGGCTGTCCTGCGCGCCTCGATCTCGTCAGGCTCATAACCTGAAGGTCGCGGTTCAAATCCTGCCCCCGCAACCAACCAAACAGCCCGCTTTCGAGCGGGCTTTTTTGTTGCCTGCGCAACGTGCCTAACCCGACATTAACCCACTTCCATTAGCACGCGCTCTGGCTCGGCGTGCGTGGGGGGAACGGACAGTGGCAAGGCATTGCCCGGAAATGGGCAGTATCAGCGCGCAGATCGATCTCGCCGAGCGGCTGCGGCAATTCGATTTCACCGCGGACGACCTCGCGGTGGCCCGCAAGATGTGGACGATCATGGAGCCCGAGGCGCCGGAAATCTGCGCCATCCAGCTCGACCAATGGCGCCGCTCGCTCGGCGACGAAGCGCAGTTCGAGCGGCGCAACGAGCAGCGCGCCCTGGAATCGCGTCACGAGGACCTGCGCAAACGCTACATGCAGCTCGACGAGCTCGACTGGGTCCAGTCGGCCGAGCGGATCGTCGCGGTCGCCTTCGCTGCCGGAGTGTCGCTGACCAAGATCCTGTCGATGGACAGCGCCGGCGCGGCCAAGACCCTCGAGACGCTGTCGCTGCGCTACGACTGTTCGAAAGAGGAGCGCCAGCAGATCAACGACGTCTTCTTTCGCATGCGCTCGCTCGAATGCGACATCTACAGCAGCCTCTACACCGCCTACATGAGCTTCGACGCGCACCAGCAGCGCGACCATCTCGCCGACCATTTCCGCAGGGGCGTCGGCCAGACCGTCGAAGCCGCGACCGAGGAAGGCGCCGCGCTCCGGAACCAGGCGGTGCGGACGTCGGGCTCGGCGCGCGACGTGCTCGACAAGGTGTCCGAGGTCGCCGCCGCGGCCGAGCAGTCCGCGGTCGCGATGCGCGACGCGGCCCAGGGCACGGCGGGGCTGATCCGGGTCATCGAGGAGGTCAGCGACGAGGTTCAGAGCTCAGCCGACATCGCCACCCGGGCCGCCGCTCAGGCCGCCGACGCGATGGCCATGTCCGAAGCGCTGTCGGGACACGCGCGCTCGATCGAATCGATCCTCAGCCTGATCCGCAACATCGCCGGACAGACCAACCTCCTGGCATTGAACGCGACCATCGAGGCGGCCCGCGCCGGCGATGCCGGCCGTGGCTTCGCCGTCGTCGCCCAGGAAGTGAAGAGCCTCGCCAGCCAGACCGCCCACGCCACCGACGACATCGCCGCCAAGATCGCGGCGATCCAGGACGCGACCCGATCGGCGGTCGAGACCAGCGCGTCGATCGGCGCGACCACGACCGAGGTCCAGCAGGCGGCGGAGCGGATCCTGTCGGTGATCCAGACCGGCGCCCAGACGGTCGGAACGATCGCCTCCGCGGTCGACGAGACGGCGCTGACCGCGGATTCGATGTCCAACACGATCGCTACCATCCGCCAAAGCACCGAAAGCGTTGCCGCCGAGATCGCCGGCGTGGGGCGCGGCTTCGACCAGCTCGACGAACGGCTCGCCGCGCTTCGTGCCAGCGCCGGCGAATTCGCGGCGAAGGTTGCCGCTTAGCCTAACCGCTCAACGGCGTAACGGCTGTTTCGTGATCCGCAACGGGAACGACTGCGAGCGGCTGGCGATTGTCGGCGGGTGGCGAGGAAAGACTCATCCGGCCCGACCATGGAGGCATTGCTCGCGGCCGAGCTGCCGCAGGGCGACGGCTGGCAATTTGAGCCCAAGTGGGACGGCTTCCGCTGCCTCGCCCGCCGCGACGGCGGCGAGGTCACGCTGACGTCGAAATCGGGCAAGCCGCTGGCGCGTTACTTCCCCGAGGTCGTCGAACTGCTGCTCGCGACCACGCAGAAGAGGTTCGTGATCGACGGCGAGCTGATCATCCCGCTCGGCGATATCCTGTCCTTCGAGGCGCTCCAGCTTCGCCTCCATCCGGCGGAGAGCCGCGTCCGCCGGCTTGCGAAGGAGACGCCTGCGCAGTTCATGGCGTTCGACCTGCTCGAAGTCGGCGGGAAGTCGCTTAAGGCGCAGTCGCTGAGCGACCGGCGCTCGGCGCTCGAGCAGTTTATGGCCAGGAACGGCGTCACCGGGCTGCTGCTGTCACCGATGACCCGCGACCGGCGGACGGCGGCCGACTGGCTGAAACGCAGCGGCGGAGCGCTCGACGGGGTCATCGCCAAGCGGATCGACCTCGACTACCGGCCGGGCGAGCGGGCGATGATCAAGGTCAAGCAGCAGCGCACCGCCGACTGCGTCGTCGGCGGCTTCCGCTACGCCGAGGGCAAGGCCGAGGTCGGTTCGCTGTTGCTCGGGCTCTACGACCGCGCTGGGCTGCTCCACCATGTCGGCTTCACCTCGGCGATTCCGGCGAAGGAGCGGCCGGCGCTGACGGCCAAGCTCGAGAAGCTGATCGCGCCGCCCGGCTTTACCGGCGACGCGCCGGGCGGACCGAGCCGATGGAACACCGAGCGCACCGCGCAATGGCAGCCGCTGAAGCCGAAGCTGGTGGTTGAAGTGCGCTACGACCAGGTCACCGGCCGCCACTTCCGTCACGGCACCGGCTTCCTCCGCTGGCGGCCGGACAAGGCGCCTGAGCAGTGCACGCTCGAGCAGCTCGCGCCCGAGCTTCGCCCGTCCGAGCTCAGGGAGCTGTTCGCTCAATGAGCCTGTTGTTCGACGAGCCGCTGATCGCCGGGCTCGAATATCGCCCGGAATTCGTCAGCGAGGCCGAGGAGCGTGCTTTGATCGGGCGGATCGAGACGCTCGATGTCGCGCCGTTCCGGTTCCACGGCTGGCTCGGCAATCGGCGGACGAAGAGCTTCGGCTGGCGCTACGATTTCGACGATGCGAGCTTCACTCCAACCGAACCGATCCCGGGCTGGCTGGAACCGCTCCGCGACCGGGCGGCGGCGCTCGCCGGAGTCGAGCCGGGCGAAATCCACCACGCGCTCGTCGCCCGCTACGATCCGGGCGCCGGGATCGGCTGGCACAAGGACCGGGACGTGTTCGAACGGGTGGTCGGAGTGTCGCTCAACACGCCGGCGACGCTGCGCTTCCGCCAGCGCACCGCGAACGGTTTCCGACGCGCCAATGTCGAAGTGGAGCCGCGCTCGGCCTATTTGCTGTCCGGTCCGTCGCGCTGGGAATGGGAGCATCGCATCGTCCCGGGGGAGCAGCTGCGCTTCTCGATCACCTTTCGGACCTTGTCCGACAAGGGCCGGCGGGTCGCCGCGGCTCAGCGCAGCTCGTAGCCGGCGAGGCATTCTGCGACCCAGCGCGCCGCGGTCAGCGCGCTGAGGTCGGTGGAATCGAGCGGCGGATCCCATTCGGTCAGGTCGATCACGCGCACGCGCGGGTCGGACGCGAGCCGCCGCACCGCATAGAAGAAATCGTGCACCGCCATTCCACCAGGCCGAGCCCCTGGAGCGGCGGGAAATTGCGAGCGGTCGATCACGTCGATGTCGCAGTCGATGACCAGCGCGTCGCAATGCGCGACATGGTCGAGCGCGCGGTCGACGGCGTGGGCCATGCCGTCGCGCCGGACGTCGCCGATCGTGACCACCAGATTGCCCGCTTCGATGGCATCGGCATGCATTGCCTGGCTGTTGGCGAAGCTCGCGACCCCAATCTGCGCGATGTTGGCGCCGGGCAACCCATCCTCGATCAGGGCGCGGATCGGATTGCCGTTGCTGAGGCCCCCGCTCGTGTCGCGCATGTCGAAATGAGCATCGAGCGTGATCAGCCCGATTTCCGCCAGCTCGCCGCCAAGTCCGAGCACTGCGGGCCGGGTCACGGCATTGTTGCCGCCAACCAGCAGGGTCAGCGCATGCGCCTCGGCGCTTCGCGCAACAGCGTCGCGAATGCGGGGTGTGGCGTCCTCGATGGTCAGGCCGTCGAGCACGAGATTCCCGTGATCTTCAACCGCGGTGGCAAGCTCGCGGCCGGTCTCGATATCGTAGCGCCCGATGCGGCGCAGCGTTTGGCGCAGAAGTGCCGGCGCGAGGTCGCAGCGGCCCGGAGTCACCGACCCCGTGGCGAGCGGCGCTCCGACCAGGCCGACCGCCGCGCCATGGTTCGTGCCCGAAACGAGGTCGGTGAGATTGGGCCAGCCCGCCATGCTTTGACCGTAGCAAGTCGGCTCGCCTAAGGCGACGCACATGTGGGACCGGCTGCTCGTCGACTGCAACATCGCGACCCTCGAAGCGAGCCAGGGCAATCCGCTCGGCCTGATCGAGAATGGCGCGATCGGCATCCAGGACGGCAAGATCGTCCGCGTCGGCAAGCGCACCGAGCTGGCGGGTTTTCGCGCCCAATCGGTCGACGCGCTTGGCGGCGCCTGGGTTACGCCAGGCCTGATCGACTGCCACACGCACCTGGTGTTCGGCGGCACCCGCGCCGACGAACATGCGATGCGCCGCAGCGGCGCGAGCTACGAGGAGATCGCCGCGGCGGGCGGTGGAATCGCTTCGACGGTCAAGCGCACTGCGGCGGCATCGGATTCGGACCTGCTCGAGCAAAGCCGGCGCCGCCTGCGCGCGCTGATGCGCGGCGGCTGCACCACGGTCGAGGTCAAGTCGGGCTACGGCCTCGATCCGAAGAGCGAGCTCCGGCTGCTCGAGATCGCCAAATCGCTCGGCGAAAGCGAGGCGGTGCGGGTCGTCCCGACGCTGCTCGCATTGCACGCCATCCCGCCCGACCAGAAGGACCGCCGCGCGCATTATGTCGGCGAGATCGTCGACAAGCTCATTCCCGCCGCGGCCAGGCAGGGCATCGCGACGAGCGTCGACGCCTTCTGCGACACCATCGCCTTCACCCCCGAGGAGGTCGAGCGGCTGTTCAAGGCCGCGGCGCATCACGGCCTCCGGGTCCGCCTCCATGCCGAGCAATTGTCGAACCAGCGTGGCGCCGCGCTCGCCGCGCAATATCGCGCTTTGTCCGCCGACCATCTCGAACATCTCGACGAGGCCGGCGCCAGGGCCATGGCTTCGGCGGGGACGGTCGCCGTGCTCCTGCCCGGCGCATTCTACGCGTTGCAGGAAAAGAAGAAGCCGCCGGTCGCGTTGCTGCGCAAGCACAAGGTGCCGATCGCCATCGCCACCGACTGCAACCCAGGCACTTCGCCGATGCTCTCGCCAACGCTCGTCATGAACATGGCGTGCACCCTGTTCGGATTGACGCCCGAGGAGGCCTTGCGCGGAATGACGACCAACGCCGCGCGCGCGCTCGGGCTCGCCAGCCAGATTGGCAGCATCGCCGCG
Source organism: Sphingomicrobium sp. (assembly GCA_045811385.1). GTDB lineage: Bacteria > Pseudomonadota > Alphaproteobacteria > Sphingomonadales > Sphingomonadaceae > Sphingomicrobium. The sequence goes on along the minus strand of JBJMUB010000097.1, from coordinate 5,757 downwards.
GGCAAGGCCGCCGACTTGTGCGCCTGGCGGATCGAATCGCTATCCGAGCTCGGCTACTGGGTCGGCCTGCCCGGTCCCGAGCGTCGGATTTTTGCCGGTGCCGATGGCTAGGCTCGCCGCAGCGCTCGTCGCCATCGTCTGCTGGGCCGGCCTCGCGGTGCAATTCTCGGCAACCCATGCCAACAACCCCGACGTGCTCGCGACCTTATGGATCCTCGCGCGCTTCTTCACGATCATCACCAACCTGATTCTCGCGGTGACCATGACCTGGGTCGCGACGGGCGGACGCGCGTCCCCGACCCTGCTTGGCGGAGCGACCCTGGCGATCCTCCTCGTCGGGGCGATCTACATGTTTCTTCTGCAGGGACTCTATCATCTGAGCGGCGCCGCGCATGTCGCCGACATCCTGCTGCACAAGGTTTCGCCGCTGCTGATGGCCCTGTGGTGGCTGCTGTTCGCGCCGCGCGCCAGGCTGCGCTGGAGCGCGCCGTTATGGTGGGGCATCTATCCCGTCGCCTATCTCGGCTACGCGCTCGGACGCGGCCAGATCGAGCATAAATATCCCTACCCATTCATCGACGTCGGCCACATCGGCTGGACCCAGACCGCGCTCAATGTCGGCGGCATCGCCTTCGGCTTCGTGCTCGCCGGCCTTGCCTTGGTATGGATTGACTCCTGGCGGCCCCTTGGGTCGCGCCGTTCCAACCGCTAGAGCGGCGCCCTCATGACTGATCCGAAGACCGAAAACCGGCGCGACAACAGCCGCCGAATCCACGCTCGCCGCGGCAGCGAGATCAAGGCGAGGAATTGGACGACAGAGGCCGCGGTTCGGATGCTGATGAACAATCTCGACGATGAGGTCGCCGAGGACCCGCAGAGCCTGGTCGTCTACGGCGGGATCGGCCGCGCCGCACGCAACTGGGACTGTTACGACAAGATCGTCGAGACGCTCGAACGGCTCGAAGAAGACGAGACCCTGCTCGTCCAGTCGGGCAAGCCGGTCGGCGTGTTCCGCACCCACAAGGACGCGCCGCGGGTGCTCATCGCCAACTCCAACCTGGTCCCCAAATGGGCCAATTGGGAGGTGTTCAACGAACTCGATCGCAAGGGCCTGATGATGTACGGCCAGATGACCGCGGGCAGCTGGATCTACATCGGCACCCAAGGCATCGTCCAAGGCACCTACGAGACCTTTGCCGAGATGGGCCGCCAGCATTATGGCGGCGACCTTAAAGGCAAGTGGATCCTCACCGCGGGGCTCGGCGGCATGGGCGGTGCTCAGCCGCTGGCCGCCGTGATGGCTGGCGCCCACTGCATCGCGATAGAGGTGCAGGAAAGCCGGATCGAGAAGCGGCTCGAGACCCGGTACTTGGACAAGCGCGCGGCAAGTATCGACGAGGCACTGGAGGTGATCCGCTCGGCCGACGAGCCGATCAGCGTCGGGCTGCTCGGCAATGCCGCCGAGATCCTCCCGGAGATACTCAAGCGCGGCATCAGGCCGGATGCGCTGACCGACCAGACATCAGCGCACGACCCGGCCAACGGTTACTGCCCCGCCGGGTGGAGCGTCGCGAAATGGCAGGAGATGCGCGAGCGCGATCCCGCTGCGGTCGCCGACGCCGCGAAGGAGTCCATGGCGCGCCATGTCGAAGCGATGCTCGCCTTCCGCGAAATGGGCGTGCCGACCTTCGATTACGGCAACAATATCCGCCAGGAGGCCTTTGACGAGGGCGTCACCCATGCGTTCGATTTCCCCGGCTTCGTCCCGGCTTACGTGCGGCCTTTGTTCTGCCGCGGCATCGGGCCGTTCCGCTGGGTCGCGCTGTCGGGTGACCCCGAAGACATCTACAAGACAGACGCCAAGGTGAAGGACCTGATCCCCGACGACCCGCACCTCCACCGCTGGCTCGACATGGCGCGCGAGCGGATCGCCTTCCAGGGGCTTCCGGCGCGAATCTGCTGGGTCGGCCTCGGCCAGCGGCACCGGCTCGGCCTCGCGTTCAACGAGATGGTTCGGAGCGGCGAAGTCTCGGCCCCGATCGTCATCGGCCGCGACCATCTCGACAGCGGCAGCGTCGCCTCGCCTAACCGCGAGACCGAAAGCATGAAAGACGGCAGCGACGTGGTCAGCGATTGGCCCCTCCTCAACGCTTTACTCAACACCGCGTCGGGGGCGACCTGGGTCTCTCTGCACCATGGCGGCGGCGTCGGCATGGGCTATTCGCAGCACGCCGGAATGGTGATCGTCGCCGACGGCAGTGACGACGCCGCGCGGCGCTTGGAGCGTGTGCTGTGGAACGACCCCGGTACCGGAGTGATGCGCCACGCCGACGCCGGTTACGACATCGCCATTGACTGCGCGCGCGAGCAGGGTCTGGATCTACCGATGGTGCTCAGATGACGGACCTAACGCAAGCCGAACGGGACGAATGGCAATCGCAGTGGCTGAACGCAGTCTATCGGGTTGCGGAGACACTCAAAGAATTGGAGCAAAGTAACCCATGGCCTGAAAATCCCCTGCTGCCGCAAGCCATGAATTGCCTCATGACGGAGCTATGGGATCAAGGCTTTAGCCGAACGCAGATAAAGGAGGCATTCGAGGCTGCGGTCGATGATATGCCACGGTACTCTGCAGGCAATGAAACCAGGCCGTGAAATTGACCCTCAACCCTGAAGGCGTCGATCTCGCCACGCTGAGAAAACTATGGCTCGGCGCAGCAGCGAATCTGGATGACGCCTCCATGCAGCGCATCTCCGCCGCCGCTGCCTCGGTCGACCGGATCGTAGCCGGCGGTGAAACGGTCTACGGCGTCAACACCGGCTTCGGCCTGCTCGCCAATACCCGCATCCCCGACGATCGCCTGGCGGAGCTTCAAACCAACCTCATCCTGTCCCACAGCGCCGGCCTCGGAGACCCGCTGCCGCGCCACGTCACCCGGCTGATGATCGTCCTCAAATTGCTCGGCCTCGGCCGCGGCTATTCGGGGGTCCGGCGCGAGGTGATCGATGCGCTCCAGGCGCTGCTCGACCGCGACGCGATGCCGGTCATTCCGTCGCAGGGCAGCGTCGGCGCGTCGGGCGACCTCGCCCCGCTCGCGCATCTGATCGCGGCGCTGATGGGCCACGGCAGCATCGAGGTCGCCGGAACGGTGATGCCGGCCGGCGCCGCACTGCAAAAGCTGGGCATGGAACCGCTGCAGCTCGGGCCGAAGGAAGGCCTGGCGCTGATCAACGGAACTCAAATGTCGACTGCGGTGGCCCTCGACGCGCTGTTCATGGGCGAGCGCGTATTTTCGGCCGCGATCGCCGCGGGGGCGTTATCGGTCGATGCCCTGAAAGGCTCGGTGCGTCCGTTCGACCGGCGCATCTCCGAGCTGCGCGGCCAGCCCGGGCAGATCCGCGTCGCCGCCGCGCTGCGCGAGTTGCTGGAGGGTAGCGAGATCCTCGCCAGCCACGGCCGCTGCGGCAAGGTCCAGGACCCGTACAGCTTCCGCTGCCAGCCGCAGGTCATGGGCGCCGCGCTTGACTTGCTCGACTGTGCCGCGCGGACATTGACCATCGAGGCTGCTGCCGTGACCGACAATCCAATCCTGTTCCCGGATGAGGATTCGGCCATTTCCGGCGGCAATTTCCATGCCCAGCCGGTCGCCTTCGCCGCCGACACGATCGCCATGGCATTGTGCGAGGTCGGCTCGCTGTCCGAGCGCCGCGTCGGCATCCTGGTCGACCCCAAGATGAGCGGGCTGCCGCCGTTCCTGACCGAGGACTCAGGGGTCAATTCGGGCCTGATGATACCGCAGGTCACTGCGGCGGCGCTGGTCAGCGAGAACAAGGGCCTCGCCTTCCCCGCGAGCGTCGATTCGATCCCCACGTCCGCCGGGCAGGAGGATCATGTCTCGATGGCCCCAATCGCCGCGCGCAAGGCCGGGCAGATCGCGCGCAATGCCGCAGGCGTCATCGCGGTCGAGCTGATCGCCGCGGCGCAGGGCATCGACTGCCACGCGCCCTTGAAGACATCGGAGAAACTGCGGGCGCTGCACGCGACGGTGCGCGAGCTGTCGCCGCACCTCGTATCCGACCGCTATTGGGCATCCGAGATGGCGGCGCTTCAAGCAGCCGTCCTCGACGGCGTCACAAGCGCTGGAGACGGGTTCCGGCTTAGCTGACTCGAGTCCAGCGCTGCTCCCTGCACACCAGGCCGAGCACCGCGCAGCCCTTCACGACCATGACGTTGGGGCCGTCCTGGCGAACGGTGGCCGAACCGCTGATGTTGCGTTTCGGCTCAAGCGCCCGGCCGCGATAGAGGCCGTCGCTGAGCGGCTTGAGGTCGCTGAGCACCCGGGTGCCGGGGGTGACGCCCTTCTCCTTATTCCGTGGCGACGCCCAGCTGACCGTTCCGCACAGCGCATTGCCGCAGCGCGCGACTTTGACGATCACGCTGTGCTTGGGGTTGGTCCAACGCCCTTCGAGCGCCGCCTGCGCCTGGGCCGAGACGGGGACAACGAGAAGGAGGAGTGCGAGCTTGGTCAGAATCCGTGTCATTGCGGCCATCTAGCGGGATTTTGTGGCGGAATTGGCACGCTGAGCTTGCCCGCGGATGAACGGCCGTCAGTGGAAATCGCGGCTTTTCGGGATGATTTCGACGTCGCGTGGGTGACGCGCGGCGGGTGCGCGCCAGCTTCCGGCGGCGTCGCCCGGGTTCCGCGTGGAGGGCAGGTTTTCGTCGCTCAGCTGGCGCAGCAGGTGCGTATGGTCCTCGAGCCGGCGGGCAACGACGTGGATGACATCGCTGTCGTCGTCGCGCTGGATGATCCCGTCGACCGCCATCAGCCGCGCCCCCATCACGATCTTGCGCTGGGTCTCGAACACGTCGGGCCAGACGACGAGGTTGGCGATTCCGGTCTCGTCCTCGAGGGTGATGAACACCACCCCCTTGGCGCTGCCCGGGCGCTGGCGGATCAGGACGAGGCCGGCGATCGACAGGCGCCTGCCGTCGCGGATGTGCTTCAGGCGGTCGGCGGTGACGAATTTGTGGCGGGCATAATGCTCGCGCAGGAAGCGCATCGGATGCGCTTTGAGGCTCAGCCGGATCGTTTGATAGTCGTTCACCACATGCTCGGCGAGCGGCATCTCCGGAAGCTGCGCCGGCTGGCTTTCCGAGCCCTCGTCGAGCGCGTCGGCATGAGCGAACAGCGGCAGATCCGGCGCCTGCTTGAGCGCCCGCGAATCCCACAATGCCGAGCGGCGATCCAACCCCATCGAGCGGAACGCGTCGGCCGCCGCGAGCCGCTGAATCGCATGGACCGGCACGCCGCCGCGGGAGCGCAATTCCTCAACCGTGCAGTACGGCCGCCGAGCCACCAGCCGCTCCGCCGCTTCGCGGGGAAGACCATCGATCTGGCGCAGGCCAAGGCGAAGGGCCACTTTCCCCTCCCCTTGATGGGGAGGGGCAGGGGTGGGGTGATCGGGGACGTCGAGCGGGGCTCCGGAGTCACCCCCACCCAACCCTCCCCCATCAAGGGGGAGGGCTTCGAGCGTGCAATCCCAATCGCTCACATTCACATCCACCTCGCGCACCTCGACGCCGTGCTCGCGCGCGTCGCGGACGATCTGCGCGGGGGCATAAAAGCCCATCGGCTGCGAGTTGAGCAGCGCCGCCGCGAACGCCGCTGGGTACCGCCACTTGAGCCAGCTCGACACGTAGACGAGGTGCGCGAAGCTCGCCGCGTGGCTTTCGGGGAAGCCATATTCGCCGAA
>JBJMUB010000096.1:0-10651 GCA_045811385.1 Sphingomicrobium sp. | reverse complement strand
GACGCTCGACATCACGCTGGTCGAGCCGATGCGCGCCATCCCAGCCGACCTGGCCGAATGGGAGCTCGAACTGGAGGATAACGGCCACATGCTTTGTTACCGCTTCGACAGCCACGCCGAGCGCACCGGCATCGCTTCGCTGATGGGGCGGCTGTCTCAGGCCGGGATCGCCTACAAGGATTTGTCGACCCACCAGTCGAGCCTCGAGGATATTTTCGTCGAGCTCGTCCATGCGCCGGCAGCCAAGGGAGCCGCGGCATGAACTGGAATGGCATGGCGGCGATCTACCGCTTCGAAATGGCCCGGGCGACCCGTACCCTGTGGCAGAGCCTGGTGACGCCGGTGATCACCACCGCCCTCTACTTTGTCGTGTTCGGCGCCGCGATCGGGCGCCACATGGCCGACATGGACGGGGTCAGCTTCGGCAGCTTCATCGTTCCCGGCCTGACCTTGCTGTCGGTGTTCATGCAATCGATCTTTAATGCCAGCTTCGGCATATACTTCCCGAAGTTTGTTGGCACCATTTATGAACTTCTGTCAGCTCCCATTTCCAGCCTCGAAACGGTCCTCGCCTACGTCGGCGCTGCAGTCTCGAAGAGCATGGTGCTCGCACTGGTAACGCTCGCCACCGCGACGCTGTTCGTCGATGTCCGGCTCGATCATCCGCTGATGATGCTGTTCTTCCTGGTGGCGATCTGCACCGCCTTCTGCCTGATGGGCTTCGTCATCGGCATCTGGGCCGGCAACTTCGAGCAACTACAGATCATCCCGATGCTGGTGATCACCCCGCTGACCTTCCTCGGCGGCGCCTTCTACTCGATCAACGCCCTCCCCGAGCCGTGGCGCACGATCACCCTGTTCAATCCCGTCGTCCATCTGATCAGCGGCTTTCGCTGGAGCTTCTATACGGTGACCGACGTGCCCGTGTGGTCGAGCGTCGCCGTCATGCTCGCGATCATCGCCTTGTGCATGGGCGTGATCGCCTGGATGTTTAAGACAGGCTATCGGCTCAAGCAGTAAATTCCGCGGTCCGAGCGCCCTCCTGGTCGGCGCGGGCCTCGCCACGGCCGTCGAGATTCTCGGCGACGAAGTCCCAGTTGACGATGTTCGACAGCACCGCGCTGGCGAACCGTGGCCGCTCGTTGCGGTAATCGATGTAATAAGCGTGCTCCCACACGTCGAGCGTGAACAAGGGCACCATGCCCTCGTGCGCGACCGGCGTGTCGGCGTCATGGAGCGAGGTGATTCGCAGGCTTCCGCGGTCGAGCACCAGCCACGCCCAGCCGCTGGCGAAATGGTTGACCGCTTCCTCCTGGAGCTTCTGGAGCATCGCCTCGACGTTGCCGAACGCGTCGTTGATAAGGTGCTCGAGCTTGCCGTCGGGCTTCTGGCCCTGGGCCGGCGCCAGGCATTGCCAGAAGAAGCTGTGGTTCCACAGCTGCGCGGAGTTGTTGAACAGCTTCGCGTTGCCGGAGCGGTGGGCTTCGCGAATGACCTGGGCGAGCGACGCGCCGCTCAGCTCGGCTTCGGCCTGGAGCAGCTCGTTGGTCTTGGTGACATAGGCCTTGTGATGCTTGCCGTGGTGGAATTCGAGCGTTTCGGCCGACATGTGCGGCGCGAGCGCGTCGGGGGCGTAGGGCAGATCGGGCAGCTGGAAGGGCATGAGCAGGGCAACTCCTTGAACTGCCGGGAAAAGCCCGCGGAAGCGAGAATTCCCGGGTGGCGTGTCCCTCCCCTATCCGTTCGAGATGCTTGCGCGCGCGCGAATTTCAACCCTAGAAACGACGACTGACGCAGGGCATGCGGCAAAGGGGGGCACCGATGGGCAAGATTTTCGAGAACCTGTACCTGACGCTGGCGATCGGCCTGATCCTCGCGATCCTCATCATGCTGCTGCCCGACAGCAATTGGGTGCCGCCCGGCGGGGACCTCAACGGCATCCTGCAATGGCTCCATGTCTTCTTCGGAGTCACCTGGATCGGGCTGCTCTACTATTTCAACTTCGTCCAGATCCCAACCATGCCGAACGTCCCGGCCGAGCTGAAACCGGCCGTTTCGAAGCATATCGCGCCGAGCGCTTTGTTCTATTTCCGCTGGGGCGCGGCGTTCACCGTCCTCACCGGCCTGCTGCTCGCCTGGTCGTATCAGGAGCTGGTCGAAGCACTGACGCTTCAGCCGAGCGCCCGGCTGATCGGCATCGGCATGTGGCTCGCGCTGGTCATGGCGTTCAACGTCTGGGTCATCATCTGGCCGAACCAGAAGAAGGCGCTCGGGATCGTCCCCGCCGACGACGCGGCCAAGGCCAAGGCGGCGCGCACGGCGATGATCACATCGCGGGTCAACACCTTGCTGTCGATCCCGATGCTGCTGTGCATGACCAACGCCAAGTAGCGGGACGGTCAGGCCGCGCTGTCCTGGAGCTTGTGACGCTTCAGCGCGTGGCGCAGCTGATCGTAGCTTAGCCCGAGCGCGGACGCCGTCGCGCGCTGGTTGTAGCGGTTGCGGCGCAATGCATCCTCGAGCAGCGAACGCTCGTACGCCGCGACCGCCGAGCGGAAGTCGTCGACCGTCTCGGGCGGTGGGGCGGGCGCAACGACATGCAGCGGAACGGCATCGCCGTCCGTCTCTGCGGGGACTTGCGCCGGAGCCACGGTCCGTGTCCTCACCGGAGTCCACGGCGACAGGAACGGATCGAACACGATCTCGTCGATCGGCCGTTCCGGATCTTCATGCCGGTAGACGGCGCGCTCGACGACGTTGCGCAGCTCGCGCACATTGCCCGGCCACGGCCACACCTCGAGCTCGGCCAGCGCGCGCGGGCTGAAGCCCGGCCAGTTGGGCCAGTCCAGCTCGACGGACATCCGCCGCCCGAAATGCTCGGTCAGCAGCGGGATGTCGCCCTCGCGGACGCGCAGCGGCGGCAGGGTTATCACCTCGAACGACAGGCGGTCGAGCAAGTCCGCCCGGAACTTGCCCTTGTCGACCTGGTCCGGGAGGCTCTCGTTGGTCGCCGCGACGATCCGCACGTCGACCGAGATCGGCTTGGACGCGCCGATCCGGGTGATCTCGCCATATTCGGTCGCCCGCAGCAGTCGGTCCTGCGCCGGCATCGACAGCGTGCCGAGCTCGTCGAGGAACAGGGTGCCGCCGTCGGCTTCCTCGAACCGACCGTGGCGGGTCTTGGCGGCGCCGGTGAAGCTGCCCGCTTCATGGCCGAACAGCTCGGCCTCGATCAGATTTTCCGGCAAAGCGGCGCAGTTCATGACGATCAGCGGTCCGGCCCAGCGCGACGACAGATGGTGAAGCCGCTCGGCGATCAGCTCCTTGCCGGTGCCGCGCTCGCCGATCACCAGGACGGGCCGGTTGAGCGGCGCGGCGCGGCTCGCCCGCTCGACCGCGTCGAGGAATGCGTAGCTTTGCCCGATGAATTGCTCCGACCGCTCCATCTCCCGACTGTTGGTGGTAAGTCCCACCATTTGGCAAGGATTTTCGCCCGGAAAACGGCGCAAAAATCGACATTTTTGCTGAATTCAGCGCAAACCCGAATTTTGGCACGGGACTTGTATATTTCAGGGCAGGTTTAGGGCCCTGAATACGCATTTGGAGTGCTGGAATGGGAATTTTCTCGCGAACACGCGACATCTTTGCCGCCAACATGACCGAGCTTCTCGACCGCTCGGAGGATCCGGCGAAGATGATTCGGATGATCATCCTCGAGATGGAGGAGACTCTGGTCGAGGTCCGCGCGTCGGCCGCGCGCTGCATCGCTGACGGCAAGGAAATGCGCCGCGCGCACAGCCGTCTCGACGAGCTGCAGCGCAGCTGGACCGAAAAGGCCGAGCTGGCGCTGTCGAAAGACCGCGAGGACTTGGCCAAGGCGGCGCTGATCGAACGCCAGAAAGCTGCCGACATGGCCGACGGCCTCCACGCCGAGATCAAGGTGATCGACGACACGCTGAAGGGCTATGAGGGCGACATCGCCAAGCTCCAGGGCAAGCTGCGCGAGGCGCGCGCCCGCCAGAATGCGATCGCGGCGCGGTTCGAAAGCGCCGTGACCCGCGCCAAGGCGCGCGAAATCATGAACGGCAACCGCACGGAGGACGCCTTCTCGCGCTTCGAGGTGCTTGAGCGCCGCGCGGATTTCGCCGAAGGGCGCGCCGACGCGCTCGGCATGACCGGCCCGAAGAGCCTCGAGGAAGAAATCGCCGAGCTCAGGTCGGCCGAATCGGTCGATGCCGAACTCGAAGCCATGAAGGCCGCGCTCAAGGCAAAGGGGAAATAATCGATCATGGAAGAGGTTCTGATTCCGGCACTGGCCGTCACGGCGATCTTCATCGGCCTCCCGTGGCTGATCTTCCACTATGTGACCAAATGGAAAACCGCGAAAACGCTGACCGAGGGTGACGAGCGTCTGCTCGACGGCCTGCACGACGCGGCTCGGCGGCTCGACGACCGGCTATGCACGATTGAGCGGATCATGACCGCCGAAAATCCGAACTGGCGTCAGCAGTGCCTGCCCGGCCGAGGCAGCGAGACCGAGCGGTTGCTTGCCGATGGAGACCGTCGGTGACGGACCATCGCGTTCCCGAGCCGTATCGCGAAGAGCGCCGCGAGCCGGCCGAGCATTCCGCCAGCCGAACCCGCTTCTACCGCGACAAGCGCCACGGCAGAATCATGGGGATTTGCGCCGGAATCGCCGACTATACCGGTTTCGACGTGACGCTGGTGCGGATCGCCATGATCGCCGCCTTGTTCCTCAGCAGCGGCTCGATCCTCCCGATCTATCTCATTGCCGGCTGGATCACTCCGGCCAAGCCGCGCGAGCTCGATTATTACGACCGCGAGGACAAGCAATTCTGGCAGGGCGTCCGGGCCTCGCCAACGCGCACCGCCCGCGACATCGGCTCGCGCTTCCGCGATCTCGACCGGCGCCTCGCCGACATCGAAAGCTACGTGACGAGCGAGAATCGAACGCTCGCTCGCGAAATCGAACAACTACGCTAGTTCAAGGGGGATCGCATGATTGGGCCGGGTGAAGTGTTGGTCGCGTTGATTGTCATCGGCTTACCGGTGGTGACGGTGCTGTGGATGGGCCACCGCTTCTTCAAATTCCGCGAGAAGAAGCTCGAGGTCGAGGCCTTGGCCGCCGCCGAGAAGGCCGCACAATATGCGTCGCGGTCGAGCGAGCTCGAGCAGCGCGTCCGAGTGTTGGAGCAGATCGTCACCGACCGCGGGGTCGAGACCGCCGCCCAGATCGAAGCGCTGCGCAAGCCGGCGCGGATCGAGCGCACGCCGGCGGACGCGAACGACGGAAGCGGTTGAATCGCCATCTATTACTACGATATATCTAAGAGCTAACGAGGGGTTTTCGAATGGACGATATCTCGAGCTGGATCTGGGTGCTCATCCCGCTGGCGGCGATCGGCATCGCGCCGTTCAAGATGTGGCTCCGGGTCAAGGAGCGGCAGATCGAGGCGCAGTCCGGCCTCGCCGCCGAAAAGAGCGCGCAATATGCCCAGCATGTCGAGCGCATCGAGCAAAGGCTGCGGGTGCTCGAGCAGATCGCCACCGACAAGGGCGTCGAGACCGCGGCGCAGATCGAAGCCCTGCGCGACCGCGCGCGAATCCCCGCTGAGGATCACCGGCAATGAACGTCTACGAGTTCGTCATCGCGATCGTCTTCGTGACCGGCATTTTTTCGATCATCCGTGCCCGGATGGGCGTCCGCCACCGTGGCATGGCGTGCGGCACCAACGAGGATTCGGAAGAAACATTGCGCCTGCGCGACGAAGTGAAGACGCTCAAGGAACGCATCCACGTGCTCGAGCGGATCACGGTCGAGAAGGAAAACAGCCTGTCGCGCGAGATCGAGGCGCTGCGCGACCGGTGACATCGCCCCGGCGCGCTCCTATTTCGCGCCGGTGAGCGCGCTTCCATCCATTCGCGACATCTACGCGGACTATGAGCTGCTCGACGGCGAAGAGCGCTATCGGCTGCTGATCGACCTCGGGCGCCAGCTCGAGCCGATGCCCGAAGCCCTCAAGACCGACGCGACCAGGGTGCGCGGCTGCTCGGCGTCGGTGTGGGTCTACCCGACGGTCGCCGACGGGCGGCTCCATTTCCTCGCCGACAGCAATGCCGCGATCACCAAGGGCATCGTCGCGCTGATCCTCGCGGCGGTCCAGGACCGGCCGGCGGCCGAAGTCGCTCGGCTCGACGTGGATGCCGAGCTGGCGCCGTTCGAACTCGGCAAGCATCTCAGCGCCAACCGCACCCAGGGCATTCCGAACATGATCGAGCTGATCCGGCAGACCGCGGAACGCTACGCCGCGGCGGTTTAGCCCGGCTTGCCGTTCTTCCGCTCTTCCGCCTTTTTGAGCACGTCATAGGCGGCCTGGACCTGCTTGAAGCGCTTGGCGGCTTCCGCGTCGCCGGGGTTGGCGTCGGGATGGGTCTCCTTGACCAGCCGGCGGTGCGCGGCCTTGACCGCCTTGAAGTCGGCGTCGCTGTCGAGCTCGAGCGCGTCGAGCGCGCGCATCTCATCGCGGCTGCGGCTGCCATCGCCCGGCCCGCCCCATTTCCACTGCGCCGATTGGCGGAAGCCTTTGGCCCCGCTCTCCTCCGCAGCGGCGCGGCGCGCGGCTTCGTCGGCGGACAGCCCGGCGAAATAATTCCAGTTCCGGTTGTATTCGGCGGCATGGGCCTCGCAGAAATACCAGCGCTCCTTGCTGTTCGGCGCCTTGGGCGCCGGCCGGTCGCCAACCTCGTTGCAGCCCTCGCGGTCGCACAAGCGAAGCTTCGCCGCGCCCCGGCTTTTGTCGCCGTAGGACCGCCAGCGCGGAAATCCCCAGTCGTCCGATCGTTTCTGCTTCGCCACTAGCGCCCCGATAAAGGCTGTATGTGCTCCTGCGAAGGCAGGAGCCCAGTCCTCAAGAAGAAAATTACTCTGGGCCCCTGCTTTCGCAGGGGAACAGAAGTGCCAGAGGGCCTGTAAGCCGGGTTCTGTCCATCGCGCCTCGCGGCGCGACTGTGCGGCCATTCCTCTAGCCCCGGACTTGCATCCGGGGTCCAGCAACCAACCCGGGCGGCGAGCCGGAACCAGGCCCATATGCCGCCCCTATTCGGTCTTGCACCCGGTGGGGTTTACCGTGCCGGCCCTGTTGCCAGGACCGCGGTGCGCTCTTGCCGCACCCTTTCGACCTTACCCGTCCGAAGGCGGGCGGTGTCCTTTCTGTGGCACTGTCCCTGATCCCCCTTCGCCAAGGCTATTGGGGGACCGCCGGGCGTTACCCGGCACCGCAGTTCCATGGAGCCCGGACTTTCCTCGGCGAAGCAAGCTTCGACGCGGCCGCCCGGCCCTCTGGCCGTCGGGCATATAGTGAATTCCAGCCGTCATTGCGAGGAGCCGGAGGCGACGCGGCAATCCAGGCATTGGTGGATTGCTTCGCTGCGCTCGCAATGACGACTTTATTGCGGGCGCGGCAGCAACAGCGCCAACAACTTCGCCCGGCATTCGCCGTCGATGATGCCGTCGATCAGGTCGGGGCGGAACCGGCGCTGGAAGGCGATCACCGCTTTCTGCTCGTCGCTCACGTCGTAGCCGAAGCGCTCGAGCGCGAGCAGGAAGCCGGCATCGGTCCAATAAGGGTCGATGAGGTCGCGCGACGGGCTCGGTAGCGCCAGCCGGCGCTTGGCCAGCTCCCACCAGGGGAACAGCTCGCCCGGATCCTCCTTGCGCGCCGGAGCGACGTCGGAGTGGCCGACGACATTGCCGCGGCCGATCCCGTGCCGCTCCTTGATGTCCGACAGGAGCGGAATCAGCGCCGCGATCTGCTCGTCGGGGAACGGGCGATAGCCGAACTCATGGCCCGGATTGACGATTTCGATCCCGACGCTCGCCGAATTGACGTCGGTGACTCCGCGCCAGCGCGACTTGCCGGCGTGCCATGCGCGCTTGGCCTCGTCGACCAGCCGGTAGGTCTTGCCGTCCTCGTCGATCAGATAGTGGCAGGAAACCTGCGCTTCGGGCGAGGTCAGGCGATCGAGCGCGCCCTGGGCGTCCGGCATTCCGGTATAATGGAGCACGACCATCGACACCGGCAAAGCGCGCTCGTCGAAGTTGGGCGACGGCCGTTCGATGAAGTCGAAGTCCACGTGCGCTATGGCGCATGAGACGGCCGTTCGGGTCAAGCCCCGGCTGCGGCCCTCCGGTCGGGACCGCCGCGCTTTTCGACTTGGCTGCCGTCGCCGGCCAGGCGGTAAAGTCCGCGCGCCTTGATGTCGGCGCCGAGCCTGGTGGTCTGGCCGATCACCGTTTCCCCTGCGCCGAGCATCAGCCAGCCGTCCTCGGCCATCGCGCTCGACAGCCGCTCGAACGCCAGCGCCTTCTTGTCGGCGCTGAGATAGAGCAGGACGTTGCGGCACAGGATGATGTCGAACCCACCGGGATGCGGAGCGGGCTCGAGCAGGTTGTGGACCTGGTAGCGGACCGGCTTGCGCAACGCCTCGACGGCGCGCCAGCCGTCGGGGCATTCCTCGAACCATTTGATCATCTGGTTGATGCCGAGTCCGCGCTGGACCTCAAATTGGGTATAGGTCCCCGCGCGGGCGCGATCGATGCAGCTGTTCGAAACGTCGGTACCGAGGATGTCGATGGTCCAGCCGAGCCATTTGTCCGGCTCGTCGGCGAACACCATCGCGAGCGAATAGACCTCTTGGCCGGTCGAGCAGCCGGCGGACCAGATCCGGATCCGGCGGTTCTTCTGGCGGCGCGCGTGAAGCTCCGGCAGCGCGTAGCGCGCGAGCAGGTCGAACGGCGCGCGGTCGCGGAAAAAATAAGTCTCGTTGTTCAGCAAGGCCTCCACCACCTCCTGCGACAGGCTCGGCTCCTTCCCCATGACGAGGATCGTGATCAATTCATCGAGGGACGCGATGCCGCGTTCGCGCAGCAGCGCGGACAGCGCAGTCTCGATGCGCCAGCGCCGGCTCATGGTCAGCTGCTGTCCGGTTCGCGCCTCCAGCAGACCGGCGAGGATTCGGCTGCTACTGTCGCTGATCTGCACGCTTACTGGCCCTCCGTCCGCGACGCGATCCGGCGCGCGATCTTGTCCGGCGGCAGCGCCGCGCAGGCGAGGCCCGCTTCGAGCACCGCCCGGGGCATGCCCCACACGGCGCAACTGGTTTCGTCCTGAGCCAGCACCGATCCGCCATTGGCGACCAGGCGCGAGGCGCCTTCGACCCCGTCGCGGCCCATTCCGGTCAGGATGACTCCGACCGCGCGCGGGCCGTAAGCCACGCCGATCGAGGCGAACATCGGATCGACCGAGGGCATGCAGCCGCTCGTCGTCGGCCCGCGCAGCAACCTGACGACCGGCACTTCGTCGGAATGATCGACGGTCAGGTGGGCGTCGCCCGGCGCAAGCAGGATCCGGTCGGGAAGCAGCGGCATTCCGTCCTCGGCGACGTGCGCCTCGCGGCCGGTCATCGCCCGCAGCTGGCGCGCGAAGACCGGCATGAACGGTTCCGGCAAATGCTGGGTGATGAGGATCGGGATGCCGATGCGCTTGGGTAGCGCCTGGAACAATGTCCCGATCGCATGAATGCCGCCGGTCGAGGCGCCGATCGCCAGGATGTCGATCGGGTCGCTCGGCATTGCGCGAAGCGGCGCCTGAAGCCCGACCTCGGTGCGCGAGGCGAATGTTGTCCGCCCTTCGGCGTAGCCGAGCGCCTTCAGTTTCGCGACGAGGATTTCGGAAAATTTGCCGTTGAACCGCCCCGTTCCGGGCTTGGGCAAGGTATCCGCCGCCCCGAGCGCGAGCGCGGCGACGGTTTCTTCCGCGCCCTCTTCGGCCAGCGAGGAGACGATCATCACCTTCGCGCCGGCCGCGGCGGCGATGATTCGCGGAATCGACTTGAGGCCGCCCGCGCCCGGCATTTCGAGGTCGAGGATGACGATATCGACGCGGACTTCGTGAAGCGCGTCGATCGCGTCTTCGGCGGTCCCGGCCACGGCCGCGATCTCGAACGCCGAATCGGATTCGACCATGCGCGACAGGACCGCCCGGGCGACCATCGAATCGTCGACGATCATCAGCCGGATTCGGCGACGGGTCGGGCGGGGCGCTTGGTGGCGGTCCCGCGGTCTGGCGAGCGCCCGCTCCACGGCTAACTCAGGCGACGCCGACGAGCTGCAGCTTGATGTGGAGCGTCTCGCGGTCGAACGGCTTCATGACATATTCGTCGGCGCCCGCCTCGAGCGCGGCGCGGATATGCGCCATGTCGTTCTCGGTCGTGCAGAACACGACCTTGGGCTGGTCGGAATGGCCGCGCTGGCGGAGCAGCTTGAGGAACTCCATCCCGCTCATCACCGGCATGTTCCAGTCGAGCAGGACGACGTCGGGCATCTTGGCCTCGCAGCGGGTCAGAGCCTCCTGGCCGTCGCCGGCCTCCTCGACCTCGAACTCGAGCGTTTCCAGGATGTGTCGCGCAACCTTGCGGATCACCTTGGAGTCATCGACGATCAAACAGCTCTTCATATTCTGGACTTCCCGGTTCGGTTGCAGCCGTCTTAAACGCTAAGGGTAACGAGAAACTTAAGCGGCCACTTTGGACTCAACGCCCGCGATCAGCGCCGCAACGTCGACCAGCAGTA
>JBJMUB010000095.1:0-8196 GCA_045811385.1 Sphingomicrobium sp. | reverse complement strand
CGGCCAGGCGCGCGCCCTCGGCGCGCTGATGGCCGAGGTCCCGACCCTGAAGCCGCAGCTCGCCTCGGCGACCTGGATCGGCGGACGGCGCTGGGACCTCAACTTCCAGTCGGGGGAGACCGTCGCTTTGCCCGAAGGAGCCGCCGCGGCGCGGACGGCTTTGCTCCACTTCGCCAAGGGCGACAAGGAGAGCGGCCTGCTCGGCCGAGGCGTCGTCCGCTTCGACCTGCGCAACTGGGCGCGCGACGGAAAGATGACGGTGCAGCTGCCGAAGGGCGCTCGTGAGTGGGCAGCGCCCGGGCATCAGGAGGGCTAGCCGGAGCGTGGCCCAGCCGTCCGAACAGCAATTGATCGCAGCGCTCGACATCGGCTCGTCCAAGGTCAGCGCGCTGATCGTCACTCCGGGCGACGACGGCCGGCTGACCGTGCTCGGCACCGGCCAGCGCGAAAGCCGCGGGGTCAAGCGCGGCTACATCACCGACATGGCGGCAAGCGAGTTCGCCGTGCGCGAGGCGGTCGAACTGGCCGAGCGCATGTCGGGGGTCACGGTCGACGACGTCTGGGCGAGCTACGGCGCCGGCGGCCTCGTCAGCGACCTCGCCAATGTTGAGGTCGAATTGGGCGGCCATCCGGTCGAGCAGTCGGACATCGACGAGCTGCTGAGTGCCGGCAAGCACGCCATCGACCGCAACGGACAGGTCGTGCTCCATGCCCATCCCGCGCTCTACACGATCGATCGCGCCCAAGGGGTGCAACAGCCGATCGGCCTTCACGCCCACCGCCTTGGCGTCGACATCCACGTCATCGCCGCCGATCCGTCGCCGCTGCGCAACATCGACACCGTGATCCGCTCGGCGCATCTCGGGGTCAAGGCGATCGTCGCTTCGCCGATCGCCGCGGCGCTTGCGTGCCTGAGCTCGGAGGAACGCGAACTCGGAGTCGCGCTGGTTGAGCTCGGCGCCGACGTCACCAACGTCTCGGTGCACTTCGGCGGAATGCTGGTCGGGCTGCGCTCGATCCCGCTCGGTGCGCACGACATCACCAACGACATCGCCTGCGCCTTCGGGGTCCAGCGCCGCGACGCCGAGCGGCTCAAATGCTTCTACGGCTCGGCGATGACGTCCCCGCGCGACAATCACGAGATGATCGAGGCAAGCCAGATCGGCGCCGAGCCGGGCGCCGAGCCGCTCAAGCTCACCCGCGCCCAGCTGATGATGGTCATCCGCCAGCGGGTCGAGGAGCTGACCGGCGAGATCGAGGCGTCCTTGAAGGGCCTCGGCTTCACCGGCCCAGTCGGCCGCCAGGTCGTGCTGACCGGCGGCGGCGCCGAATTGAAGAACATCGCCGATTACATGCAGGGCGTGCTCGGCCGGGCGGTCCGCGTTGGCCGGCCCAAGCAGATCACCGGGCTGCCCGACGCGCACAGCGGCCCCGCCTTCTCGACCCTGGTCGGGCTGGCGCTGCTCGCCGGTGGCGGCAGCGGCGACATCCGCGACATCGCGCTCGGTCCGATCGCCCGCCAGTCGCCCGCTCGCGGTATGCTCGGCCGGCTGATGGCCGCGATGAAAGGCGGCTACTGATCCCTATCCGACGACGTAGCTGAGCGGCGCGGCATAGTCGGATTTCATTGCGGCGATGGGCCGTCCGAGCGTCTTTTCGACATAAGTCTGCAATTCCTCGAGCTCGCTGCGCTCGCCGCCGCGATAGGCGCCCAACGCGTGGTTGGGACGGGTCGCGCAGCCATTGTCGATATCGTTGACCAGGACCGGAACGCCCTTCGGCACCCCGCGCACGACCGGCGTCTCGTACCCGAGCGCGAGGACGCCGGCCAGCCGCGCCCCTGGTTCGAGCTGGAGCTGCCACTCGGTGTCGTCATAGGCCGAGAGGGCCAGCACGACCGGCTTGCGCGTTGCTCGAACCACGACCGTCACCGGCAATTCTTCGTACGGCCACGCCGTCCGCTTGTCGGCCGCGCCTTCGTAGATGGCGATCAGCTGGACCTGGGCGTTGCTCGGCAGCGGAGCGCTCCAGCACAGCCGGTCGCGATATCGGCGGATCATCGCCAGCGCTTGGGGCGAATAAGGCCCGCGCATCTTCTCGAAGTCGGGAACGCGATCGTGCGGCTCGGCGAGCATCCGCGCGAGGAAATGGAGCGAATTGCCTTGCGCCGCGGCTTCCATCAGCGCGCTCGGCCACTTCCCCTCGGTCTTGCCGCCGTCGGGCAGCCGGCCGCTGAGCCATTGCGCGAGCCCATCCTGTCCCGTCCGCAGCGCCAGCCGCAGCGGAGACGCCGGATCGTCGGGGCGGGTGCAGTCGGTGCCGGCGGCGAAGGCGCCCTCCTGCACCAGCAGCTGGGCGGCGCGCGGCTGGCGATAGGCGACCGACCAGGCGAGCGGGGTCATTCCGTAGGGATCGCGCTGGCCGGCCAAATCGCTGTCATACCGGGCGAACCGTTCGATCGCGGCCAGGTCGCCGCGCCGCGCGGCTTCATGGATCGTTCGCGCGGGTCCGGGCTCGAGCGTCCGATAACCCCATTCCGACGCATCCAGCGGGCCGTAACCGTAAGGCCCGGACCGCGCCCGAGCCGCGGCCGGGCGGCACAGGTCGCGATACGGATAGCCGGGGTTGGCGACGAGCGCGCGGTTATAGATTTCGGCATAAGCGTCCATCCGCCGTTCGATGCCGCAATCGCCGCCGCTGCCGAACGTTTCGCAGCTGCCGGCGACGTCGCTGTAGACGCGGTAGGCGCGGACCAGCGGCGCGCCGTGGCCCATGCCGTCGGCCGCGAGGCAATCGACCCCGAACGGCGTGCTGCCCATCATCGTGTAGGTGCGGATCAGGCCCCATTCGCCGTCGTCCGCCGCCTCGCGCGCATCGCGCGCCGGATCGCCTCCGCGCCTAAGGTCGGCGATGACCTGCCGCTGCCCCGCCGCGGTCGCCCGGGCGTTGGCGGCGAGGTCGGCTTCGCGCCGCCGCTGGCATTGCCGCGCGTGTTCGACGTCCGGCGAACCCACCCGCGTGGGCGTCGGGCTGAGCGGGATCGCATCGATGATTCCGCCCTCGGAAATCGAGCCCATCAGGCCGAGCCCGGTCAGGCCCGCCAGCATCACCGCGACCCAGCGCGTTTCCCGATCCACCGGACACCCCCCAACGCGATCACTTGCATTGGTCAGTAAAATCGGAGTGAAGTTGCAACCGCGTTAATGGGGGGAGCGCAATCGATGGCCGCACCGCGTTCGATCCGCTTGCTGATTGCCCTGCTCGGCGCCGCGGTGTTCCTCAACTATGTCGACCGCGGCGCGATCGGAATTGCTGCCCCCCGGATGAAGGACGAGCTCGGTCTTTCGGCCGAAGCGTACGGGCTCGTTTTCTCGGCCTTCTTCTGGATCTACGCCCCGGTTCAGCTGTTCGCCGGCTGGCTGTGCGATCGCTTCTCCGTCTACCGGCTGATGGCGGCGGGGATCGCGGTATGGGCGGCGAGTACGCTGCTGATGGGCTTCGCCGGCGGATTCCTGTCGCTGCTGGTGCTGCGAGTCATGCTCGGCGTCGGCGAGAGCATCTCCTTCCCCGGGAGCTCCAAGCTCATCGCTCGCCACGTCCCGGCCGAGCGGCGGGGGATCGCCAACGCGGCCGTCGCCGCCGGAATTGCGCTCGGCCCGGCTGCGGGGACGCTCGCCGGCGGACTGATTCTCGGCAATCTCGGCTGGCGCCCGATCTTCTTCTTGTTCGGGATCGTCACACTCGTGTGGCTGCTGCCGTGGCGCAACGCCGTTCGGGCCTTGCCGACCACCGGCCACCACGATGCCGGCGCCACCGTCCCGATCGCTCAGCTGCTCGGCAAGTGGCCGCTGTGGTCGATGTCGATCGTCCACGCGCTCGGCAATTACTGTTTCTATTTCCTGCTCGCCTGGCTGCCCTTGTTCCTGACCAAGTCGCGCGGCTTTTCGATCGGCGAGATGACCATGCTGGCGACGCTCGGCTACGCGGTGCAGGGCGCATGCGCCTTCGCTTATGGCCATTTTTCGGACTGGTGGACCCGATCCGGCCGTTCCGAAGCTGTGTGCCGGCGCTGGATGATGGTCGCCAGCCAGGCGCTCGCGGCCGTGGCGATCCTCGGGCTGGGGTTCGCCCACAGTGCGCTCGCGATCGGCATCCTGCTCTGCCTGGCCGGTGCCGCGTCGGCGGCGCTGTCGCTCAATCTCTACGCGATCGCGCAGATGTTCGCCGGCCCGCGCGCATCCGGAACCTGGGTCGGGTTCCAGAACGCCATCGGCAACCTGTCGGGGATCGTCGGCCCGATCGTCACCGGCATCGTCGTTCAGCGCGCGGGCTACGATTATGCCTTCTACCTGACCGCCGCGATCGCCGCCGTTGGCGCGGTCTGGTGGTGGGTGGGGGTGCCCACAATCAGGCAGGTCGCGCTCGACTAGCCTTCCGGAACAGCGCCGCCGACGCCAGGAACAGCGCCGCGAACACCGTCGTGCCGATGAACTCGCGGATGTGCGGCACGAACGGTTCGTCGGTGGGACCGCTCGCGGCGATCGCAAAGGCCGCTTCCAGCGCCGCCGCCGTTGCGACCATCGCATAGGCCATCCCCGCGGCGCGGGCCCGGGCGATCACCGCTCCCGCCACCCCGATCAGCAGCGCTCCGAAGAACAGAGCGTTCGCCGGATTGTCGTCGCTGCCGACGATTCCGACCGCGAGATTGGCCCAGATCGTCAGGAACATGGCGGTGAGCGCCATCAGCGCCGCGGCGCGATACGACCAATTGTCGCTCATCCGCGCCACCAGCTCCAGCGGAACTCCGACCATCAGCAGCATGACTCCGAACACGGCAAAATCGCTCAGTGTCCAGTCGACCTCGCTCGTGAATTGCATCGCCACGAACGGCAGCGCGAGCAGCGCCGCCGCGCCGCCCCAGCCGATCGCCCGCCACGGCACCTTGTTGAGGGTGCCCGCCCCATCGCTTGCCATAATCTCGCCTCCGTGCATCAATGGGCCGATCCTGCCACGCCGGCGGGTGAGGGGCATGAGCAACGGCTGAGGATGTTCTGAAAAGCTACCGCTTCGACCGTTTCGTGCTCGATCCCGCCGACCGCCGCCTGACCCGCGACGGCGCTCCGGTCGAACTGAGCGCGCGCTATCTCGACGCCCTGGCTCTCCTCGCCAGCGAGCCCGGGCGGATGGTGTCCAAGGACCGCTTCATGGACGAGGTGTGGCGCGGCATCCCGGTCACCGACGAGGCGCTGACCCAGTGCATCCGCACCTTGCGCAGGCTGCTCGGCGACGACGCCGCCCGGCCGCGGTTCATTGAAACGGTGCCCAAGCACGGCTACCGCTTCATCGCCGAGGTCGAGGCGGCCGGGATGGACGAGCAGGCGCGCTCGGCGCCGGTCTGGCCGGAACGGCTGCTGCTTGCCGCTGCGGGCACGGTCGGCGGCGGAATCGCCGGCTTCATCGGCGGCCTCGTCTACGGCTTCGCCGGAGCCTCGCAGCCATTGGCTCCCGGAATGGGCGCGGTGTCGGTGCTGCTGGTTCTGCTGTGCGTCACGATCCTCGTCGCGCTGGTCGGCGGCGCCGGCGTCGCCACCGGCATCGCACTTTCGGCCCGATTTGCCGGCCGCCACTGGGCGATCGCCGGCGGCGCGCTCGGCGGCTTCATCGTCGGAGCAGTGGTCAAGTTCCTCGGGCTCGACGCGTTCAACCTGCTCATCGGCCGCTCCCCGGGCGACATCACCGGCCCGTTCGAAGGCGTACTGATCGGCGCCGCGGTCGGCGTCGCTTACGTGATCGCCGGCTTGCTCGAGCCGGGCCCGCGCTGGCGCCGGATCGTGGTCGCGATCCTCTGCGGCGCCGCCGGCGGCCTGCTTGTCGTCGCGCTTGGCGGGCACATGATGGGCGGGAGCCTCGACCTCCTCGCGCACCAGTTCCCGGATTCCCGCCTGCGCCTCGACCGCATCGGCGCCTGGTTCGGGGAGAGCGGCTTCGGGCCGACCGCCGAGCTCGTCACCGCCGCCCTCGAAGGCGGCCTGTTCGGCGCCGGAGTGGTCACCGCGATGCGCCTGGCGCGGCGCCACCTGTCCAGATCCACTTAATCGACCGAGCAATGTCGTGCTCTGGCTAACCCTCACCCTGTCTGCGATCTACCTCGCCGCGATCGGCCTCGCCTTGATCGTCGTCCCGGTCCAGTTCGGCGTCGGAGCGGTTCCGTCCGATGCTTCGCCGCAGCTCATCGCGCTGCTGCGGCTGCTCGGCGGTCCGTTCCTCGGCGTTGCCGTCCTCAACTGGCTGTTGCGCAGCGCGGACTCACGCGCAGCGCTGCGGCCGGTCCTGATCGCCAATCTGATCGGCTTCGGTGCTGTCGCGGCCAACGACCTGTGGGGGATCGCCAATGGCGAGTCGCGTGAACTGGCGAAGGTTTTCGTCGTCCTACATCTGCTATTTGCCGCCGCCTTCCTCGCCGCCCTGAGAGGGGCCCGCCAAGCGAAGGATTAAGCAAAAGTTTTGTCCTATTCGGCCGCATCTGTGATCCAGCTGGCCGATGAGCGGGGTGGCCCGGCGCGAAGTCATCGCACGCCCCGTCGGACGTCCACATCCGTCGCCTACGACAGAGTCGGCGTTCCCTTTCCGGCACAGCGGCGCTCTTGGCGGAACCCCCTGTGGATAAGTGAGTCTTTCAGGCGACATCATCCCCACTTTTTTGGGCCGCGTTAACTTTTTTCCTTGGCAGGCGACTCGCAATGATTCAAAGATTCCGCCTGAACGTCAACGCGTTGGTTCCCGAGGGGGGATTTGAATCATGAGCATTGATTTTATCCGGCCGGAAGTCGACGAGCTCCGCCCGCGAATCAGCGTGATCGGGGTCGGCGGCGCCGGCGGCAACGCCATCGCCAACATGATGCGCGCCGACGTCCAGGGGGTCGACTTCGTCGTCGCCAACACCGACGCCCAGGCGCTCAACAATTCGACCGCCGACCGGCGGATCCAGCTCGGCCTCAAGATCACCCAGGGGCTCGGCGCCGGCTCGCGGCCAGAGATCGGCCGCGCCGCCGCGGAAGAGACGCTCGACGAGATCATCGGCTCGCTCGACGGCGCGCACATGTGCTTCATCGCCGCCGGAATGGGCGGCGGCACCGGCACCGGCGCCGCTCCGGTCATCGCCAAGGCCGCCCGCGACAAGGGGATCCTGACCGTCGGCGTGGTAACCAAGCCGTTCGCGTTCGAAGGCGCGCGCCGCGCCCGCTCCGCCGACACCGGCATCTCGGAGCTGCAACAGCACGTCGATACCCTGATCGTCATTCCCAATCAGAACCTGTTCCGCCTCGCCAATTCGGAAACGACCTTCAAGGAAGCGTTCGAAATGGCCGACGAGGTGCTCCAGCAGGGCGTCCGCGGGATCACCGACCTGATGGTCATGCCCGGCCTCATCAACCTCGACTTCGCCGACGTCCGTTCGGTGATGAGCGAGATGGGCAAGGCGATGATGGGCACGGGCGAAGCCGACGGCGACAATCGCGCGATCGAGGCCGCCGAAAAAGCCATTTCCAACCCGCTTCTCGACGGCGTCAGCATGAAGGGCGCGAAGGGCGTGATCATTTCGATCACCGGTGGCGAAGACATGCGCCTGATGGAGGTCGACGAGGCCGCGAGCCACATCAAGGAGCTGGTCGACCCAGACGCCAACATCATCTGGGGTTCGGCGTTCAATAACGACCTCGGCGGCAAGATCCGAGTGTCGGTGGTCGCCACCGGAATCGATGCCGAAGCCGTGGCTCAGCCGGCTCCCGGCAAGGTCTTCACCTTCCCGGCTTCCCGCACGACAACGGCGGCTTCGACGGCGAAGGCGGTCGAGGAAAATGAGGTCGAAGTCGCCGAGGAGGAGGATATTCCGCTCGAACTCACCGCCGAGCCGGATGAGACAGACGGCGATGAGCTGCTGCTCGGCGACGAGGACATACTGACGACGCCAGTCGGCAAGCCGCCGATCGCTCCACCGACCGACGAGGACGCTTCAGCCGACGAAGCCCCGGCAGTGGCCGCCGCCAGCGGAACGCTTTTCGAGCGTATGTCTAATATCGCCCGAGGCGCTCCCAAAGCGCAGATCGGCGAAGAGGATGAAGAAGCTCCGGAATCGGGCTTCAAGCAGCCGATCGACATCCCGCGTTTCCTCAACCGGCAGAACAACCAATAATAGCC
>JBJMUB010000094.1:0-20809 GCA_045811385.1 Sphingomicrobium sp. | reverse complement strand
TCCATCGCGCCATTCTCTTCGAGCGCTCGGACGATCTGGGCGACGGTCGAGCGCTTCTGGCCGATGGCGACGTAAATGCAGTAGAGCTTCTCGCTCTCCTTGCCCGACTTGTTGATCGCCTTCTGGTTGATGAAGGTGTCGAGCGCGACGGCGGTCTTGCCGGTCTGGCGGTCGCCGATGATCAGCTCGCGCTGGCCGCGGCCGATCGGCACGAGCGCGTCGAGCGCCTTGAGGCCGGTCTGGACCGGCTCGTGCACCGACTTGCGCGGGATGATGCCCGGCGCCTTGACTTCGACCCGGCGGCGCTCGGTGGTTTCGATCGGGCCCTTGCCGTCGATCGGGTTGCCGAGCGCGTCGACCACCCGGCCGAGCAGGGCCTTGCCGATCGGCACATCGACGATCGTGCCGGTGCGCTTGACGCTCGACCCTTCCTTGATGTCGGAGTCGGTGCCGAAGATCACGACGCCGACATTGTCGGCCTCGAGGTTGAGGGCCATGCCCTTCACGCCGTTGTCGAACTCGACCATCTCGCCGGCCTGGACGTTGTCGAGGCCGTAGACGCGGGCGATGCCGTCGCCGACGGACAGCACGGTGCCGACCTCCGAGACTTCTGCCTCGGCCGAGAAATTCGCGATCTGGTCGCGGATGACGCGGGAGATTTCAGCGGCGCGGATGTCCATGATTCTTGCTTAGCCTTTCATCGCGGATGCGAGACGGTTGAGTTTGGTGCGGATCGAGGCGTCGATCCGCTGGCTGCCCAGCTTGACGACGATTCCGCCGAGGATCGCGGGGTCGACCTGGGCGTCGATGGTGACGTCGCGCCCGGCGCGGGCGCGGAGCTGCTGCTTGAGCGCTGCGACCTGGTCGTCCTTGAGCGGGCGCGCGGTGACGACGTCGGCGGTCGTCTCGCCGCGATGGTCGGCGGCGAGCCGGCGGAAGGCGCGGATGACCTTGCGCAGCTGGCCTTTGCGGCCGTTGCGGGCGAGGACTCCGAGGAAGTTGGCGGTGACCGGGTCGAGCGACAGTTGCGGACCGAGCGCTGCGAACGCCTTGCCGGCGGCGTCGCGCGACACCAGCGGGCTGTCGACCAGCTCCGAGAAATCCTTCGAATCGGCCAGCGCCTGGTTGAGCGTTTCGAGGCTGTTGCCGACCGCCTCGATCTGCCGCTCGTCGCGGGCAAGATCGAACAAAGCCGACGCATAGCGCCCTGCTAAGCTGGCCCGAATGCCGCCGGATGTCTCCACGCGCGAAAAGCTCCAGAACTGGAATTGCCCCGATGCGAAAAACGGGGCGTGAAAACGGCTTGCGCCGCACGCCCCCATCGGTTGGCGCGGCCCCTAGCAAGGGGTCGCGCGCGATGCAAGGCGCTGTCGGGCGCGGCTAAAGCCGGCGGCTCAGAAAGCTGCTGAACGGGATGTCCTTGTACCCGCCGAACGGGCCCCACGGCTCGAAGCCCTCGCTGGCGTAGAGGCGCAGGGCGGGCTCGAACGGCTCGGTGTTCCCGGTCTCGAGGCTGAGCCGCTTGTAACCGCGGCTGGTCGCCTCGCCGATGATATGGCGGAGCAGGGCGCGGCCGACGCCCTGGCCGCGCGCAGCGGGCGCGGTGCGCATCGATTTCACTTCGCCGTGATCGGCGGCGAGTTCCTTGAGCGCGCCGACGCCGACCAGCTGCCCGTCATCGCGGACCGACCAGACGGTCACGGACGGATCGCGCAGGCCAACCGACGGGAGGACGTGGCAGGCATCCGGCGGCGAGATCGACCGGAGCTCCGAATAATGCATTTCGATGAGATACTGGACGTCGAGACTGTCGAGATCGTTGGCGTGAAAGGTGATCGGCATCGGCCGCCGCTTTAGGTTTGAGCGCAAGCGGTAGGAAGCGTGAAATCTTGGCGCTGGGTACAGCGGCGCCATGACATATCGAATCACAGGACTGGATCCGGCGCGTTACAAGCCGCTCTTCGGGCTGTCGGACAGCGAGCTCGAGGCTCGCGGAGCAATCCGGATGACGGTCACCGATCACACCTTTCCGTGCCGCGTCAGCCTGACCGACCGCGCGGTCGGTGAGCGCGTGCTGCTGGTCAACCACGTCAGCCACGACGTCGCCAACCCCTATCGCGCGATCCATGCGATCTTCGTCGCCGAAGTCGACCAGCAACCGGCGGAATATGTCGACGAGGTGCCGCCGGTGTTCGCGCCCCGCGTTCTGTCGCTGCGCGGCTTCGACAAGGACGGCATGATGGCCGCGGCGATCCTCACCCAGCCGGGCGAGGCCGACGCCGGCATCCGCACGCTGTTTGCCAACGCCGCGATCGAAACCATCCACGCGCACAATGCGGCGCGCGGCTGCTTTTCCGCCAAAATCGAAAGGAACTGACCATGGCCACGCTTGCCAGCGCCGCAACTGCGCTTAGATCGGACCGAGTGACCAATGTCGCGCGCCTCGATCCCGACACCGCCTGGGCGGCCTTCATGCGCCGCGACCGCGCGTGGGACGGCCGGGTGATCGGCGCGGTCCATACGACCGGCATCTATTGCAAGCCGAGCTGCCCGGCGAAACGGCCCAAGCGCGAGAACGTGAGCTTCTATGCGACCGCGGAGGAAGCCCGCGCGGCCGGCTATCGATCGTGCCTGCGGTGCAAGCCGGACGAGGTCGGCCGCGACCGCGAAGCCGTGGCGCAGGCGGTCAAGCTGATCGAGCGGGCGGAAGAGCCGCCGAGCCTCGCCGAGCTGGCCGAAGCGGTGGGCTATGCGCCGCACCACTTCCAGCGGCTGTTCAAGCGCGACCTCGGGGTGTCGCCGGCGGAATATGCGCGCGGGCTTCGCAACCGGCGCGCAGAGGGCGCGCTCAAGGCCAATGGCCGGGTGACGGACGCGATCTACGACGCCGGGTATGCGGGGCCGAGCGGCTTTTACTCGGATGCCAAGGAGAGGCTCGGAATGACCCCATCGGCGTGGCGCGACGGCGGGCGCGGCGAGACCATCCGCTGGACCCATTTCGCGAGCCCGCTCGGCGAGATGCTGATCGCCGCGACGTCGAAGGGCATCTGCCGGCTGACGTTCAACGACAGCGAGGAATCGCTTCGGCGGCTGTTCCCGCGGGCGACGATCGTCGAGGACGCGGGCGGGCTCAAGCAGCTGGTCGAAGGCGCGCTCGAGGCGATCGAGCATCCGGCGGCGATGCCGGACCTGCCGATCGACGTCGCCGGCACCGCCTTCCAGGAGGCGGTGTGGCGCGAGCTCAGGAAGATCCCGCCGGGCGAGACCCGCAGTTACGCGCAGATCGCGGCCGCGATCGGGCAGCCGACGGCGGTGCGCGCTGTCGGAACCGCGAACGGCGACAACCATGTCGCGGTGCTGATCCCGTGCCATCGGGTGATCCGCAGCGACGGCACGCTCGGCGGCTATGCCGGCGGGCTGGACAAGAAGCGCCTGCTGCTCGCCGCGGAAGGCCATTCACCGGCGTCTCCGGAGCTGCCGCTGATCGATTAAGCGCTTGCCCTCGTCGTTCGGCTCGGCTCAACAGTCGCGCCGAAGGGGAGGGGCATGGACCAAGCTGAAGTTCCCGAGCGGCCGCTGTGGCACAGAATCGTCGATTATCCGCTGGTGGCGATGGTGATCGCCATCATCGTCTACGCCCTCGCGGTCGCGCTGAGCCTGTGGCTCGGCAAGCTCGTCCCGCCGATCGGCAAGGTCGGGCTCGCCGCGGCCCATACCGCGATCACCATTGCCATCCTGTTCGCCGCCTACAAGCTCGTCATCGCCCGCCTCGGCCAACGTCCCAAGGACGATTTGCCCGCGAAGCCGGCTCTGCCGCAGACCGCGATCGGTCTCGGCATCGGCTTCGCCCTCATGGCCGCATCGGTCGCGGTCGCGGCAGTCCTCGGCGTCTATAGGATCGACGGCGCGGGCGACTCCTCGATGCTGCTGATGGCCCTGATCACCAGCGCGATCATGCCCGGGTTCACCGAGGAGCTGCTGTTTCGTGGAATCCTGTTCCGATGGCTCGAGGAGTTCGGCGGGAGCTGGCTTGCTCTGGCCGTGACTTCGGCATTGTTCGGCCTCGCCCACATCTTCAATCCCAACGCGACCTGGTTCTCGTCATTCGCGATCGCGGTCGAGGCCGGAGTGCTGCTCGGCGGAGCCTATATGCTGACCCGCAGCCTGTGGATGCCGATCGGGCTGCACGCCGCGTGGAATTTCACCCAGGGCGAAGTGTTCGACGTGCCGGTGTCCGGGATTCCGGTGCACGGGCTGGTCGACGCTCGGCTCGCCGGTCCCGACCTGCTGACAGGCGGAACGTTCGGACTCGAGGCGTCGGTCATCGCGCTGGTCATCGCCACCGCGGCCGGCGTGTGGATGGTCGTCCGCGCCGTCAGGAAAGGCGAGCTCGTCCGGCCGCACTGGTCGCGGCGGGACGAGCCACAACCGCCAGCGGAAGCGTTCCGCTAGACTCAGCTGCCCTTCTTTTCGTCCTCTTCCGATTTCTTGATGAAGGCGTCCATCTTGGCGAGCGCCTGGGCGCGGTTGTTGCGGTCGATCTCGGCGACCACTTCGTCCATCGCCTTCGCCACCTTGGATTCGTGCGGCGACAGGGCCACCGGGACGAGCAGCATCTTGGCGACGTCGAGCCGGTTTTCGGCGATCTCCTGGCGCGCCAAGGTGATCTTCAGCTCGCCGTCGTAGGGCGCGAGGCGGTAGGCGTTCTCGAGACCGATCACGGCAGTTTCCGGGACGGCGACCTTGGCTTTCGAGTAGGTCAAATAATTGCCGACCAGCGGTCCGGGATGATCCGGATCGGCGTCGTGCGCCCTGGCGAACCAGCCGCGAGCCACCGCATATTGACGCGGATCGGTCTTGCCCTTCTCGAGCGCAACCATGCCGCGATACATCAGCGCTTCGGCCGACGACGGCTGAAGGCGGACTGCGGCATCGACGGCCCGCTCCGCCGCGTCGAGGTTCTTGGCGTCGAGCTC
Source organism: Sphingomicrobium sp. (assembly GCA_045811385.1). GTDB lineage: Bacteria > Pseudomonadota > Alphaproteobacteria > Sphingomonadales > Sphingomonadaceae > Sphingomicrobium. The sequence continues at coordinate 15,833 of JBJMUB010000094.1, read as the reverse complement.
GGCTTCGGCAAGCTCGAGCTGGACCGGGAAACTGTTCGGATAACGCGCCGCGACGGAGCGGGCATCGCCGGCCACGCCAGGCGCGGTCCGGGTGCTGACCCCGACCTTGGTGCGCATGACGATCGGCATGATCGCTTCTTCGTCGGGGCCCATCTGCCGCATCTGCGCGACCGGCTGGCGGAAGCCCGGCGGCACCACATCCTTGCCATAGAAGCGGTTGTTGTTCTTGTAGCGGTTGACCTCGCTCTCGAGCTTGCCGAGGTCGCCGAACGCCTGCACGGCCGCCTTCGGCAGATCGACGCCCTGGTCGATCAACTTGAGGTAGGTCGCCATCTGACCCTTCCGGCTCGGCTCGAACGCCAGATAATGGGTCAGCGCCCAGCCGTAGGTGTAATGGGCGTATTGATCGAACCCCGTCGGCTTGGCAGTCGAGGTCAGCATGTCGCGCACCGAGTAGTGCGCGAGCGACTTGTATTTGCCGACCAGCTCGTCGGCGCGCGCCTGCGGCGGATTGCCGAGGTGGAACGCGCCACCGGGCTTGAAGTCGATCGTCGAATAGAGCTCCGCGATGCCTTCGACGTACCAGCTCGGATAGGCGCCTGGGAAATAGCGGAACATGAAATGGTGGACATATTCGTGGAACAGGATGGTCGCCGCATCGAGGTCGGACTGGCGGCCGGCCGGGTCGCGGGAAGGCACGAAGGCGACTGGCTCGAGCCGCGGGATGTAAAAGCCCGCGATTCCGGATTCGGAGTCGCCGGCAAGCTTGGCGATGTCGACCTGGGTGCCTGAGCGATAGATTTTGACCCGGCGCGCGTCGGACAGGCGAGTGTCCGGCTTCACCTGCTGCAGCGAGCGAAGCGACTCATCGAACCGTTCGAGATTCTCGGCAAAATTCTTCGCGTCCGCCGCCGAGCTCTTCGAATAAATGATGAAGTGGTCGGTCCGAGCCTCCCACCAGTCGGCGTGCGCCGGCGCAGCGAGAAACAGAGTCGAAAGCAGCAAAACGAAACGGCGCACGATATCACCCTCCCCAGGAAGCGGAGCCTGCTAGCAGCAGCTTAGGCATTGAAACAAGAGCATATTTTATAAAAAACTGTAGGGATCGACATCGACGCTGACGCGAACCCGGCTGCTCCATTCGATGTCCGCGAGCCAGTCGCGAATGACGTCCTGGACGTCGAGGCTGCGGCGGGCGTGGACCAGCAGTCGCTGGCGGTGGCGGCCGCGGAGCATGGCGAGCGGAGCCGGCGCCGGGCCGAACACCGCCATGCCTTCGACCTCGGGCGCGGCGTGGCCGATTCGGCGCGCGACATCGTCGGCTTCGTCGGAATGCTCGGCCGACACCACGATCGCCGCGAGGCGGCCGAACGGCGGCATCGCGGCGTCGCGCCGGGCTTCGGTCTCGGCGGCATAAAAGCCGGGCGCATTGCCGGAGACCAACGCGGCGATGACCGGAGCATCGGGGTCGTGGGTCTGGACCAGCACCCGGCCGGGCTTGTCGGCGCGGCCGGCGCGGCCGGCGACCTGCTGGATCTGCTGGAAGCTGCGTTCGGCGGCGCGGAGGTCGCCGCCGGCGAGCCCGAGATCGGCGTCGACCACGCCGACCAAGGTCAGGTTGGGGAAATGATAGCCCTTGGTCACGAGCTGGGTGCCGATGACGATGTCGATCTCGCCTGCCTCCATCGCCGCGACGAACTCGGCGGCGCGCTGCGGCGACCAGATCGTGTCGGAAGTGACGATCGCGGTGCGCGCGTCGGGAAACAGCGCCGCGACTTCGTCGGCGATCCGCTCGACCCCGGGGCCGCAGGGGACGAGGCTGTCCTCGGTGCCGCATTCGGGACAGGCGCCGGGCGGCGGCATGACGTGGCCGCAATGGTGGCAGGCCAAGCGGTGCATCAGCCGGTGCTCGACCATCCAGGCGGTGCAATTGGGGCATTGGAAGCGGTGGCCGCAGTGACGGCACAGGGTCAGCGGGGCGAAGCCGCGGCGGTTGAGGAACAGCAAGGACTGCTCGCCGCGCTCGAGGTTGGTTTCGAGCTCGGCGACCAGGCTCGGCGCGAGCCAGCGGCCGCGCGGCGGCGGGTCCCGCGTCAGGTCGATGGCGCGAAGCTCCGGCAGCGACGCGCCGGCGAAGCGATGAGGCAGGGTGACTTCGCGGTAGCGGCCGACCTCGACCATGTGCCGGCTCTCGATCGCCGGGGTCGCGGACGACAGGATCACGGGGATGTCCTCGAACCTGGCGCGCATCACCGCCGTGTCGCGGGCATGATACTGGACCCCATCCTCCTGCTTGAAGGTCGGCTCGTGCGCTTCGTCGACGACGATCAGGCCGAGCTTGCAATAGGGCAGGAACAAAGCCGAGCGGGCGCCGACGGTGACCCTGGCCTCGCCGCTGGCGATGCCGCGCCAGTTGCGCCGGCGCTCGGACGAGCGAAGCCCCGAATGCCACGCCACAGGCGCACAGCCGAAGCGCGCTTCGAAGCGCTTGAGGAACGGCTCGGTCAGCGCGATCTCGGGCAGCAGGACGAGCGCCTGGCGGCACTGGCGGAGGCATTCGGCGATCGCCTCGAAATAGACCTCGGTCTTGCCCGAGCCGGTGACTCCGTCGAGCAGCACCGGATCGAAGCCGTGGCCGACCGCCGCGGCGAGGCTGGCGGCGGCCTCGCGCTGGTCGGCGTTGAGGTCGGGCGGAGCGAAGTCCGGGTCGGGGCAGGGGAGCGGGCGGTCGGAGTCCACGGCCACCGCTTCGAGCGCTCCGGCATGGACCAGGCCGCGCATCACGGTGTCGCTGACTCCGGCGTGAGCCGCGAGCTCGCGGATGGTGCCCTGGCGCCCGGCGATTCCGGCGAGAGCCTTCGCGCGCTGCGGGGTCATCCGCTCGGGGGTGAGGCCGGTGGGGCGGTATTCGGTGAGCTGGCGCGGACCGTCGAGTGCGGCCGACGAGGGGAGGACCATGCGCAGCACCGACGCCAGCGGTGCCAGATAGTAATCGGCGGTCCATTCGCACAGGCGCCGAAGCGGCGCGGCGATCGGGCGGACGTCGAGCACGGCCGCGAGCGGGCGGAGGCGCTGATCGGGCACCTCGGAGGTCGGCAGGCGGTCGGCTTCCCACGCTACTCCGAGCAATTGGCGCGGGCCGAGCGGGGCGACGACGATCGACCCCGGCTCGACGGCCATGCCGTCGGGCACGCGATAGTCGAGCGGCCCGAGCGCGGCATTCAGCGTAACGACACGGGCGCGCTGCATCGCTAAGGCAGATGCGGGCTCAGGGGACGTCAAGCAAGAGGACGTTCGCGCTATGATCGCACGACGCTGGCACGGCCGGGTTCCCGCCGCGAAGGCCGAGGAATATCTGAACCTCATGAAGGACGTCGGCCTTGCCGATTATCGTTCGACGGACGGCAATCGCGGCGCCTGGTGCCTGCATCGCCGCGAGGGCGACACCCTCCACGTCGAGATGTTCACGCTGTGGGACGACCTCGACTCGATCCGGCGCTTCGCCGGGGACGAGCTGACCAGGGCCAAATATTACGACTTCGACCCCGACTTCCTGCTCGAGATGGAACCCGAGGTGGTGCATTTCGAGGTGATCGAAGGGTAGGCCGTCACGCGGGCCTTGAGCCGGGGCCCGCTTGCCTTCCGTATCGCAAAGAGAAGGCGGGTCCCGGGTCAAGCCCGGGATGACGAAAGTACGGCTAACGCCCGCGCTTTTTGCGGTGCTGGTCCAAGTCGAGGACCGCGCTCTCGTCGTCGGGCTGGAGCAGGCCGAGGCGGCGGGCGACTTCCTGATAGGCTTCCTCGACCCCGCCGAGGTCCTGGCGGAAGCGGTCCTTGTCGAGCTTCTGGTTGGTCTTGAGGTCCCACAGCCGGCAGCCGTCGGGGCTGATCTCGTCGGCGAGGATGACGCGCGCATAATCGCCGTCCCACACGCGGCCGAACTCGAGCTTGAAGTCGATCAGGCGGATGCCGATCGCGGCGAACATGCCCGACAGGAAGTCGTTAACCCGGATCGCCATGTCGGCGATGTCGTTCATTTCGTCCTGCGTCGCCCAACCGAAGCAGGCGATATGCTCGTCCGCGATCATCGGGTCGCCGAGCGCGTCGTCCTTGTAATAATATTCGATGATGGTGCGCGGCAGCTGGGTTCCTTCCTCGATCCCCAGCCGCTTCGAGAGCGAGCCGGCGGCGACGTTGCGGATGACGATCTCGATCGGGATGATCTCGACCTGGCGGATAAGCTGCTCGCGCATGTTGAGGCGGCGGATGAAATGGGTCGGGACGCCGATCACCTGCAGAGCGGTGAAGATATGCTCCGAGATGCGATTGTTGATGACGCCCTTGCCGCTGATCGTGCCGCGCTTCTGGGCGTTGAACGCGGTCGCGTCGTCCTTGAAATATTGGATGAGCGTGCCCGGCTCGGGACCCTCGTAGAGGATCTTGGCCTTGCCCTCATAAATCTGGCGGCGGCGAGCCACGTTCGAGTCACTCCGACGGAAACGGAAAAAGGAGCGGCGGCTATAGGCGAGCCGCCGCCCCACGGCAATTAAGCCTCGTCCGCCGCCGCCGCTTTGCGCCGGCGAGCCGGCGGCGGAGTCTCGAGCGGCAGGTCGGCCGAGCGATAGCCGGCCGGGAACCAGCCCCAGCGCCGGCGAGCGCGGCGGAAGCCCCAGACCGCGAGCCCGGCGATGAGCACCCACGGAAGCAGCGTTCCGACGAGGATGATCAGGATGCCGATGGCGCTGAGGAAATTGTAGCCGGCGCGACCGAACGCATGCCGCAGCGGCTGCGGCTCGTCGAAGCCGGGGATGGCGTTGCCCGAGCCGTAATAGAAGACCATCGGAGTCTTCGCGAGCGATTCCTCGTCGGCCTTCTTCTGTTCGCCCAGCGCGCGGATTTGCGCCTTCAGCGAAGCCGCCTCGGACAGCAGCCGGTCGCGCACCACGCTCGACAGGCCGGAGCGGCCGAGCTCGCGGTTCACCCGGTCGAGCTCGTCCTGAAGCTCGGCCCGGCTGCGATTGGCGCGCTCGATCGACGAGCCGGCATCGACGCCGGTGATCTGCTGGTCGACGAGCATGCCCTCGGCATCGCTGACCACCTTGCTGGCGTCCTTGCCGAACTGGCGGGCGATCGCCGGATCGAGCTTGAGCTCGAGCGAAGCCGTCACGTCCTGCTCGTTGGTGAGGCTGTAGCGCATGCCCGTGATCCGGCAGCGCGCGACCCCGAGCTTCTCGCACATCGTGGCGTGGGCTTCCTGCGCGGCGGCGATGCGCCCGTTGGGCAGGCGGAAGGCATAGCGGTAATCGAACGCGACCCCGGGCGCCGCCGTCACCGCGACGTTGGGGCCGCCCGAGGCCTCGAGCGCCCGATCCGCGGCATTCATCGCCCGGATCGTCGGCGGCGGAGACGCCGGCGGTGGCGGCACGGCCATGTCCGAAGCGACCGCGCGCGGCTCTTCCTGGACGTCGAAGGTTTTCTGATACGACTCGGCGCGTCGTGGCTCCTGGTCGGAGCAGGCCGCGAGCAGCGCCGCGGTCAGTAGGACGGACTTCTTCATCACTCTCTCCCCTATTGTCCCGCTCGGGCAGAGAGATATACTATCGCATGACTAGGGTAAAGATGGCGCCGGGTGAGGACTGCGCGGCTTAAGGGCAGTCCTCCGGCCGTCACCCAACGGCCGTTCCCGGCGGTGGAGCGCAGGTGCGTGCGCCTGCGCTCCGGGGAGTATCAGTGGACTCGCGCGCGCTTCGACTTTTGCTCCCACGGCGCGCTCCACTCGATCCGGTGAAGCACCCTGAAGCTGTCGCCGATCGCCTTGCCGATGTCGGTGAACGCACCGAGCAGGCTGGCGTTGAGGTCGGCCCGGCTGCCCTGATAGGCGCGGTCGAAAATCTCATCGATCATGGTGACCATCCTTTCCTCTTTTTCGTCCGATCAGAGCGCCAGGGGATAAGCGTCGATCAGGTCGTTGGCGGGCTTGAGCGCCTGCTCCACCAGAGCCAGTCGCAGGTCCGCATCCAAAGCGCGCCACGACCGCGCGGTCGAGCGCGACGCTTCGGCAATGATGACCTGCGCGGCAGGCCCGTCTTCGATGAACGCACGGGTGCTGAGGCCATAAGTCATGGCGCGCCTCCTTTCTGTTTGTTGGCCGCCGGCGGAGGGGGGCTGGATAGGGGAGGGAAGTCCTCGCCGGCGGCTGAGGATCATCTATGATTTCGGGCCCGTTATCGCCAATCAAACGCTCGACAGGAGCAATAAGCTGGCTTTATTAGGTACGCTTATGAGACGACTTCCGCCGCTGGCCGCCATCCGGGCCTTCGAGGCCGCCGCCCGAACCGAGAATTTCACCGCTGCCGCGGCCGAGCTCGGGATGACCCAGGCGGCCGTGTCCTACCAGGTCAAAAGCCTCGAAGAGCGAATGGGCGCGCCGCTGTTCGTGCGCGAGCGCGGACGGGTCCGGCTGACCGCGCTCGGGAGCCGGCTGCTCCCGGCGCTGACCACCGCGTTCGACACCATCGAAGGCGCATTCGCGAGCCACCGCCAGGAAGACGAATCGCTGCTGAGCGTCACGACGACTCACACCTTCGCCAATACGTGGCTCGCTTGGCGGCTCGGCGCGTTCCAGATGGAGCATCCCGACCTCGCGGTCCGGCTGACGACGAGCAACGAGCTGGTCGACCTGCGTTCGGGCGAGAGCGATGTCGCGATCCGCGCCGGACGCGGCGACTGGGACGGGCTCGAAAAGCATAAATTGTTCGACGTCGACTTCACGCCGATGGCCTCGCCCTGCTGCATGTCCGAGGCACGCAAGAAGTTCGGCGACAACTTCCAGCCGGGCGACCTGCTGAGCCTCCCGCTGATCAGCCCCCAGGACAGCTGGTGGGAGCAATGGTTCAAGGACGCCGAGGTCGAGACCGACGGCCGGCCGGCGCCGCGCGGCGGGCTGCGCCTCGACAACCAGGCCAACGAAGGCCACGCCGCGATGGGCGGCCAGGGGTTCGCCCTGATGTCGCCGTTCCTGTGGGTCAACGACATCAAGGATGGACGGCTGCTGGTCCCGTTCCCCGACAAGATCTCGAGGCGCGGCTGGTCCTATTGGCTGGTCTATCCGAGCGAGCGGCGGCTGATTCCCAAGATCAAGCGCTTCCGCGAATGGCTGAGCGCGGCGATGGACCGTGCGCACGCCGAGGAACGGGTGTTGATGGAACGGCTGCAATCGGGCGGGCCGGCGGAGGAGCGGCAAGTCGCCTGATCCGTTCGATTTGGGCTGACGCGGCGGGCGGGGCATTGCTAATCCGCTCCAATGAAATCCGCCCTTCGACTTCGGCCTCGGCTTCGCTCGGCCTTCGCTCAGGATGATCGGGCTGCTAGCGGACCGAAATGACGACCGAACCTGATTCCACCACGATCGACACCCCGTTCGGCTCGGCGCTCGAGGAGCGCTACCTGGTCTATGCGCTGTCGACGATCACCGCGCGCTCGCTGCCCGACGTCCGCGACGGGCTGAAGCCGGTCCACCGCCGGCTGCTGTGGGCGATGCGGCTGCTTCGGCTCGACCCGGCCGGGGCCTACAAGAAATCGGCGCGGGTGGTCGGCGACGTCATCGGCAAATATCACCCGCACGGCGACCAGTCGGTGTACGATGCGATGGTCCGCCTCGCCCAGGATTTCGCGCTGCGCTATCCGCTGGTCGACGGCCAGGGGAATTTCGGCAACATCGACGGCGATAACGCCGCCGCCTACCGTTACACCGAGGCGCGGCTGACCGCGGTCGCGATGCAGCTGATGGCCGGGCTCGACGACGGCACGGTCGACTTCCGGCCGACCTACAACGGCGAGGAAGAAGAGCCCGAGGTCTTCCCGGGCCTGTTCCCGAACCTGCTCGCCAACGGCGCCAGCGGAATCGCGGTCGGAATGGCGACGTCGATCCCGCCGCACAACGTGACCGAGCTGATCGACGCCGCGGCGCACCTGATCGACAATCCCAAGGCCGACGACCGGGCGCTGACGGATTTCGTCGCCGGGCCCGATTTCCCGACCGGCGGAGTGCTGGTCGACAGCCGCGAGTCGATCGCCTCGGCCTATGCGACCGGCCGCGGCAGCTTTCGGCTTCGCGCGCGGGTCGAGGTCGAGCGTGAGAAAGGCGGCGGGTGGTACCTGCTGGTCAGCGAAATCCCCTACGGCGTCCAGAAAGCGAAGCTGATCGAGCAGATCGCGGCGCTGATCGCGGACAAGAAATTGCCGATCCTCGCCGACGTCAGGGACGAGAGCGACGCGCAGGTGCGGCTGGTGCTCGAACCGCGCGCGCGAACGGTCGATCCCGACCTGCTGCTTGAAAGCCTGTTCCGCCTGACGGACCTCGAGACCCGCTTCCCGCTCAACCTCAACGTGCTCGACGCGACCCGCACCCCCGGGGTGATGAGCCTCAAGCAGGCGCTGACCGCGTGGCTCGCGTTCCAGATCGAGGTCCTGCTCAATCGCTCGCGGACCCGGATCGGCCGGATCGACGACCGGCTCGAGCTGCTCGACGGATTCCTCGTCGCATTCCTCAACCTCGACCGGGTGATCCAGATCATCCGCGAGGAGGATGAGCCCAAGGCCGTGATGATGGCCGAGTTCTCGCTGTCCGACCGCCAGGCCGAAGCGATCCTCAACCTGCGCCTGAGGAGCCTGCGCAAGCTCGAGGAGCTGGAGATCGCCAAGGAGCGCGACGCCCTGGTCAAGGAGCGCGACGAGCTCGCCAGGCTGATCGAAAGCCCCGGGCGCCAGCGCACCCGGCTGAAGCGCGATCTCGCCGCGCTCAAGGACAAGTTCGGCGACGAGCGGCGGACCCGGCTCGAGGAGGTCGCTGCGGCGCGCGAGATCGACTGGTCGGCGATGATCGAGAAGGAGCCGATCACCGTCATCCTGTCGCAGCGCGGCTGGATCCGGGCGATGAAGGGCCACCTTGCGCTCGACCAGGTCGCCGACCTCAAGTGGCGCGAGGGCGACGGGCCGTTCATCAATTTCCATGCCCAGACGACGGACCGGCTGGCGCTGTTCGCGTCCAACGGGCGGGTCTACACGTTGGCCGGCGACAAGCTCCCGAGCGCGCGCGGCTTCGGCGAGCCGGTGCGGCTGTTCATCGACCTCGACGCCGAGGTCGACATCGTCCAGCTGCTGGTCGCTCGGCCGGAGATGAAGCTGCTGATCGCCTCGTCCGACGGCAAGGGTTTCGTCACCAGCGGTGAGGCGACGCTGGCCGAGACGCGCAAGGGCAAGCAGCTGGTCAACGTCCGGCCCGGAGCCCGGGTGGCGGTCGTCCGCCCGATCGGGGAGGGCGCCGACGCCGTCGCGGTCGTCGGCGAGAACCGCAAGCTGGTGGTGTTCGCGCTGTCCGAATTGCCCGAGCTGGCGCGCGGCCAGGGCGTCACGCTGCAGCGCTACCGCGACGGCGGATTGTCGGACGCCATCGCCTTCCGGCTGAGCGACGGCCTCAGCTGGCAGCTCGGCGGCGAAAGCGGCCGGACCCGGACCGAGACCGACCTCGCTTCGTGGCGGGCGGCGCGCGGCGCGGCCGGCCGGATGCCGCCGATCGGTTTCCCGAGGGACAACCGGTTCGATTGAACAGCCTCGGTTAACAATCGAACATAGGGCTAAAAGATACCCGGAATTAACTCCTGCCGCCTCATAGCGGCCGGATGCAGGCTGCAGCACACCGCCTGCCGGCGTCCCAGAGGCACCGGCCGGGGGACAACCCGAGGGCGAAACCGCACATTGCGACGGCGGACGACACGGGTTTGCTCGATGCCCTGCCGATCGCTGCCGCGATCGTCCAACGCGACGGCAAGACGCTCAAGGTCGCCGCCCACAACAGCCGCTTTTTCGAAACGGTCCGCCAGTCGACCTGCACGGCGGCGGACTGGAACGAGGCGGACTGCCTGAAGGAGGGGCCGATCGGCGAGCTGATCCACCGGTTCTTCGACGGGACGAACACCGCCGGCGAGCTCGATTTCAAGGACGGCGAAGGCGTGTCGTCGCGCTTCTTCCGGGTCAAGCTCGCGCCGCTGCCGAAGATCACGGGCAAGGTCACCCGCTGCCTGCTCAGCGTCGTCGACCGGACGGTCGAGGTCCAGGCCGAGCGAACGCTTCGTGCCGAGATGCTGCGCGACAGCCTGACCGGCCTGCCCAACCGGCTCGCCTTCACCGAGGCGATCGAGACGGCCGGCGAGAAAGTCGCCCGCGACCGCGAGCATGCCGTGCTCGTCGTCGACATGCTGCGCTTCAGCCGAATCAACGAATCCATGGGCAGCCTTGCCGGCGACGAGCTGCTGATCACCTTCGCGCGCCGGCTGATCCTCGCCCTTCGCGCCGGCGACATTCTCGCCCGGACCGGCGGCAACGAGTTCGGCGTGCTCGTCTCGCTCCGCCGCGGGGTCGAGGATGCGCTCAAGGCCGCCGAGCGAATCCAGCAGGTGATGACGACTCCGTTCAAACTGTCCGACCTCGAGATCCGGGTCGAGTGCGCGATCGGAGTCGCCCTGACCCACGCCGGCCAGGATCCCGAGGAATTGTTCCGCAACGCCCAGTTCGCGGTGAAGCAGGCCAAGGTCGTCGGGCGGCCGCAGGTCTATGAGGCGAAGCAGGCGACCGAGGCGCGGCGCCGCTTCTCGATCGAGACCGAGCTCCGCCGGGCGCTCGACAAGGACCAGCTGAAGCTGTTCTACCAGCCGCTGATCAACCTCAAGTCGGGTGAAGTCGCCGGCTTCGAGGCGCTGGCCCGCTGGAGCCACGAGGATCGCGGTGAGATCAGCCCAAGCGAATTCATTCCGGTGGCCGAGGAATCGGGCCTGATCCTGCAACTCGGCCGCTGGGCGATGGACACGGCCGCGCAGACCTTGGCCCGATGGGACAAGGAGAGCGGCGAGAAGCTGCCGCTCTACGTCGGCGTCAACCTGTCCGCGATTCAGGTCGCTCGCGACGACATTGCAGCCGTCGTCGCGAGCGCCCTGAAGTCGAGCGGGCTGACCGGCGACCGGCTGACGCTCGAGCTGACCGAAAGCTCGATCGTCCAGGATCCGGCGCGGGCGACGCGCGTGTTCGATGCTCTGAAAGCGCTCGATGCGACCGTCGCCATGGACGATTTCGGCACCGGCTACTCGAGCCTGGCCTATCTTCAGCGGCTGCCGATCGACGTGCTGAAGATCGACAAGAGCTTCGTGACCGGAATGATGGTCGACCCCGACGCGGTTGCGATCGTCCGCGCGGTGCTCAGCCTGGCCGAGGCGCTCGGCATGTCGACCACCGCCGAAGGGATCGAGACGGTCGAGCTGGCGACGACCCTCGCCACGCTCGGCTGCGCGTCGGGCCAGGGCTATTATTTCGCCAAGCCGCTCGAGGCGTCGGCCGCGCTCGACTATTGGAAGTCGCGCCGCCGCTGACCTGACGTCCCGCGGCGGGCCAAGGTGCAGCCGTCGGAACCCGTGCCACGCGCAATCCGTTGACACTCCGAATAGGGGAGTGAGATCGAGCTGTGCGTCGCTGGGTTGCGAGTGCCGGTCTTTGCGCGCTGTCGGCGACGACCGCGGCGAACGCCCAGCTGACCGCAATGCTCAGCCCGCCCGATCCCGTGAAGCGCCATCCGCGGCTCGATTTCCGGCTGATCGAGGAGCCCAGCGCCAACCGTGTCGATCCGGCAAGTCGCGGTTTCACCGCCGGGACCGAGGTCGCTCCGAACGCGCGCGTCGGCGTTCAGATGATGACCGTCAGCCGACCCAAGCTCGGGCCGGAATGGCGGGTCGACGGCCGCTCGATCCGGTCGCGCAAGCCCGCCGTTTCCTTCAGCCTTCGCTTTTAAACGCCGCCGCCAGCCCTCGGCCCACGATCTCCTCGAACGCGGCCCCCGAGGGAAAGCCCTCGCGGACCCAGTCATCCTCGATCCGGCGCAGGGTGCGGGCGACGATCGGACCCTCGGCGAGGCCGCGGGCGATCAGCGCGCCGCCGCTGACCGGCAGCCGTGGCGGCGTCCACGACTGGATTGCCGCCGCGTCGGCGGCCCGGCCGGCGAGCAACAGCCGGTCGACCGCGCAATCCGGTCCGACGCGATAGCCGAGCGCTTCGATCGACAGGCCGAGGTCGCCGTCCGCGGCGCAGGCCAGTCGCTTGCGCGCCTTGTTCGACAGCTTGAGCCGGGCGGCGATGGTTTCGGCCAGGGCCGGATCGCGGGGCAGCAGCGCGGCGAGGCGCCGGAGCGGATCGGGCGCGATGCCCGTCGCGCGCTCGGCTTCGATCAGCGCCTCGATGTCGCCCAGGCGCTGTGGCTGGATTTCCGGCAAAACGGGATTGAGGATCCCGCGCCGAAGCATGATCGCGAGCGTTTCCGCCGGGTCCTCGATCGCCAGCAGCTTCAAGAGCTCGTCGGCGATGCGCTCGCGCGACAGGGCCATGAGGTCGTTGGCGCGCTCGCTGCAGGCGTCGAGTGCGGCCCGATCCGGCTCGCCCGAACCGAACCGGGCATGGAAGCGGAAGAAGCGCAGGATCCGCAAATGATCTTCGGCAATCCGCTCGAGCGGATTGCCGATGAAGCGGATGTGGCGTTTTTCGAGATCTTCGAGACCATCGAAATAATCGAAAATTTCGCCGCTGACCGGGTCCGCGGACAGCGCATTGATGGTGAAGTCGCGCCGCGCCGCGTCCTCCTTCCAGTCCTCGGTGAAGGCGACCACGGCGCGGCGGCCGTCGGTCGAGACGTCGCGGCGAAGCGTCGTGATCTCGGCGACCTGGCCGCGGCTGACGGCGGTGATCGTGCCATGCTCGATGCCGGTCGGAACGGCCTTGATCTTCGTCGTCGCGAGGCGCTCGAGGACGGCGGTGGGATCGAGCCGGGTCGCGAGATCCACGTCGGCATGGGGAATCCCGAGCAATTCGTCGCGAACCGTGCCGCCGACGAAGCGGATCAGGCCGTCTTCGGCGCCGAGGACGGTCAGCAGCTCGCGGATTCCCGGCTGGCCCCACCACCGCTCGGAGTCCAGTTTCACAGCCATCGCAGCCTGCGCGACAGATTGACGATCATCGCGGCGGTCGCCCCCCAGATTTTCCGGCCGTTCCAATCGATCTCGTAATAATGACGCTCGCGGCCTTGGAACAGGGCGCTTCGGCGTTGCTGGTTGGCCGGATCGAGCAGATGGTCAAGGAGCGCTTCGAACCAGTCGGCGACTTCATGCTCATGCGGCTCGAGCGGAAGATCGGGCGGAACGACACCGATCACTGGATGGACGATGTAGCCGGTGACGGTTCGATACGGTTCCAGTTCACCGGCGACATCGACGACCTCAGGGCCGAGGCGGAGTTCTTCATGAGCCTCGCGGAGAGCGGCGGCGATCGGATCTTCCGCCGGGTCGATTCGGCCGCCGGGAAATGCGACCTGACCGGCATGGGTCCGCATGTGCTCGCGCCGGACGGTCAGAATGACACCCGGCTGCGGACGGTCCGTGATCGCGATCAGCACCGCGGCCGGCACGATCGCCTGCTCGCGAATCTCGGCCAGATCGCCCTTGAGCGGCGGCTGCGCAGGCGCTGTCGCAAGTGCGGCGCGCAGCCGGTCAGCCAGCCTCATGAGCGGCTCCGAGCGGGAAGAACGCACCGCTGCTCCAGACGCCCGGCGGGTCTTCGTTCTCACTGAGCGCGATCTCGGCGAGGTCGTAATAGACCGAGCGGGCGACTTCTGCCTCGAGGCCGTGGCGAACGAGAATCCGCGGGGAGGGACCCTGATCGGTTTCGACGATTCTGAGCGGGTGGTCGGGGCCGAGGATCACGGCATCGCCGCTGTCGAGGCGGAAGGCGATTCGCCGGTCGCGCCCGTGGCCTTCGCTGCTCATCTCGACTGCCCGGAACGCGGTTCCGTCGACATCGATCTCGAGCTTTTCGACCGGAGTCACGAGGAGGTGGCGGCCGTCGGGCTCGCGGCGCAGGACGGTCGAGAACAAGCGGACCATCGCCGGCCGCCGGATCGGAGCGCCGTCGTGATACCAGGTTCCGTCGCGCGCGATGCGCATTCCGCTGTGGCCGCAGCGCTCGGGATTCCAGCGGTCGACCCGCGGCAGCCGGCGCTGGTCGATCAGCTCCTGCAGCTCGGCGAGGCTGATCCCCTGCAATTCGATCGGTGGCCGGGCTTCGGGCATGGTCCCCCCTGTCATTGCCGGCGGAGCGAAGCAATCCAGCCTTGCGCCTTGGGGATTGGTTCGCCACTCGGTGGCTCGCAATGACCGAACAGCGAACCGCGATCGTTACCGGCGCCGGCAAGCGGGTCGGCCGCGCGGTCGCACAAGCGCTGCTCGACGACGGCTGGCGCGTGGTTGCGCACGTCCATCACGACAGCGACGACGTGCCCGGCAGTGCGGTCAAAGCCGTCGCCGACCTCGGCGCGACCGATTGCGCCGAACGGGTCTTCGCCGCCGCGGCGGGCCCGGTCGGCCTGCTGGTCAACAATGCGGCGCGGTTTGCGTGGGACGGCTTCGGCGAGTTCGACGGCAGCGAGCTCGACGCGCACATGGCGGTCAACGTGCGCGCGCCCGCGCTTCTGATCGATCGCTTCGCCCGGTCTCACGCCGGCGGCGACGCGTTGATCGTCAACCTGCTCGATTCGAAGCTGGCCGCGCCGAACCCCGATTTCCTCAGCTATACCTTGTCCAAGGCGGCGCTGGCGGAACTCACCGAGCTTGCGGCGCGGGCGCTTGCGCCCGAAGGGATCCGGGTCAATGGCATCGCCCCGGCGCTGATGCTGCCATCGGCCGGGCAGAGCGAGGAGAATTACCAGGCGATGCATGGCCACAACCCGCTGCGCCGCGGAGTCGAGCCGGACGACGCGATCGGCGCGATCCGCTACCTGGTCGGCGCCCGGTGCGTCACCGGCCAAGTGCTGGTCATCGACTCCGGCCAGCGCTTCCTCGGGCTCGGGCGCGACGTCCAGTTCGTGGGAGGCAAATGACCGAGGTCAAGCTCACCGGGCTCGTGCCCGACCGACTCAAGGTCCGCTCCGCGCGGATCCTGCTCGACTCGCTTGCCGTGCAGACCGACATCGGCTTCCACGATTTCGAAGTCGGCGCTCCGCAGCGCCTGCTGGTCACCGTCGAAATCTGGCTCGACGACCTTGCGCCGCCGCCCGACGAAGATCCGGCGCGGGCGTGGAACTACGACTTCCTCCGCACCGAAATCGAGGAGCTTGCGGCGGCGCGCCGGTACAATCTTCAGGAAACGCTCGCCCACGCGGTGTTCGACCGGATCGCGGCGTTTCGCGGAGTCAGGGATTTGCGCGTGCGGACGTCCAAGCCGGACGTCTATCCGGACGCGGCCGGAGTTGGCGTTGAAATCGCGTCTTTTTCGGGGGCGTGGCCGGATCAGCGACGGTCATGAACGAACGACTCCGGTTTCACGCCTTCCGGCTGTGGAACAAAATCCGTTGCGCGACCTTTGAGCCGGGGATAATGAGGCGCGCTTGTTGCCGATGATATGTTGAAACATCGACGACTTTCACCCAGCAGGCCGGGCACGCGTGCCCCCGCCCAGCCTGGCCGTGGATTCCGCGGCGTGTCGAGGAGAATTGCGGCTTAATGTCATACGCCCAAAAGAAGGAGCTCAGCGGCAACCGGACGCTCTCGATCATCCTGGTCGTCGCCCTCCAGTTCGCGCTGGGCTACGCGATCGTCACCGGCCTTGCCTACAACGTGATCAAGAAAGCGGCCCAGGACCTCAAGACCTTCGACGTCGAGGAAGAGCCGCCGCCACCGGAAGAGCCGCCGCCGCCACCCAAGGACATGCCGAAGGTGCCGCCGCCGCCGACGATGCCGCCGCCGATG
>JBJMUB010000093.1:0-11867 GCA_045811385.1 Sphingomicrobium sp. | reverse complement strand
CCTCCCGATCGCTTTGTTCTCGGTGATGGGCGGCGGATCGGTCGGGACGGCGCTGGCCGGCGCGATTGTCCTCGCGCTGGTAGCCGGCGGAGTCAGCGCGGTCGGGGCGGTCGCGACCGCCGAGCAATTCTCCGGCGAAGGGCGGCTCAGCGGCTTGGCGTTCGGGGCGACCATGGCCACGGCGATCTTCGGCGGAGTGACGCCTTATGTCGCGCAATTGCTCACCGACCGCAGCGGCTGGCCGGCGGTTCCGGGCGCGATGATCGGGATCGTCGCGCTGTGCGTTCTCCCGGTGTTCCTGACGATGCGGGAAACCAATCCGACAGTGGACGTTAAGGCAGGAAGCGCGATAAAGAGCCCGCAATGACCACGACCGCGACCAGCGCCGTTTATTATTATCCCCACGAGGTTGGGATCGGCTGACGCGCGCCTAGTTCAGACGACCAACCTCGACCCGCCCGGGCTTCCGCGGCGGGTTTTTTATTGCCCGAGAAGGACAAAGAGAATGCTTCACCGAGCGATCGCCACCAAGCAGCAGCCTCGCGGCTGGCAGGACTATGTCGTGCCGCAGGAGTGGGAGTCGTTCACGGACGACGACCACGCCGTGTGGGACCTGCTGTTCGCCCGGCAGGTCGAGCTGCTGGGCGCGCGGGTCGTGACGCCCTTCCTCGACGGAATCGACCTGTTGCGCCTGTCGCACCCCGGGGTGCCGGACCTCGAGGGGTTGAACGCGATCCTCGAGCCGCGCACCGGCTGGCGAACGGTCGCGGTCACCGGGCTGGTCCCGGACGAGATTTTCTTCGCGATGCTGAGCGAGCGGATCTTCCCGGTCGGCAATTTCATCCGCACCCGCGACGAGCTCGACTACCTCGAGGAGCCCGACTGCTTCCACGACATGTTCGGCCATATCCCGATGCTGGCGCATCACGATTATGCCGAGATGACTCGGCATATCGGCCAGCTCGGCCTCGCGGCGATCGCGGCGGACCAGGGGCACAAGGCCGCGCGGCTGTACTGGCACAGCGTCGAGTTCGGCCTGGCGCGCGAGCAGGGCGAGCTCAAGATCCTCGGCGCCGGGCTCGCCTCGAGCTTTGGCGAGGCGCATTTCAGCCTGGAAAGCGACGCAGTCGAGCGGCTGCCCTTCTCGGTCGAGCGCGCGGTCAACACGCCCTATAAGCACGACGCCTTCCAGCCGCGCTACCTAGTTTCCGAGACGCTGGACAAAACGATCGACGAAGTGCTCACGCTCACAGCCGGGGCGATGCTCGCGCTTTAGAAGCCGCGCTCCGGGGAGCCGCCGGAACTCCGCGCCGGAAGCAGCAGGTTCATGTACACGGCTTCGAGCGCGACGCGCTGAGCGTCTTCTTCGGGGACAATGCCGGCGGCGTGGCCGCCCTCGATCGCTTCGTCGTAGAAGAATTTGTCGCCGCATTGCTCGAGCTTCGCGGCGAACTTGCGGGCGTGGCCGGGATGGACGCGATCGTCGCGGGTCGAGGTGTAGATGAACGGCACCGGATATTTCACGCCGCATTTGAGGTTCTGGTAGGGCGAATATTTGCCGAGGAAGGCCCAGTCGGCGGGCACGTCGGGATTGCCGTATTCGCCCATCCACGATGCGCCGGCGAGCATATGCGAATAGCGCTTCATGTCGGTCAGCGGTGAGCCGATGACCGCGGCTCCGAAAAGGTCGGGGCGCTGCTCGATCGCGACCGCCGCCATCAGCCCGCCGTTGGAGCGGCCCGAAACCGCGATCTGCCCCTTCCGGGTGATTCCGCGCGCGATCAGGTCCTCGCCGACCGCGTAGAAATCGTCGTAGGCCTTCTGGCGGTTCTGACGCAGCACGGCATTGTGCCAGTCGGGACCGTACTCGCCGCCGCCGCGGATGTTGGCGAGGACGTAGGCCTTGCCCTCCTCGACCGTGAACAAAGCGAGCGGGCCGGAGCGATAGGGCTGCGAGACGAGGTAACTCGGGGTCTGCGCGGCTTCGAACCCGCCATAGGCGTGCATCAGCACCGGGACCGGCCCGGTCACGTCCCTGCGGTGGACCAGGAAGTAAGGGATCTTGGTGCCGTCGGGCGAGGTCGCGAAATTCTGCTCGACCACCATGTTGGACGCGTCGAACTGAGCTGGAAGAGGTTGGACGGCCGCCGGCGCGGCGCCGGGCCGGACCGCGAACAAGGTCGGGGGGGTCAGCATCCCCTCGACTGTGACGAAGGCCAGGTCGGTGCGGCCGGACACCGCATTGAGGTGCACCGTCGACTTGTCGGGAAGCGCGGCGACTTCGCTTGACCAGCGGCCGTCCGCGGCTCGGCTGAATGCGGCAAGGCGGCCGGAGACGTCGTCGAGATATTTGACCCAGACGCGCGAGTGCCCGGCGGCGACGTCCTCGATGGCCTGATGGGCATTGGGGACGAATATGGTCTCGATCGCCGGCGAGCGGCCCGCCAGCAGGTCGGGAATCGAATAAGCGACAAGCGCGCCGGCCGGACGGCCCCGCCACGGAGTCTTGAGCGAGGCGACGACTCGGCCGTCGGTGATGTCGTTGATCTGCGCATCGTCGGGCAAGGGGGTCGGGACGAGCCGGCCGTCCGGCGCGATGTGGCTGATCTTGCTGTGGAAGAAGTCGACCGAGCGGTTGAGCAGCGGCCAGATTCGGTCGCCGTCGACGACGCCGTAGGCCTGGATCGAGACGTCCGCTTTCTCGCCCTCGGCAATCCGGATCGCGGCCGACAGCGGAGTGCCGCGCTTCCACAGCTTCACGATGCGCGGATAGCCGGAGTCGGTCAGGCTTCCGGCGCCGAAGTCGGTGCCGATGAACAGAGCGTCGGGCCCGGCCCAGGAAATGTTCGACTTGGCGGTGGGGAGGAAGAATCCGCGCGGGATGAAGGCGGCCTTGTCGAGGTCGAACTCGCGAACCTCGACCGCGTCGCCGCCGCCGTTGGACAGGCTGACCATGCAATCGACATAGGCCGGCGACAGGCAGTCGGCGCCCTTGAACACCCAATTCTTCTTGTCGGCGGCGCTCATCGCGTCGATGTCGATCAGGGTGCGCCATTGCGGCTTGCCTGCGGCATAAGCGGCGAGCGGCGACACCCGCCACAGTCCGCGCGGATGCTGCGCGTCCTGCCAATAGTTGAGCACCTTGTCGCCGAGCAGCTGGTCGGGCTCGGCGATCTTCTTGTCGGTCGAAAGCAAGGCGAGCGCGCGCGAGCGATAGCCGGCGAAGCCCGTCTGCTTCTCGAGCTCGGCGCGGGTCTTGGCGTTCCAGCTCTTGACCTTGGCCAGCGCGCGGGCGCCGTCGACCTGCTCGAGCCAGAGATTGGGGTCCGGCCGGACCGGCGGCGCAGCCGCGGCGGAAACCGTCGACAACAGGATTGCGGCACAGGCAGCTCGAACCATTTGGAACCCCTCCCTCCGGGCGAAGCGCGCTTGCTATCGCGCCTCGCAATGGCAGTCGAGGACGCTATAGCCAAATGCATGGCGGAGGCGACGAAAGGCGAATATCGCAGCGGACACGATCCGCGCACGCTGCGCGACGCGCTCGGCTGCTTCGCCACCGGAGTGACGGTCGTCACCTGCCTCGACGGCGAGGGCAAGCCGACCGGGCTGACGGTCAACAGCTTCACCTCAGTCTCGCTCGATCCGCCGCTGCTCCTAGTCTGCATCCATAAGAAGGCGGCGAGCGCGGCGGCGCTGACGGGCGCGGCCTGTTTCGCCATCAACGTGCTGCAGACCGGGCAGCGGCCGCAGTCGATCACCTTCTCGGCCCGGGTCGAGGACCGCTTCGATGAGACCCCGTGGTCGTGCGGCGAGGCGGGGGCACCGATCCTCATGGAATCGCTCGGAGTGTTCGAATGCGAACGGTTTGCGGTCTATGACGGCGGCGACCACCACATCCTCGTCGGCCGCGTGGTCAAGGCGAGCTTCGACGCGAGCCTCGACCCGCTGCTGTTCTTCCGCGGCAGCTACCGCCGGCTGCACTTCGACTAGTCGACGATCAGTTCTTCCGGGTGCTTCGCGACCTGGCGGACCGCCGCGGCGATCACTCCGCCGACCATGAGGCCGAGCAAGGCTCCACCGAGCGCATTCACCAGCCACGTGACCGTACCTTCGAGCGGACCGGCCAAGGCGCCGGCTGCGTGCGCGAGGCGGTGAACCGCTTCGGGAATGAATCCCGCGACATGCAGCTGCTCGAGGCCGTGAAGCAGGATCCCGCCGCCGACCCACAGCATCGCCGCGGTGCCGATCGCCGACAGCCCGGTCAGCATCCGGGGAACGACCCGGACCAGGCCCTCGCCGACGATCCGCGCGCTACGATTGCCGCGCCGCGCCATGTGCAGGCCGATGTCGTCGAGCTTCACGATTAGCGCGACCACGCCATAGACTCCGCCGGTGATCGCGAAGGCGACCGCGACCAGGGCGATGGCGGTGACCGTCAGGCTGAGATGCTCGAGGCTGGCGAGCGCGATGGCCATGATCTCGGCCGAGAGGATGAGGTCGGTGCGGATCGCGCCGTTGACCTGCAGCTTCTCGAGCTCAGCCGGGTCGACCATCGCGTCGACCAGCTCCTCCTCGTGATGATCGTGGTCGTGGAGCAATTTCTCGAGAATCTTCTCGGTCGCTTCGAACGCGAGATACGCGCCGCCGATCATTAGCAGCGGAGTGATCAGGACCGGCGCGAACGCCGTGAGCAGGAGCGCCGCCGGAAGCAGCAGCAGAACCTTGTTCTTGAGGCTGCCCCAGGCGATCTTGCCGATGATCGGAAGCTCGCGCTCGGGCGCGAGGCCGAGGACGTAGCGGGGCGTGACTGCGGTGTCGTCGATCACCACTCCCGCGGCCTTGGTCCCGGCCTTCCCGGCCGCTCCGGCGACGTCGTCGAGCGAGGCCGCGGCGAGCTTGGCGATGGTGGCGACATCGTCGAGGAGCGCGATCAGACCCGAGGGCATGGCGGGGGCTTAGCCGTCATTGCGAGGAGCGCAAGCGACGAAGCAATCCACGCCCCGAACTGGATTGCTTCGCTCCGCTCGCAAAGACGGAGTGGTTTCGCTAACGCCACTCCATGCTGGCGCTGGACTTCATCAAGACGAACCGGGACACAGTCGAGAAAGCGATCCGTGACAAAGGCGTGGAACTCGACCTCGGGACGGTCCTCGCGCTCGATGGCGAGGTCCGCGCGCTGAAGACCGAGATCGAAGCGCTGCGGGCCGAGCGCAACGCGATCAGCGCTTTATTCCCGAAGGCGGCGGCGGAAGAAAAGGCCGAGCTCGGCCGCAAGGCCAAGGAAGCAGGCGCGCGCGCGTCCGAGCTGGAGAACGACCTCGCCGGAAAGGAAGGCGAGCTTTCGGCGCTCATGCTGAAGCTTCCCGGAATCCCATATGTGGGCGCGCCGGTCGGGCCGGACGAGAGCTTCAACACCGTCGTCCGCACTGAGGGCGAGCCATCCAAGTTCGACTTCGCTCCGCTCGACCATGTCGCGCTGATCGAGAAGAACGACTGGGCCGATTTGTCGCGGGTCACGCAAGTGTCGGGGAGCCGCACCTATTGCCTCAAGGGCGCGCTGGCGCTGCTGGAGACCAAGCTCATGGCCTGGGCGCTGGAGCGGATCGCGGCCGCGAATTTCACTCCGATCACGGTTCCCGCGATCGCACGCGAGCAGGCGTTCCTCAACCAGGGGCAGTTCCCCGGTCATCGCGACGAGACGTATGAGCTGGCCAATGACGATCTGTGGCTGGCCGGGACCGCCGAGGTCGTGCTGACCTCGCTTCATTCCGGCGAGATCATCGAGGCCGACCGGCTCCCCGTCCTCTACGCCGGCTATTCGCCCTGCTTCCGCCGCGAGGCGGGGAGCGCTGGCAAGGACGTCCGCGGGCTGCTTCGGGTGCACCAGTTCGTCAAGGTCGAGCAATATGTGATCTGCGAGGCCGATGAGGCGCAATCGGCCGAATGGCACGGGACCCTGCTTCGGCTCGCCGAGGAGCTGCTCCAGGCGCTGGAGATTCCGTACCAAGTAATCGAGACGTCCACGGGCGACATGGGCCTCGGCAAGTATCGCATGAACGACCTTGAGAGCTGGGTGCCGAGCCTCGGCAAGTATCGCGAAACCCACAGCTGCTCGACGCTTCACGACTGGCAGGCGCGGCGGTCGAACATCCGCTATCGCGGGCCCGACGGGAAGGTGCGGTTCGCGCACACGCTCAACAATACGGCGCTCGCGTCACCTCGTATCCTCGTGCCGCTGCTCGAGAACCACCAGACGGCCGACGGCCGAGTGAAGCTGCCGAAGGCGCTGCAGGAGCTGATGGGGCGCGAATTCCTTTGAACTGGCAAGGCGACGACCGTCCTCCGGCAAGCTGGCGGCGATTTGCGGAAGGCGCGTGGTTGCTGCCGCGGATGTGGACGATTCTGCGCCGGGCGCGAACGCTCGGCCCGGAAGATGGGCCGCCGGTGCTGGTCATTCCCGGCTGGGCCGCCAGCGACCGCACGACACGGCCGTTGCGCGAGGCGCTGGCTGAGGCGGGTTGGCGGGTGCACGGCTGGAAGCTGGGCTTCAACCGCGGCGCGACAACGGAAACGGTCGATCATCTGCGTCGCCGACTGTCCGAAGTCGGTGAAGGACAGCCGGTGCTTGTGGTCGGCTGGAGCCTTGGCGGAGTTTATGCGCGCGAGCTCGCGCGGGCCGCACCGGACCAGATCCTGGCGGTGGTGACCTTGGGATCGCCGTTCTCCGGCGATGCCAAGCAGAACAACGTCTGGCGGCTCTACGAATGGGTCGCCGGGCACAAGGTCGACCAACCCCCGATCCCGCGGGTGACGGCCAAACCGCCGGTCCCGCAGCTCGCCTTGTGGTCGCGACGCGATGGGATCGTTGCTCCGCGCGCCGCGCGCGGGCTCGACGACGAGCGCGACAAAGCCGTCGAGCTGCGCTGCACGCACATGGCGTTCGCCGTGTCGAGGCAAGCCGCGCGGGAGGTGGTCCGGGAAATCCGGGCATTCCTGGCTGAGCAAGGATTGGCTCCCGAGTCGCGGGATTGACTCTCGATCCGAACTCACGAAAGAAGAACAAAAGTAGAACATAAGCGTTGTGAGTCGTGTGGCAAGAGGCTTGTCTCTGGTCGCCGGCGGAGCTGTCTCCGCGCAGATCCGGCCGGCCGCATATGATCGTCTCCCCGGCGGGCTGGACGAGCGCTGGCTGCTGCCCGCGTCGCCCAGGCCCATCCTTTCCGAGCTGTTTGCAGGCCACCCCCGCGACGGCGGCTGGGCCGGGTTCCTGCTGGCGCAGGTCGCGGGCGGCAAGCCGCTGCTGTGGGTGCAGGATCGGATGGCGATCCTCGAATCGGGGCGGGTCCACCCGCCCGGACTGCCGACGTCCGACCTCATTCATGTCGAGGCGCGCGACGCGCGCGACGCGCTGTGGACGATGGAGGAGGGCCTGAGATGCTCGGCGCTGTCCTGCGTCATCGGCGAGATCTGGGGCGACCCCAAGGTGCTCGATTTCACTGCGACTCGGCGACTGGCCGTCGCCGCGGAGCGGTCCGGCGTGGCCGCCTGTTTGATTCGGCTGGGCGGCCACGCCAATCTCAGCGGCGCCCGGATGCGCTGGCGGGTGGCGAGCGCTCCGTCGCTGCCGAACGACCTCGACCCGAAGGCGCCGGGGCTGCCGGCGTGGGATGCCGAGCTGTTCCGCGCGCGGGCGATGCCGCCCGGCCGGTGGAGCGTCGCGCATGACTCGGATCGCTTCCATCTGGTTGCCGAATCTGGCGATCGAACGCTGGGCCAAGAGCAGCGACTGTCCGCCTGACGCGCCCGTCGTCCTGACTGTCGAAGGAGCCCACGGTCCGATCATCCACGCAGTGACCCAAGCGGCGGCGGAGCGCGGGGCCCGGCCGGGAGCGCGACTGACCGATGCGCGGGCGCTCGACCCCGCGCTGGTCGCGGTTCCGGCTAATCCGGAGGGCGATTCGGCGCTGGTACAGCAGCTCGCCAAATGGGCCGCGCGCTGGTCTCCGCTGGTCGAAGTCGATGGAAGCAATGGCCTGAGGCTCGACGTTAGCGGAGTGGCGCATTTGTTCGGGAATGAGGGCGGATTGGTCCGCGACGTCCAGCGCCGCTTCGCGCGGATCGGCTTCACTCCGCGCGTCGCGATTGCTCCCACCGCGGCGGCGGCTTGGGCGTTGGGTCACTTCGGCCGATTCGCCTCAATCGTCACCCCGGCGAAGGCTGGGGTCCATGCCGGCGTGCAATCCCGAACTTCGGCGAACAGTCATGACATGGATGCCAGCCTTCGCTGGCATGACGAATTAAGGCCCCTCCCCGTCGCCGCTCTCCGCCTCGACCCCGACACCGTGCGCACGCTCGAACGGCTCGGTCTCAAGACCATCGGCGCATTGCTCGGCGTGCCGCGGCTGGCGCTGGCGCGGCGGTTCCGGGGGGCGGAGGACGTGGTCGACGCACTCGACCGGGCGCTTGGCTGCAAGCCCGAGCCGCTGACCGCTGCACCGGCCGCCTTGCCGCCGCGCGCCTTGCTCAAGCTTGAAGAACCGGCGACCCATCCCGAAGCGGCGGGACAGGCGCTCGAGCGGCTGATCCCCGAGCTCGTGCGCCAGCTGCAGGAACGGGACCTCGGCGCCCGGCGCCTGTCGCTGACCGGCTTCCGGGTCGACGGCAGCGTCGCAGTCGCGTCGGTGGCGACGGCGATCCCGAGCCGCGAGGCGAAACATTTGCAGCGCCTGCTCAGCGACAAAGCGGCGACTTTGAACCCGGAATTCGGGTTCGACGCCTTCGCGCTAACGGCGGATTGGGCCGAGAGCCTGTCCTCCGTGCAGGACAGCCTGGTCGAGGAGCCGCCGGGTGAACAAGAGATCGCCCGGCTGGTCGACCGGCTGACGGTGAAGCTTGGCGCGCGAGCGGTGCGGCGGCCGGTGGCGGAGGATAGCCACCTGCCGGAGCGAGCGAGCGGATGGGTTGCGGCGATTGATCCTCCCCGGAACGGGGAGAGCAACCGCTCGGCGAAGCCGAGGGGTGGAGGGGGTGTCGTGCAGGGCTCCAACCCCCCTCGACCAGCTTCGCTGGTTCCCCTCCCCGTTCCGGGGAGGAGCCGCCCCCAGCGCCTGCTCGACCGCCCGGAAGCGATCGACGTCATTTACGCGACGCCCGAGGGCATGCCGCGCCGGTTCGTGTGGCGGCGGGCGGTGCACGACATCGCCCGCGCCGAAGGGCCGGAGCGGATCGCGCCCGAATGGTGGCGACAGCCGTCGAGTGCGCGCCTGCGCGATTATTACCGCGTCGAGGACGGCGACGGGCGGCGCTACTGGATCTATCGCGACGGGGTGATCGGCGACGGCCGCGGCGGGGCGCCGGGCTGGTTCATCCACGGGCTGTTCGGGTGAGGTTCGCCGCCCAGCCGTTCCCCGGCGGAGGCCGGGGTCCAGGACAGCGGGAAACCGCTGCTCATCGCAGCGGCCTGGGCCCCGGCCTTCGCCGGGAAACGAGCCGTGCCTGAAAAAACCGGCTTTTCCCGGCTGAAGCTGGTGCGGCGGGAGGACATGCCGCCGCCTCCGGTCGGACCCGCGCCCTATGTCGAGCTCGGCGTCGCCTCGCCTTTTTCGTTTCTGCGCGGGGCGTCGGACGCGATCGAGCTGACCTTGCGCGCGCTCGAACTCGGCATGGACTGCCTCGGCATCGCCGACCGCAACACGCTCGCCGGGGTCGTGCGCATGCACAGCGCCTGCAAGGCCGCGGGAATCCGGCCGCTGATCGGCTGCCGCCTCGACCTGACGGATGCGCCAAGCCTGCTCGCCTACCCGGTCGACCGCGAGGGCTACGGCCGGCTGTCGCGGCTGCTCAGCCTCGGCAAGATGCGGGCGGATAAGGGCGAGTGCGAGCTGACTCTGAGCGACGTCGCCGAGCATCGCGACGGCATCGCCTTCATCGCCTGGCCGTCCGACGACCTCGCGGATTTCGAAGGCAAACTGCCGCGCCTCACCGACGCTTTGACGTCACTGCGTCATGTCGCGGCGTCGTGGCTCTACCGCGGCGGCGACGCCGCGCGGATCGAGCGGCTCGATCGGCTGGCGAAGCAGCACGGCTGCACGATCCTCGCCACCAACGACGTCCATTATCATGCGCCGGAGAAGCGCCCGCTGCAGGACGTCGTCACCTGCATCCGCGAGAAGGTGACGATCGCGACCGCGGGCTATCGGCTCAACCCCAATGCCGAGCGGCACCTGAAATCGCCGGCCGACATGAAGCGGCTGTTCGAGCGCTGGCCGCACGCGATCGCGGCGACCCGCGACTTCGCCGACGCGCTACATTTCAGCCTCGATGAGCTCAGGTACGAATATCCCAAGGAATCGGTGCCGGAAGGCCGGACTCCGCAGCAATATCTCGAGCATCTAACCTGGGAAGGCGCGAAGCAGCGCTGGCCCGACGGCATTCCCGACAAGGTTCGCAAGCAGCTCGAGTACGAGCTGCCGCTGATCGAGCGCCTCGATTTCGCGCGCTATTTCCTGACCGTCCACGACATCGTCGCGTTCGCCCGGTCGCTCGATCCGCCGATCCTGTGCCAGGGCCGCGGTTCGGCGGCCAACAGCGCGGTCTGCTATTGCCTCGGAATCACTGCGGTCGACCCGTCCGTGAACGACCTGCTGTTCGAGCGTTTCATCTCCGAGGAACGACGCGAGCCGCCCGACATCGACGTCGACTTCGAGCATGAGCGGCGCGAGGAGGTGATCCAGCACATCTATCAGAAGTACGGCCGCGACCGCGCCGGGATCGCCGCGACCGTGATCCACTACCGCCCGCGCTCGGCGATCCGCGAGGTCGGCAAGGTCATGGGCCTCAGCGAGGATGTGTGCGGGGCGCTCGCTTCGACCGTCTGGGGCAGCATGGATCCCGAGATCGAGGACGCTCGCGCCAATGATGCCGGGCTCGACCTCAGCGACCCGCACCTCAAGCGGACGATGAAGCTCGCCGAGCAATTGATCGGAATGCCGCGCCATTTGTCGCAGCATGTCGGCGGGTTCATCCTGACCGAGCGGCCGCTGACCGAGACGGTGCCGATCGGCAACGGCGCGATGGACGACCGCACCTTCATCGAATGGGACAAGGACGACATCGAGGAGCTCGGGATCCTCAAGATCGACGTGCTCGCATTGGGCATGCTGACCTGCATCCGCAAAAGCTTCGATTTGATTGCCGAGCACCATGGCGAGCGGTGGGAGCTGGCGACGGTGCCGCAGGAGGTGCCCGAGGTCTACGACATGCTGTGCGATGGCGATTCGCTCGGCGTGTTCCAGGTCGAGAGCCGGGCGCAGATGAACATGCTGCCGAGGCTCAAGCCGCGCTGCTTCTATGATTTGGTGATCGAAGTCGCGATCGTCCGCCCGGGGCCGATCCAGGGGGACATGGTTCACCCTTATCTGAAGCGCCGCTCAGGCAAGGAATCGGTGACCTTCCCCTGCCCGCATCCCGAGCACGGTCCGCCCGACGAGCTCGAGAAGATCCTCGGGCGGACATTGGGAGTGCCGATTTTCCAGGAGCAGGCGATGAAGATCGCGCTCGATGCTGCGAAGTTCAGCTCGGAGGAGGCGAACCAGCTCAGGAAGGCGATGGCGACGTTCCGCTCGAAGGGGAAGATCGAGCCGCTCGAGGAGAAGATGGTCGGGCGGATGGTCGGGCGCGGCTACGATCCCGCCTTCGCCCAGCGCTGCTTCGACCAGATCAAGGGGTTCGGCGAATATGGCTTCCCCGAAAGCCACGCGGCGAGCTTCGCGCACCTCGTCTACGTGTCGAGCTGGCTCAAGTGGCGGTACCCAGCGGCGTTCGCGGCGGCGCTGCTCAACTCGCAGCCGATGGGCTTTTATGCCCCC
>JBJMUB010000092.1:0-7029 GCA_045811385.1 Sphingomicrobium sp. | reverse complement strand
CTCGATCGCCAAGAGCTATGACAAGCGCGCGGTGCTCAGCGACATCTCGCTGTCGGTGGGGAAGGGCGAAGTGCTCGGCCTGCTCGGCCCCAACGGAGCGGGCAAGACCACCTGCTTCTATTCGATCATGGGGCTGGTGCGGCCCGACAGCGGGCGCATCCTGCTCGACGGGGTCGATATCACGCGGCTGCCGATGTACCGCCGGGCGATCCTCGGGCTCGGCTACCTGCCGCAGGAAACCTCGATCTTCCGCGGGCTGACGGTCGAGCAGAATATCATGGCGGTACTCGAAGTCGCCGAGCCCGACCGCCGCGCCCGCCGCGAGCGGCTCGAGCAGTTGCTGCGCGAGTTCGGCCTCGCCGCGCTGCGCGATTCGCCGGCTATGGCGCTGTCCGGCGGCGAGCGGCGGCGCTGCGAGATCGCCCGGGCGCTGGCGGCCGAGCCGTCGATCATGCTGCTCGACGAGCCGTTCGCGGGCATCGACCCGATCTCGATCGCCGACATCCGCGAGCTCGTGCGCGAGCTCAAGCAGCGCGACATCGGCGTGCTCATCACGGACCATAACGTCCGCGAGACGCTCGACATCGTCGACCGCGCCTGCATCATCTACGACGGACAGGTCTTGTTCGCAGGTACTCCCGAAGCGTTGGTCGCCGACCAGGAGGTCCGGCGCCTCTACCTCGGCGAGAGCTTCGCGCTGTAGGGCCGGCCGGCGATGGGCCTGGGCCCCTCCCTAAGCATCCGTCAATCGCAGCAGCTGGTGCTGACGCCGCAGCTGACCCAGGCGATCAAGCTGCTCCAGCTCAGCAACCTCGAGCTCGACGCGTTCATCGCCGAGGAAATGTCCAAGAACCCGCTGCTCGAGGCTCGCTCGGACGAGCCCGACGAGCAGCCGGCCGGCGATTTCGTCAGCGATGAGTCGGGAGGGGACGAGGCGCCCGACGATCCGGGCGCCGACGACCTGATCCGGGGCCAGGCCGACGACGACCGCCCGCTCGACCGCGACTGGGACAGCGAGGCGCTCGAGACCGACAGTTTCAGCGACGTCGTCACGGCCGGCGGAAGCGACGAGGCGTTCGACTTCGACCGGCTGCAATATTCGGCGGCGTCGCTCGCCGAGCATCTGCTCGACCAGTTGCACGGCTATCCCGGTCGGGACGGCGACCTCGCGCGGATGATCGCCGAGATGCTCGACGAGACCGGTTATCTGTCCGTCCCGATCGACGAGATCGCGCGAATGGCGAACGAGCCTGCGGCCGGCGTCGAAGCGGCATTGAAAATCGTCCAGGACCTCGATCCGGCGGGAGTCGGAGCGCGCTCGCTGGCCGAATGCCTCGCGCTCCAGGCCAAGGCCGCGGACCGCTACGACCCGGCGATGGCGCGGCTGATCGACAATCTCGACCTGCTGTCGAAGGGCAGGACGCAGGACCTCAAGCGGATCTGCGGGGTCGACGACGAAGACCTCGCCGACATGATCCGCGAGCTCCGCGCCTACGATCCCAAGCCCGGCTGCCAGCTGGCCGCGTCGGCGGCCGAGGACGTCACGCCCGACGTGTTCGTTCGGTCGCTGCGCAGCGGCTTCGCCGTCGAGCTCAACCAGGCCACCCTGCCGCGGGTCCTGGTCAACCGGCGTTACTATCAGGAGCTGAAGACCGGGCCGCAGGACAAGCAGTCGAAGGCCTGGCTCAGCGAATGCCTCGCCAGCGCGAGCTGGCTGGTCAAGGCGCTCGACCAGCGCGCCCGGACAATCGTCAAGGTCGTCAGCGAGATCGTCAAGCGCCAGCAGGGCTTCTTCGAACGCGGCGTCTCGGCGATGAAGCCGCTCACCCTGCGCGAGGTCGCCGAGGCGATCGAAATGCACGAATCGACCGTCAGCCGTGTGACCTCGAACAAATATCTGCTGTGCGACCGCGGATTGTTCGAGCTGAAGTACTTTTTCGGCTCGGGCGTCGCTTCGGCCGAGGGCGACGGCGCAGCGGCCAATGCCGTGAAGGCGGGGATCAAGGAGCTGATCGACGCCGAGCGCGAGATCCTCAGCGACGATGCGATCGCCGGCCTTTTGAAGCAGCGTGGCTTCGACGTCGCCCGGCGGACGGTGGTCAAGTATCGCGAAGCGATGGGCATCGGCTCATCGATCCAGCGCCGGCGGCTGCGCAAGATCGCGGGGTAATGTTTCCCGGCGCAGGCCGGGATCCATGCGGACGCAAAGCGGCCGTTCCGACCGCCCTGGGCCCCGGCTTACGCCGGGGAACCAAGCCGGGCCCAGATCGGCAGGTGGTCGGACGCGCGACGCGCCGCGGGGCTCATATGCACTCCCGCGGCTTCGATGCTCAGCTCCTTGTGGACGATGATCCGGTCGAGCTGGGCGACGGGATGGCGGGCATGGAAGCTCGGGCCGGTCGGCGCGATATGGAACTCGCCGTCGAGCTCGGTGAGGCAGCCGGCGGCTGTGCGCCATTCGTTGGTGTCGCCCATCAGCACCGTCGGCATCTTCTGCGGCCGCGCGTCGATCGCTTCGAGGATCGCCCGCATCTGCCGCTTGCGCCACAGGCCCGACAGATCGAGGTGCATTCCGACCACGCGCACCGGCCGGTCGCCGATCAGCAGCTCGGCCATCACCGCGCCGCGCGGCTCGAGGGTCGGCAGATCGAGCGCCGCGCAGTCGATCACTCCGATATGGCGCTTCACCAGGATCGCATTGCCGTGCCAGCCGATGTTGCGGGTGTCGACCTTGAGCAGTTTCTCGGCCCGCTGCCGGGTCTTTTCGAGGCGGCGCTTGTGACGCACTCCGAGGTGCACCGGCTGGTACAGGCCATGGCTGTCGATCAGCTCGTGCGGAACGGTCGAGCCGCGCCCGCCGATGCGCTTGTCGGCCTCCTGCAGAGCGACGACGTCGGCATCGATCTCCTGAAGCACGCGCAAGACCCGATGCGGGTCGCGGCGCCCGTCGAGCCCGATCGCCCGATGCATGTTGTAGGAGGCGACAGTGATGGTCGGCGCAGAATCCACCGGTTCAAGCGCGCTTCTTAAGCGCACCGATGCGTCCGAGTTCGTCGAGCGTGTTTCCTTCCAGTCCGGTCGTCAGAATGGGATCAACGATCGATTCTCCAAATAGCCGCCGATAGTTCGAGGTTGTTTCCTTGATGGAGGTGTCGTTGCCACCCGTCACGACCACGATCCGAGGAGGCCGCTCACGCGCAACTTGTACCCGCTTGAGGAGGTACTTGAAGTCGTAATCAGCAGCAGGAAGCGAGTAGCCCATGAACACCCAGTTTTCGGCATCGAACAGCAATTGCTCAGCTTTACTCCACGTCGAATGATGCATTGGAAAATCGAGGGCTTTTCGGTAGCTGAAAGTCACAAATCTAACGCTCAAGGCTTTTTTGCCGCAGCGAGGACACGGCCGACGCTTCACTAGTTGCTTCCGCCCCACTGCCGAATCGACGGTGCCCCAATCTCCCTCGCGGAACAATTGAGCGGCGACAACGGCTGCGCGGCTCGCGTCTACGTAAAGGACGGCGCGACACGCATCGCAATAGAACCAATTTATCGAGCCATGCGGCTTGAGTACCGTGGGCGCCTCGTCCGGTGCCGCCGCAAGCTGAAGCTCGCCAGCTTTCAAGACGCTTCTGACGGCCCCACAGCCGTAATCGAAGAAGCGATTGCCGTGCGCTGATTCGAGCCCGCGTTCGATGACCATGTCCCAATTCATCGAAAGGAAGCCAGTCCGTCGCGCCTCAACCCTCGCGAAGAACGCTTCGAGCGCCTTCCAGCGAGGTCCTCCTGTATCTCTGCCCTTGGTGTAGGCCCTGCTCAACATTCGGATAGTTCGCGCGATAAGCGCTCGTCGAACAGTTCGAAGTTCAGACGCTGAGTAGCCCGCCAGGTTGTGCCCGGTGTTGGCCGCTAAATCGACGATTGTGAAAAGGTCTGCCAATTCGGGCCAGTCAGCACCGGGCGTGCCCACATCGTGGCCGTAGATGTCGCTGACAAATTTGCGCAAATACTCAACCTGAGCGGGGCTAGGCCCGTCCAATTTAAGTCCTCTCAAGTTGAGCAGTTCATCGGCGAAGTTCGTCGCTAGAGGCAGTCCTGCATGAAACGAGAAGCCGGCGCCCACGACATACATCGTTTGAAGCGGCCCTGGCATTTCGCTTGCATCCTTACACGTCGAGGTTGGCGACGCTGAGGGCGTTGTCCTGGATGAACTCGCGGCGGGGCTCGACGACGTCGCCCATCAGGCGGGTGAAAATCTCGTCGGCGACGTCGGCCTGCGCGACTTCGACCCGAAGCAGCGAGCGGTTCGAGGGGTCGAGCGTCGTTTCCCACAATTGCTCGGCGTTCATTTCGCCGAGGCCCTTGTAGCGCGCGATCGACAGGCCCTTGCGGCCCGCCGCGAGCACCGCGTCGAGCAGCTCGTGAGGCCGGGTGATGGTCACCGTCTTGCCCTTTGTGTCGGCTTCCGCCGGCTGGTCATCGGCTTCGGCGCCGGGCTCGATCGCCTCGTCCTCGGTGACTGCCGCCGCGGATTTCTTTACCGTCCGCAGCGCTGACGGCTTTGCATAAGCCGTCGCCTGTTCACTGGCGAGCGTATGGAGCTTGCGCGCCTCGGCAGACACCAGGAAGCTCGGCTCGAAAATGTAGGCGTCGGTCACGCCGCGCCACAGCCGCTTCAGTACGTAGCCGCCCTCAGCCCCGATTTCGCCCGACCAGACCGCCTCGGTATCGCCGGCGCCGAGCCATTCGGCGACCCTGGCGACGGCCTTCGTCCGCCCAGCGGAATCGAGATTGGGCTTGAGCGCGCCGTTCAGCGCGAGGCCCTCGATGAGCCCGGGCTCGTAATTGCGCGGGGCGTAGGCAAGCAGAGTGCGCATCCGCCGCGCATGATCGACCAGCGCCTTGAGGTCGTTGCCCGAGCGCTGTCCGTCGGGAGCGTCGAGCACCAGCCCCTCGAGTCCTGCGTCCTCGAGATAATCGTCGAGCGCGGCATCGTCCTTGAGGTACACTTCGGAACGGCCGCGGCTGACCTTGTAGAGCGGCGGCTGGGCAATGAAGAGATGCCCCTTCTCGATCAGGTCGGGCATCTGGCGGTAGAAGAAGGTCAGCAGCAGGGTCCGGATGTGCGCGCCGTCCACGTCGGCGTCGGTCATCAGGATGATCTTGTGGTAGCGCAGCTTGTCGAGGTTGAATTCCTCGACCCCGATGCCGGTGCCGAGCGCCTGGATCATCGTCCCGATTTCCTTGGACGACAGCATGCGGTCGAAGCGCGCGCGCTCGACGTTGAGGATCTTGCCCTTCAACGGCAGGATCGCCTGATATTTGCTGTCGCGGCCCTGCTTGGCCGAGCCGCCGGCGCTGTCGCCCTCGACCAGGAACAGCTCCGACTTGGCCGGGTCGCGCTCCGAACAATCGTGCAGCTTGCCGGGCAGCGAGGCGACGCCCATCGCCGACTTGCGGCTCGCCTCGCGGGCCTTGCGCGCCGCCTCGCGCGCCGCGGCGGCGTCAATGACCTTCTGGATGATGGTCCGCGCGTGCGCCGGATTCTCCTCGAGCCATTCGGCGAGCTTGTCGGCCATCAGGCTTTCGAGCGGCTGGCGGACCTCGCTGCTGACCAATTTGTCCTTGGTCTGCGAGCCGAACTTGGGGTCGGGCAGCTTGACCGAGACGATCGCCGTCAGCCCCTCGCGCATGTCCTCGCCGGCGAGCTGGACCTTCTCGCGCTTCATCATCCCCGAGCGCTCGGCATAATTGTTGAGGGTGCGGGTCAGCGCCGCGCGGAACGCCGCGAGGTGGGTGCCGCCGTCGCGCTGCGGGATGTTGTTGGTGAAGGCCAGGACGTTCTCGTAATAAGAGTCGTTCCACTCGAGGCTGACGTCGATGCCGACGTCGTCGCGCTGCCCGGTGATGGCGATCGGATCGGGGATCAGCGCGGTCTTGGCGCGGTCGAGATATTTGACGAACGCGGCGATCCCGCCCTCGTAGTGCATCTCGACTTCCTTGCGCTCGGCATGGCGCGCGTCGGCCAGGACCAGGCGGACGCCCGAGTTGAGGAACGCCAACTCACGGAAGCGATGCTCGAGCCGCTCGAAGTCGAAATCGGTCTGCTTGAACGTCTCCGACGATGGCAGGAAGGTGACCCGCGTGCCGCGCTTGTCGGTCTTGCCCACGACCTTCAGCGGAGCCTCGGGCTCGCCGTTGCGGAAGCGCATGAAATGCTCCTCGCCGTCGCGCCAGACGGTGAGGTCGAGCCACTCGCTGAGCGCGTTTACGACGCTTACCCCGACGCCGTGGAGCCCGCCCGACACCTTGTAGGCATTGTCGTCGCTGGTGTTCTCGAACTTCCCGCCGGCGTGCAGCTGGGTCATGATGACCTCGGCCGCCGAAACGCCTTCCTCGGCATGAATGCCGGTCGGGACCCCGCGGCCATTATCGTCGACGCTGACCGAACCGTCGGGATTCAGCGTGATGAGGATGCGGTCGCAATGACCGGCGAGCGCCTCGTCGATCGCGTTGTCGGAGACCTCGAACACCATGTGATGGAGGCCCGAGCCGTCGTCGGTGTCGCCGATGTACATGCCGGGGCGCTTGCGCACCGCGTCGAGGCCCTTGAGGACCTTGATGCTCTCGGCGCCGTAGGAGTTCTGATTGGGGTCGGTTGCCATAGTCCAGATATAGGGATTTGTGGGCGGAAGTCACGCGCACGTGCGTGTGCGCGCGCGCGAGTCGGCGGGCGAAAGTTGCCAAAGTTGGCACCTCAACGCGCGCGCAGGCGCGCATACGCGCGAGGAATTGCCGCGAAACGCCACAATTGCGGCGGTGCTACGCGCGCGAGGTGCGACGGCAGTTCGTCTGACGGGTGAGTTTGATCCGAAAGGGCCCATGCAGTGCGATTGGCATGGGAGCAGGTCTGTAGGACAGCATTTTGTCGCCGAGCTCGGGCGAGCGTAATGGCAGCTTTGGGTGGAAAGCGGCCATTAGCGACCCAGTGCGCTTGACTCACCTCTGCTAGACCTCATCGTGGGGCTGTGG
>JBJMUB010000091.1:0-4875 GCA_045811385.1 Sphingomicrobium sp. | reverse complement strand
CGGCGCCAACGCCCGGCCGGCGATGGGGATGGGCGTCCCGGCATGAAGGCGATGGGCACCGAGATCGGCACGATCCACTTCGTCGGCATCGGCGGCATCGGCATGTCGGGCATCGCCGAGGTCATGCACCAGCTCGGCTATCGGGTGCAGGGCTCGGACGTCGCCGAATCCTACGTCGTCGACAAATTGCGCAAGGCCGGAATCCCGATCGCGATCGGCCATTCGCCCGACAATCTCGGCGACGCCGCCGTCGTCGTCTGCTCGTCGGCGATCAAGGACGGCAATCCGGAGATGGTCGCCGCGGCCGAGCGCCGGCTGCCGCGGGTCAGGCGCGCCGAGATGCTGGCCGAGCTGATGCGCATGCAGAAGACGGTCGCGGTCGCGGGCACCCACGGCAAGACCACGACCACGTCAATGATCGCAGCCCTGCTCGACGGCGGCGGGATCGACCCGACCGTGATCAACGGCGGGATCATCAACCGCTACGGCTCCAACGCCAGGCTCGGGAAGAGCGACTGGTGGGTGATCGAGGCCGACGAAAGCGACGGCAGCTTCCTGCGGCTTGACGGGACCATCGCGGTCGTCACCAACATCGATCCCGAGCATCTCGAACATTATGGCAGCTTCGACGCGGTCAAGGACGCGTTCGTCGAGTTCATCGAGAACGTGCCGTTCTACGGCCTCGCGGTGCTGTGCGTCGACCATCCCGAGGTGCAGAACATCATCGGCCGGATCCGCGACCGGCGGATCGTCACCTACGGCTTCTCGGCGCTGGCCGACGTCCGCGCCGACAGCGTCTCCGCCGTTCCCGGCGGCAGCCGGTTCGATGCCGTCATCCTTGGGCGCGATGGCGAGCGCCGCGTGCTTGAAGGCGTCCAGGTCTCGATGCCCGGCCGCCACAATGTCCAGAATGCGCTGGCCGCGATCGCCGTGGCGCTCGAAATGGGCATGACCGACGAGGCGATCGTCCGCGGCTTCGACAAGTTCGACGGGGTCAAGCGCCGCTTCACCAAGGTTGGCGAGGCCGACGGCGCGATCGTCATCGACGACTACGCCCACCACCCGACCGAGATCCGCGCCGTTCTTGCCGCCGCGCGCGAGGGCGCCGAGGGCCGGGTGATCGCGGTCATGCAGCCGCACCGCTACACCCGGCTGCAGGCGCTGATGGAGGACTTCCAGAACGCCTTCAACGACGCCGACGTGGTGATGGTCACCCCGGTCTATCCGGCCGGCGAGGTGCCGATCGAAGGCGTCGATTCCGCCGCGCTGGTCGAGGGCCTGCGCGCGCACGGCCACCGGATGGTGAGCGAGGTGTCCGACCTCGATCAATTGTGCCGCTCGCTGCGCGACCTCGCCGCCGAGGGCGACATGATCATTTGCATGGGCGCCGGCGACATCACCAAGTGGGCCGCCGCCCTGGCCGACGGAATCGGCAAGGCAAGGGCGAAGAAGTGAGCGCTGTCGCGACCATGCCGAATGTGCGCGGCAAGCTGACACCGAACGCTCCGCTTGCTCCGCTGGTGTGGTTCAAGAGTGGCGGGACGGCCGAATGGCTGTTCGAGCCGAGGGACGAGGACGATCTGGTGTCGTTTCTGCGCGACGTCGATCGGGCC
The DNA here is from genome assembly GCA_045811385.1 of Sphingomicrobium sp. GTDB lineage: Bacteria > Pseudomonadota > Alphaproteobacteria > Sphingomonadales > Sphingomonadaceae > Sphingomicrobium. The sequence continues at coordinate 3,262 of JBJMUB010000091.1, read as the reverse complement.
GTGCCGGTGATGGCGCTCGGCCTCGGCTCCAATATGATCGTTCGCGACGGCGGCGTGCCCGGCGTCGTGGTCCGTCTCGGCAAGCCGTTCGCGCATGTGGAGACGATCCGCAAGACGACCTTCACTATCCAGCCGGTCTTGAAATGCGGCGGCGGCGCATCCGGCATCCTTGTCGCCAGCATGGCGCGCGACCACGGTATCGCCGGACTGGAGTTCCTGCGCGGCATCCCCGGCACGGTCGGCGGCTTCGTCCGGATGAACGGCGGCGCCTACGGACGCGAGGTGAAAGACATCCTGGTCGACTGCGACATTGTGCTTCGCTCGGGCGAGCGAGTGACCGTCCCGGCGGACGCCCTTCACTATTCGTATCGGCATTCCGACTTGCCGGAACAGGCGATTGTCGTCTCGGCACGATTCGAGGGAACGTTCGGTGATCCCGACGCGATCGGCGCGGAGATGGATGCGATCGCCCGCGCCCGCGAGGAATCGCAGCCGTTGCGGACGCGGACCGGCGGCTCGACCTTCAAGAATCCGCCGGGCCACAAGGCGTGGGCGTTGATCGACGCTGCGGGCTGCCGCGGGCTTCGGCTCGGCGACGCCCAGGTCTCGGAAAAGCATTGCAACTTCCTGCTCAATCTCGGTAGCGCTTCGAGCGCCGACATCGAGGCGTTGGGCGAGGAAGTCCGCCGCCGGGTCCAGGCGAAAACCAACATCAGCCTCGAATGGGAAATCCAGCGCGTGGGAGTCGTCGAGTGAACCGGGACATCCACGTCGTCGTGCTGATGGGCGGCTGGTCGTCGGAGCGCGAAGTGTCGCTGACCAGCGGCAAGGGCGTCGCGGACGCGCTGCGCGGGCGCGGCTGGTCCAACGTCACCGAGCTCGACATGGACCGCGACGTCGCCGCGCGGCTGGCCGAGCTCAGGCCAGACGTCGTGTTCAACGCGCTCCACGGCACGCCCGGCGAGGACGGCACGGTCCAGGGCATGATGGACCTGATGGGCCTGACCTACACCCACAGCGGCCTCGAAACCTCGGTCATCGCGATCGACAAGGAACTGACCAAGATGGTCCTCGTGCCCCACGGCATCCGCATGCCGGCGGGAAAAGTTGTCGAGAGCGAAAGTTTGTACGCTGAAGACCCGATGGCTCGGCCTTATGTGCTGAAGCCCGTCAACGAAGGCTCGTCGGTCGGGGTCGCGATCGTCACGGAGCAAGGCAATTACGGCAACCCGATCGGCCGCGACGTCGAGGGACCGTGGCATCATTTCGACCATCTTCTCGCCGAGCCGTTCATCAAGGGCCGCGAGCTGACCGTCGCGGTGCTTGGCGACGAGGCGCTCGCCGTCACCGAGCTCAAGCCCAAGGCCGGCTTCTACGATTACGACGCCAAATATACCGACGGCCTGACGGTCCATGTCTGCCCGGCGGAAATTCCGGACGCAATCGCCGCGGCGATGCTGGATATGGCCGCCGAGGCCCACCGGCTGCTCGGCTGCAAGGGCGCGTCGCGCTCCGACTTCCGCTGGGACGACGAGCAGGGGGAAGCGGGCCTCTACCTGCTCGAGGTCAACACCCAGCCGGGCATGACACCGCTGAGCCTCGTCCCTGAGCAGGCCAAGCTCAAGGGCATCGGCTACGGCGCGCTGGTCGAGCGACTGATCGACGAGGCGCTGGCATGAGCGCGGCGCATGTCCGGCGCGGGGGTGGCGCCCGCTCGAACGCGCGCAAGCCGGGGGCGAAGGTCACGGTCCCCAAGAAGATCGCCAGGCGGCTGCCGGTCGACCACGCGCGCGCCAACAAGCTCGCCGGCTTCAGCTTCGCCGGCTTTCTGCTGGCGATCGCAATCGTGGTCGTCGTCGCGCTCGACATTCCGGCCAAGGCCGAGCGCTCGGCCGGCGCCGCGATCGGCCGTGCCGGCTTTGTGGTCAGCGGCTATCAGATCGTCGGCCTCAAACACATGGACCGGGCGCGGATCGACACGGTCGTGACCGACGAGCTTCACCGCGCCGCCGAGGACGCCGACGCGGCCAAGGCTCCGCAACCGCTGGTCGACGTGTCCCGCATCCGCGAGCGGCTGCTGCAGTTCGGCTGGATCAAAGACGCGCGGATTTCGCGCCGCCTTCCCGACACGTTGGTGGTCGACATCGTCGAGCGGAGTCCCGCCGCCCTGTGGCAGGACCGCGGCCGGCTGGCCCTGATCGACGCGGAAGGCGTCGTGCTCGACCGCGTGTCGATCACCGACATGCCCGATTTGCCGCTGCTGATCGGCCCCGGCGCCAACGGTCACGCGCAGGGACTTGCCGCACTGATGAACGAGGCGCCGACGCTCAAACCCCAGCTCGCCTCGGCGACCTGGGTCGGCGGACGCCGCTGGGACCTCGCCTTCCAGTCGGGCGAGACGGTCGCCCTGCCGGAGGGCGACGACGCCGCGCGGACGGCGCTGCTCCACTTCGCCAAGGGCGACAAGGCCAGCGGCTTCCTCGGCCGCGGAGTCGTACGCTTCGACCTCCGCAACTGGGCGCGCGACAAGAAAATGACGGTTCAGCTGCCCAAGGGCGCGACTCCGCCAACGGTCAGCGTCGGTCAGCAGGCCGGCTAGCAGCAACCGTGGCCCAGCCGTCCGAACAGCAACTGATCGCCGCGCTCGACATCGGTTCGTCCAAGGTCAGTGCGCTCATCGTCACCCCCGACGCGGACGGACGGCTGCGCGTGCTCGGCACCGGTCAGCGCGAAAGCCGCGGGGTCAAGCGGGGCTATGTCACGGATATGGAGGCCAGCGAGGTGGCGGTGCGCGAAGCGGTCGAGATCGCCGAGCGGATCAGCGGCGTCACCATCGACGACGTCTGGGCGAGCTTCGCCGCCGGCGGGCTGGTCAGCGACATCGCCAATGTCGAGGTCGAACTGGGCGGGCACCAGGTCGAGCAATCGGACATCGACGAGCTATTGTCGGTCGGCAAGGCGGCGATAGACCGCAACGGACAGGTCGTGCTCCACGCCCATCCGGCGCTGTACACGATCGACGGAGTCGAAGGCGTCCAACATCCCATCGGGCTCCACGCCGACCGGCTCGGAGTTGACATCCATGTGGTCGCGGCGGACCCGGCGCCGCTCAGGAACATCGATTATGTCATCCGCTCGGCGCATCTCGGCGTCCGGGCAATCATCGCATCGCCAGTGGCGGCGGCGCTGTCCAGCCTGACCCCCGAGGAGCGCGAGCTCGGCGTCGCCTTGGTCGAAATGGGCGCCGAAGTGACCAACGTCT
>JBJMUB010000090.1:0-69461 GCA_045811385.1 Sphingomicrobium sp. | reverse complement strand
AATGCGGCGCTTCTCCTCGTCGACCTCGAGCACCTTGACGTCGACTTCCTGCGACGTCGAGACGATCTTGCCCGGGTGGACGTTCTTCTTGGTCCAGCTCATCTCGGAGACGTGGACCAGGCCCTCGATGCCCGGCTCGAGTTCGACGAAGGCGCCATATTCGGTGATGTTGGTGACCCGGCCGCGGAACACTCCGCCGATCGGATATTTGGCCGACGCGCCTTCCCACGGGTCGCTCTCGAGCTGCTTCATCCCGAGGCTGATGCGCTGGGTCTCGCGGTTGATGCGGATGATCTGCACCTTCACCGTGTCGCCGATGCCGAGCACCTCGGACGGGTGGTTGACGCGCTTGTAGGAAATGTCGGTGACGTGAAGCAGGCCGTCGATCCCGCCGAGGTCGACGAACGCGCCGTAATCGGTGATGTTCTTGACCACGCCCTCGATCACCTGGCCCTCGGCGAGCGACTGGATGAGGCCGCTGCGCTGCTCGGCGCGGGTCTCTTCGAGGATGGCGCGGCGCGACACGACGATATTACCGCGGCGGCGGTCCATCTTGAGGATCTGGAACGGCTGCGGGATATCCATCAGCGGCTGGACGTCGCGGACCGGGCGGATGTCGACCTGCGAGCCCGGAAGGAAGGCGACGGCGCCGCCCAAGTCGACGGTGAAGCCGCCCTTGACCCGGCCGAAGATGACTCCGTCGACCCGGTTGCCGGCGGAGAATTCGCCCTCGAGCTTGTCCCACGCGGCTTCGCGGCGCGCGCGGTCGCGCGACAGCATCGCCTCGCCGGCCGAATTCTCGACCCGGTCGACATAGACCTCGACCTCGTCGCCGACCGCGAGCTCGGCCTTCTGGCCAGGAGCGGCGAATTCGCGCAGCGGGACCCGGCCCTCGCTCTTCAAGCCGACGTCGATCACCGCCAGGTCGTTCTCGATCGCGGTGACGGTGCCCTTCACCACCTTGCCTTCGAAGGTTTCGTTCTCGCCGCCAAGGCTTTCGTTGAGCGCAGCCGCGAAATCGTCGCGGGTCGGGAAGGTCGTGGTCGCCATAAGGTCTGTGTATCTCTCGTAACTAATCGGGCCTGCCGCGTGGCCGCCACCATGGCGGGCCTTCACATGCGGACCTGGTCAAATGCACTGCCGTCCACGGCGCATCCGGGGGCGGCGCCCGTGAAACAGCCGTAACGCCTCATGACAAAAAGCGCGTTCCGGTTCCGGCCTAGGGCCGCTGAACCGTACGCGCTCGCCAGAGGACGGGCTGCCGCGAAGGCTGAAATGAGCCTCCGCCGGACGGTGAGGCCTTAGCGCGGAGGCGAAGGGAGGGCAAGCCGAAGAGGTTTCACGCGAAGGCGCGAATCGCGGGCGCTCGACTGGCGCGGAGCTGAGCCCGCGAGGGGTCGGGATACGCCATTCGTCCCGGGAGTTGAGCGTGCAAAAGGAGGCGAGGCGCGATGGCCAGGAAAGCGACAGGCAAGGGGGCGAAAGCTGAGCGGCGCGGCGGCGACCGGCGCAAAAGCGAGCGGCGCTCGGGCGCTAAGGCTGGAGGGCAGGCGGGCGAGGCGTTCGTCGCGCTGCTCCAGAGCCCGCTGGTCGCCGAGCTGGTCGCGGTCGCCGCGACCGCGGCGCTGGGAACGCTCGCCCAGCAGGGCTTCGGCGGCGACGGCTCGCGCGGCAAGCGCGCCGGCTCGGCGGTCAAGAAAGCGGGCAAGGCGGCGGCCGACGCGGTCAAGCGCCGGCTGACCGACGAGATCGCCGAGATCAAGGCCGCGGCGAAGGCCGCTAAGGGCGGCGCAAAAGGGTGAGCCGGGCGCGGCCCACGTCGCGCTCTGCCTCGACTTCGAGGCCGGCCGGGTCGAGCGAGTCCCCGCGGCTCGTTTCGACGCTCATCCAGCCGCCGGGCGCGAGCCAGCCGGCGCGGACCACGGCGCCGACGATGTTCGAGCCCGCGTCCGGAGCATAAGGCGGGTCAGCGAACACGAGGTCGAACGGATCGCAGCGAACGAGGGCGAGCGCCGAGCCGCCGGGGAGCTGGATCCGCCCCGCTGCGCAGAGCGACTCTGCGTTGCGCCGGATCGTGGCCTCGGCGACGGGATCGCTCTCGACAAAGGTGGCGTGGGCGGCGCCGCGCGACAAAGCTTCGAAGCCGAGCGCTCCGCTGCCGGCGAACAGGTCGGCGACGCGCAGGTCGTCGAACGATCCGAGACGGCTGGCGAGCATCGAGAACAGGGTTTCGCGGACCCGGTCGGCGGTTGGGCGGGTGGCCCGGCCGGGCGGCGCTTCGAGGCGGCGCCCGCGCCACTCGCCGGCGATGATCCTCAGGGGAGGCTCCGGCGGAACTCGTCGAGCTCCGAGCGATCGATCTCGTCGACCGCCCCGGGGTCGAGCCCGGCGAGGCTGAACGGGCCGTACGCGGTGCGGATCAGGCGCGACACCTGCAGTCCGAGATGGGCGAGCACCCGGCGGACCTCGCGGTTCTTGCCTTCGGCGAGGCTCAGCTCGATCCACGCGTTGCGCCCGGTGCGGCGTTCGAGGTTGGCGTTGATCGAGCCGTAATGAACGCCATCGATGGAGATTCCCTCCGCGAGATCTTCCAGCTGCGCCTGGGTAACGGGGCCGAACGCCCGGGCGCGATAGGTGCGGACGACGCCGGTGCGCGGCAGCTCGAGCTGCCGCTTGAGCTCACCGTCGTTGGTCAGAAGCAGCAGGCCCTCGGTCATATAATCGAGCCGGCCGACCGGCATCAGCCGCGGCAGGCCCGGCGGCAGGCGATCGTAGATGGTTGCCCGGCCCTTGGGATCGTGCGCCGCGGTGAGCGTCGCCGGCGGCTTGTAGAAGCGGTAGAGCCGGGTCGCCTTGGCCGGGCGCACCGGCCGACCGTCGACCGTCAGGCCGGTGACGTCGCTGAGCACGGTCGCCGGGGTGGTGATCTTTTCGCCGTTGAGCGCGATCCGCCCGTCGGCGATCATGCGCTCGATCTCGCGGCGCGAGGCGATGCCGGCACGAGCGAGCAATTTCGCAATCCGCTGCGGTCCTTCCTCACGCTGCTGTGGCGCGGCGGGCACAGCCCGTCTTCCTCCCCGCTTCCGCGGCACTCGTTTTTGCTTCGTTCGTTCGGGAGAGAGGGTCATAGTGCTGGAGTGTCGATGCTGTTCGGTAAGCGCAAGCGGATCGTCAAGCGGATCCTCATCGTCGAGGACGAGCCGCTGACGGCGTTCGACACGGAAACGATGCTCGCCGACTTCGGTTACGAGGTAGTCGCGACACTCGACGATTTCGACCAGGCGCTCGAGCATCTCGAGCGCGAGGAAATTCACCTCGTGGTCGCCGACGTCCGGCTGCACGGCAAGGATGTCGGCCTCGAGCTCGCGCGCAACGCCCGGGCCCGCGGCGTCCCGACCCTGCTGGCAACGGGCCACGACCTGCCGCCGCCGAGCACGCATGCGCTGGGGTGCCTCAGGAAACCCTATACCGAGCGGATGCTCAAGCAGGCGCTCGATTGCGTCGACCGGCATTTGCAGGGCGAAACCGTGAAGCCGCTCAAGGGGCTCGAATTCTATCCGACCAACGCTGAATAGACTCACTAGCCACGCGCATGGCGGCTGCTAGGATTGGCCTTCGAGCGAGGGCGGAGCGGAGGGCATATGGCGACTGCGGCGAATAAGGGCGGCTGGCGCGAGAGTCTTCCGGCGGGGCTGCGTCCCTATACCGAGGCCGCGCCGCTGGGAGCGCTGTTCCTCGGCATCTCCTCCGGTTTTCCCTACGCGATGATCGGGGCGACGCTGACGACCCGGCTGAAGCAGGACGGCATCGACAAATCGACCATCACCGCCTTCACGCTCGCGTTCCTGATCTACAATCTGAAGCCGTTGTGGTCGTGGCTGGTCGACGGCGTTCGGCTGCCGCTGCTCGGGCGGCTCGGCCAGCGCGTCTCGTGGATGATCCTTGCGGGCTTCCTGGTGATGGCCGCGGTCGTCAACCTGGCCCTGGTCGATCCGTCCTCGACGAGCATCGGCCCGACCGTCACCGCGGCCATTCTGGTCGGAATTGCGGGCGCGACGTTCGATATCGTCATCGACGCGTTTCGGATCGAGATCCTCGAGCCGCGGCAACTCGGCGTCGGATCGGGCATGTCCCAGTACGGCTGGCGGATCGGCTCCGCCGGCGCCGGCGCGCTCGCCTTAATCGTCGCGGCGCGCAGCGATTGGAGCACGGCCTATCTCGCCTGCGCTGCGCTCGCCATCCCCGCGATGCTCACCGCCCTCGTCATGGGCGAGCCGAAGCGCCACCGCGAGCCGGCCGAACGCAAGGGAATCGCGCGAACGATTGACGCGATCTGGAAGCCGTTCGTCGAGTTCTTCATGCGCAAGGGCGCGCTCATCGTCCTGCTGTTCATCCTCCTCCACAAGATCGGCGACACGCTCGCGAACCTGACGTTCCGGCTGCTGTTCGACGACCTCAAATTCACCAACGACGAAATCGCCATTTACGATGTCGGCGTCGGCTTTTGGGCCTATCTGATCGGCATCTTCATCGGCGGCATCCTTTATGCGCAGCTCGGGATGAAGCGGTCGGTCCTCATCAGCCTGGTCCTGATGGCAGTCAGCAACTTCAGCTTCGCGCTGCTCGCCGCGTCGGGCCACAGCAATTGGGGGATGGCGGGCGCCATCGGGTTCGAGAATTTCGCCAGCGGGATCGGCGGAGTGACCGTGGTGGCTTACTTCTCGGCGCTGACCGATCTGCGCTTCACCGCCGCGCAATATGCGCTGATCTCGGCTGCGGCGAGCGTCGTCGGACGGTTCCTTACGGGAACCACCGCAGGCTCGCTAATCGAGGCAATGGGGTACGTAAACTTCTATCTCCTAACGACCGCCGCCGCAGTCCCGGGAATCCTCCTGTTCTGGTGGATGATGCGCAGCGGTCTCGTCGACAGCTCGATCGGGACTGCCGGAACGACAGGCAGCGGCGACGTCCGCGCCGAGCATCCCGACGAGGAGACGCCGGCCCGGGCATGATCGTCTATCTCGCCATCCTCGCGCTGCAGATCTACTGCATCGTCGACGTGATCCGACGGGGGCGGAACACGATCTGGATCATGGCCCTCGTATTCCTGCCGGTGGCGAGCGCGATCGCTTATTTTATCGTCGAGATCCTGCCGACGCTGCAGCACAACCGGCATGTCCGGACGGCCCGGCAGACGGTGATCGAGAAGCTCGACCCGGAGCGCGAGCTGCGCGCGGCGCAACAGGCGCTCGACGTCGCCGACACCATGGCCAACCGGATTCGAGTCGCCGACGCGCTGACCGAACTCGGCCGGCACGGCGAGGCGCTGCCGCTTTATCAGCGCGGAGCCGGGCCGCGGCCCGACTTGCGGACCGGGGAGAAGCTGGCTCGCTCGCTGTATTTCAACGACCGTCCCGATGAAGCCCTGTCGGTGCTCGATGCACTGCCCAAGGTGACTGCGCAGTCGGACCAGGATCGCACGACGTTGCTGCGTGGGCGGATCCTTGAGGACGTCGGCCGCAACGACGAGGCGCTAGAACTCTATGCCGACGTGATGGACCGGATGCCTGGCGACGAGGCGCGCTGTCGCTACGCCGCGCTCGCGCTGAAGATGGGACGCCGCGTCGAAGCGCAGCGCGTCCTGGAGGAGGTCGAGCATCGGATGAAATATATCGATCGCCACACGCGAGCATCGCAGGGGCCAATGTACGAGTGGGCGACGAAGGAGCTGACCGGCCTTAGGACCTAATCGGGTATCTCGCCATTGGCGGCGAGCACCTCGCCGGCGAGATACAGCGAGCCGAAGATCAGCACGCGAGCGGGAACCGCGATCGCGCTCAGCGCTTTCTCGGCAGAGCCATGGGGCTCCGCGCGGAAGCCGAGAGTCCTCGCGAGCTCGGCAAGCTCCGCCGGGGCGCGGTGGTCGTGGTCCGGAATGGGGACGGTCAGGACTTGCGCGGCAAGCCCGCGGAACGGCGTCAGGGTCCCCTTGGGATCCTTGGTCCCGAGACTCGCGAACAGCACGACCAGCGGGAGATCGTCGGCGAAGCGGAGCTGGACCGTTTCCGCGATCGCCCGAGCGGCCGAGGGATTGTGGGCGCCGTCGAGCCACAGCTCGCTGCCTGCTGGAAGCAGGCGAGTCAGCGGGCCGTCGGACAGTTGTTGCATCCGCGCCGGCCAGTCGGCGCGAACGATTCCGTCGCGCAGCGCGCCGTCCGGCACTTCGAGCAGCTGCTGATGGCGGAGCATAGCTATTGCCAGCGCGGCATTCATCGCCTGGTGCCTGCCGGGGAGGCGCGGAAGCGGAAGATCGAGCGTGCCCGCTTCGTCGCGATAGCGCAGCTTCCCGTGGCGGATCGCAGCGTCCCACTCGGCGCCGCGCGGGAGCCACAGCGCGCCCGTGTCACGCGCGACCTGCCAGATGCGCGAAGCGACCTGCGGCGGATAGAGCTGGGTGACGAGCGGGACCCCGCGCCTGGCGATCCCGGCTTTCTCGGCAGCGATGCCGGACAGGCGACTTCCGAGGAATTGCTGGTGGTCGACGGCAAGGCTGGCGATCGCGGTCACCAGCGGCCGGTCGATGACGTTGGTCGCATCGAGCCGGCCGCCGAGCCCGACTTCGAGGATGCAGGCATCGGCCGCAACCTCGGCGAATGCGAGCAGCGCTGCGGCAGTGTTGATCTCGAACAAGCTCGCGCCGATTCCGTCATTGCAATCGAGCACCCGGGTCATGGTCTCGATCAATTGCTCGTCGCCGATCAGCCGTCCGGCGAGGCGAATCCGTTCGTTATAGCGGATCAGGTGCGGGCTGGTAAAAACATGGACCTTGTAGCGCGCGGCTTCGAGGGCGGCGCGGAGGAAGGCGCAGGTCGAGCCCTTGCCGTTGGTGCCGGCGACATGGAACACCGGGGGCAAGCAGTCCTGCGGCCGGCCGAGCCGCTCGAGCAGCTCGGTGATGCGGCCCAGCCCGAGCACATAGTCGCCCGCATATTGCGTCGCCTGGCGCTGGAGGATCTCCGCCAGGGCCGGGTTGGCGGTCTTCACCACCTCCATCAGGCGGCCTGCTTCGCCTCCGGGCAAAGATAGGAAATCAGCAGACCGAGGCGCTCCCTGAGTTCGCTCCTCGGAACGACCATGTCGATCATGCCGTGCTCGACCAGATATTCGGCGCGCTGGAAGCCTTCGGGGAGCTTCTCGCGGATGGTCTGCTCGATGACCCGCTGGCCGGCGAAGCCGATCAGCGCTCCGGGCTCGGCCAGCTGGACGTCGCCGAGCATGGCGTAGGAAGCGGTGACTCCGCCGGTCGTCGGGTCGGTCAGCACGACGATGTAGGGCAGGCCGGCTTCCTTGAGTTCCTGCAGCGCAACGGTGGTGCGCGGCAGTTGCATCAGCGACAGGACCGCTTCCTGCATCCGCGCTCCGCCCGAGGCGGTGAAGATGACGTACGGGCAATGGTCGGCGATCGCGGCGCGCACTCCAGCGAGGAAGGCGGCGCCAACGGCAATGCCCATCGATCCCGCCATGAATGCGAAATCCTGGACCCCGAGGACCACCTTATGGCCGTCGATCCGGCCGCGGGCATTGATCAGAGCGTCGCGCTCGCTGGTCGCAGCGCGGGCGGCCTTGAGGCGGTCGGTGTAGCGCTTGCTGTCCTTGAACCGAAGCGGGTCTTCGCGGACCTCCGGTGCAGCCAAAATCTCGTATTTCGCGGCGTCGAACAGCTGCTCGAACCGGTCCCTGGGGCCGATCCGATCGTGGAAATCGCAGCGCGGGCAGACGCTGTAATTCTCCTCCCATTCCTTGAGGAAGACCATCGTCCCGCAGCGCGAGCATTTGTGCCACAGATTCTCGGCGCTCTGGCGCTTTGGCAGGAACGGGATGCCGCTGCGGACTCGGCTGAGCCAACTCATCTCAGATACTCGCGTCGCTTCGGAGGCCGGCGGTGATGTCGGCGATGGCGCGCTCGGGATCAAGGGCGGCGGTGATCGGACGGCCGATGACGAGGATCGAAGCCCCGTCGTCCAGCGCCTGGCGCGGCGTGACGATGCGCTTCTGATCGGCGGCGTCGGCGCCCGGCGGCCGGACCCCGGGGACCACGAGAAAGCCCTCCGGCCAGGCGGCGCGCGCGGCGGCGACTTCCTCGCCCGAACAGACGACGCCGTCGATCCCCGCCTCCTGCGCGAGCGCGGTCAGCCGCCGCACCTGGTCGCCGGCGGAACCGGACACGCCTGCCGCGACAAGGTCGGCCTGATCGAGGCTGGTCAGCACGGTCACTCCGACGATCTTCGTCCCTGGTGGAGCGGCGTCTTTTGCTGCGCGCATCATGGCGCTGCCGCCCGCCGCGTGAACGGTGAGAACGGAAGGTTCGAGATGCGCGATTGCGGCTACGGCCTTGCCGACCGTGTTGGGGATGTCGTGAAGCTTGAGGTCGAGGAACACCGGCAGCTCGCCCTCGGCGATGCGCAAGACGCCGTCCTCGCCATTGGCGCAGAAGAATTCGAGCCCGAGCTTCACTCCGCCGACAAGCCCGCGGAGGTCGCGGGCGAGCGCCGCGGCGTTGTGCACATCGGTCGTATCGATGGCGACGAAGATCGGGTTCATGCCGACGGCTCAGCGCCTTCCGGTTGTGCCGACAATGGTTCGGCCGGCGTCGGAGCAACCGTCTCGGAAGCCGCGCGCTGCCGTTCGAATGCGTCGAGCCGGCGGCCCAGGGTCCACAGCCGCGCGCGGTGGATCAGCCAGGTCGGGAGCCAGCCGAGCAGGAAGGCGATCAGCAGGAGAACCGGGAGCTTGATGTCGGCCTGGAGGTTGGCCCACAGGCTGACCGTCACCGGGGTCCAGTTGCGCGTGGCAAAGAGGACGACGAGGACCGCGACCAGCACCCAGAAAATGGTCTTCAGGAACTGCATCGTCGTTCGCTCTCCCGGGCGGCGCTCTTAAGGGAGTGGAACCGCGAAGGCCAGAAGGCCGTTCGTCGCATCGCTGAATCGCCCTGTCGCAACCGCGTTAAGGCTGCAGTTGAGGGCCTGGAACCGCCGCGCCAGACGGGTGACGGGCGGGGAGAGTAAAATTTGGATAGGTCGGTGAAGGTCGGACTGGGCGCCGTCGCTCTCCTGATGGGCGCGTCGTTGCTTGCCACCCGGCCGCACGCCGACACCAAAACCGGTTCGGACAAGCCGACCGAGGCGCATCTGCGGCTGGCCGCGCTGTCGACCGACGCACGGCGGGACGTCGACTACGGCCTGCTCGACCGGCGGCTGAAGCAATTGATGACCAAGCCGGCAATGGTCGGCCTTGCCGTCGGAGTGGTCGAGAACGGCCGGATCACCTTCCTTCATGGTTATGGCGAGACGGTCGCCGGATCGGGCGAGCCGGTGACTCCCGACACGGTGTTCCGCTGGGCCTCGGTGTCGAAGGGCGTGGCGGCAACCATGGTCGCCAAGCTCGCCGAGCAGGGCAAGATCGACCTCAAAGCGCCGGTTGTGAATTATGCGCCGGACCTCAAGCTGCCGGCGAGCAACGAATACAAGGCGTCGGTCGCGGACCTGCTGTCGCATCGGCTCGGGCTGTACCGCAATGCCTACGACAACAAGCTCGAGGAAGGGCAGGACCCGAGCTTCCTTCGGACCCAGCTCGCGCTGCTCAACCCGACCTGCCCGCCGGGGACGTGCTGGTCGTACCAGAACGTCGCTTATGACGCGTCGAGCGAGATGGTCAGCCGCGCGACGGGTCTGCCGTACGAGCAGGCGGTCCGGCGCTATTTGTTCAATCCGATCGGGATGACGAGCGGCAGCGTGTCGCTGGCCGGGCTCGAGGGGAGCCGCAGCTGGGCCCGGCCGCACAGCACCGGCAAGCGGCCGCTGCCGATGGTCGACACCTATTACAAGGTGCCCGGCGCGGGCGGGATCAACAGCAACATCAAAGACATGTCGCTGTGGATGCTGGCGCAGATGGGCGAGATGCCCGACGTGCTTGACGGAAACGTGCTCGATACGATCCATGCGCCGTACGTCGTCACTCCGGGCGAGCGCGGGCGGCTGCGCAAGTTCCTCGAGCGGCTCGGCACCGCCTGGTACGGGTTCGGCTGGCGAAGCTATGATTATGCCGGGCACCACATCGTCGGCCACCGCGGCGGGATCAACGGCTACCGTTCGCTGATCCTGTTCGACCCGGCCAAGAAAAGCGGCGTCGTGGCGCTGTGGAACAGCAACACCAACCAGCCGGGCGGGCTGGAGTTCGAAGTCATGGACATGGTCTATCACCTGCCCTTCCGCGACTGGCTGGAGCTCGACGTGGCGGGGCAGGCGCCGAGCGCGATCGACAGCGAGCCCGAAGTCGGCAGCGGCGACAGCGGGTCGGGGCGCAGGCGCCGCTGACTAGCGTTTCGCTTCGGCTTCGGCCTTTTTCAATTCGCGCTGCTGATCGAGGTGGGCCTTGTAGCGCAGGGCCATGCCGAGCACCGATGTCGTCATTCCGGCGATGAGCACCGGGGCGTGCCACCGCGGATCGGCGGGGCCGGGCCAGGCGATCGCCCCGAGCAGGAGCACGCTGAGGATCGAGACGAGGTAGCCGAGCCCCTTCCAGTCGATTCCGAGAAAGACCGGGGCGGTGATGTGCGGATGGCCCATGCCGTAGGAACATCCGCGCCAGCCGGTTGGTTTCCTTCACGAAAATTGGAGGAGCGTACCATGCCCGAGTCCACCCCGCGCGATGCGATCGCGCTTTTGAAAGACGACCACCGTACGGTCGAGGAATTGTTCGAGAAATTCGAGAAAGCGAGCGGCAAGGGGCGGAAGCAGTCGCTCGCCGAGCAGATTTGCCTCGAGCTTTCGGTCCACGCGCAGATCGAGGAAGAGATTTTCTATCCGGCCTGCGAGGGGAAGGTCGATGAGGACCTGCTCAAGGAGAGCTACGTCGAGCATGACGGCGCCAAGCTGCTGATCGCCGAGATCACCGCCGGCGCCGGCGAAGGCGACGACTTCTTCGACGCCAAGGTCAAGGTGCTCCAGGAGGAGATCGAGCACCACGTCGAGGAGGAAGAGAAGCGCATGGAAGGGCTGTTCGCCCAGGCGCGCAAGGCCGAGCTCGACATGGACGCGCTCGGCGAACAGCTCGCGCAGCGCAAGCTCGAGCTGACCGAGCAATTCAAGGCGAACGGCATTCCCAAGCCGCAGCTCAAGACGATGGACGAAGTCGCCGTCTGACGCGATAACGGGCGCGGATGAGTTCCGCGCCCGCCATCAGCGCTTTTTTCGACGAGGCGACGAACAGCGTTAGCTATCTCGTCGCCGATACTGCGGCCGGCGCGGCGGCGGTAATTGACCCGGTGCTCGACTTCGATGCAGCGTCGGGCACGATCGCAACCCATTCGGTCGATCGAATCCTCTCAGCCGCGGAGCAGCAGAAGCTGCGGATCGAATGGGTGCTCGAAACGCATGTCCACGCCGATCACCTGTCGGCGGCAGGCCTGATCCGCGAGCGAACCGGAGCCCGGGTCGCGATCGGCAGCGGGGTCGCCGACGTGCAGCGGGTGTTCGGCCCGATGCTGGGAGCGGACGATCTCGATGCCGGCGATTTCGATCGGCTGCTCACCGACGGCGACGAGATTCAACTCGGCCAGCTGACCATCGAGGTGCTCGCTACTCCCGGGCATACGCCGGCGTGCGTCAGCTATCGGGTGGGCGACGCGGTGTTCGTCGGCGATACGCTGTTCATGCCCGACTACGGCACCGCGCGCTGCGACTTCCCCGGCGGCTGCGCTGAAAAGCTGTATCGGTCGATCCAGCGGATCCTATCGCTGCCGCGCGAGACGCGCTTGTTCCTGTGCCACGACTATAAGGCGCCGGGCCGCGACTCCTACGCCTGGGAGACGACGGTCGGCGACGAGGCGGATCGGAACATCCACGTCGGTGGCAAGTCCAAGCAGGAATTCACCGCCATGCGCCGAGCGCGGGACGAAACCCTGTGCGCGCCGAAGCTGCTCTACCCGGCGATCCAGGTGAACATTCGCGCCGGCCGTCTCCCGCCCGCCGAAGCGAACGGGTCGGTATTTCTCAGGATCCCGGTGACCCGGCCCTAGCGCAGCGCGGCGAGCTCGCCGACGCCGCGCGCGTCGCGATTGTAAATGTCGTCGACGAACGTCAGCTGGCCGTTGTCGGCGTGGGCGGTGAGGTAGGTCACGTAGACCGGAACCGGCGCCGGAAGCAGGACGTGCTGCTCAGGGGTGTTCGAGTCGGTGGACGGGTCGTGGCCGAGCAGCCAGCGGCCGAGGCGCTCGGCGTCTTCGAGCCGGATGCAGCCATGGCTGAGATCGCGGTCGTCGCTCGCGAACAGCTCCTTCTTGGGAGTGTCATGGAGGTAGATGCCGGCATCGTTCGCGAAGCCGAACTTCAAGCGGCCCATCGAATTGCCGGGCCCCGGAAGCTGGCGGACGCGCAACGTCGCCGTGCCGTTGGCAACCGCTTTCCAGTCGACGTCGGCGGGTGAGATGATCTCGGCGTCGTCGCCGAAGCCCGACAGCAACTGATAGCCGTGCGCCTTCAGATAGCCCGGTCCCTGGCTCAGCACGTTCTGCGCGATCAGCGTCCGAACCATGTCCGGCGGGACGTTCCAGTAGGGGTTGAGGGTCGCATAGTGGATCGCGCTGGCGATCATCGGAGTCTGGCTGTTCGGCTTGCCGACGATCACCTTCATCGAGTCCGCAATCCGGCCGTCGTCGACCATCCACAGCTGCGCGCTCGCGGTATCCACGACAAGATAGCGGCCGCGGGCCGGGAAGGCCCGGGCGCGATCGAGGCTGGCGGCGACCCGGGGATCGGCCGAAGCGCCGCTTGCCAGCGCGGCGTCGCGAAGCGCCGCGTAGATCGGATTCACGGCCGTCGTCGTTCGCAGATAGCGGTCGGGCGACCGAGCGGCACCGGCGAGCTTCAAGATGTCCGTCGCGCTCTCCCGACGCGGAGCGACCCAGCGCTCGGCATAGGTCATGCCCGCGGCAGGACGATGCAGCAGCTGGACATATTTAACCCAGCCGGTCGACAGCAGACGATCGGCTTCGAGCAGCGCCGAACGGTCGCCGGACTGGGCACGGGCGATCAGCGCCTCGGCCTGGGCAGCGTAGCCCGGGCCGTCGGCCAGCCCTTCCATCGATGACCGCTTCAGGATCGCGATCAGCTCGCTGGCGGCGGGGCTGCCGGGGCCATCGGCAAGCCACAGCGGCTCGCCGCCGCGCGAGGCGTGGAAGGCGTTCACCGCCGGGTCGCCGAACATGGCGAACGACCGCGCCGGCGGCGCCTCGGGACTGGTGGCGGCCGTCGCCGGCGCGCCAAGGGTCAGCAGCGCCGCCGCGGCGGCGCCGACAAGCAATCGTGTAACCACGTCAAATCCTTTGGGAATTGGTGTCTTGCTGCCGGAACAATTATCCCGGCGGCAGGGTTCAAAATGTGTGACCAGCGTTGGTAAACGCCTGTCCCGCTGCGGGACCGCCCGGCGAGTCATCGCTCAGGCCCCGATGTAGACTGGAGTGCCGACGCCGGTTGTCGAATAGAGCTTCTTGGCGAAGGCCGAGGGCAGGCGGATGCAGCCGTGGGAGGCCGGCCGGCCGGGATTGTAACCGGCGTGCATCGCAATGCCGTACTGGTCGATGAACTGCGCGAACGGCATCGGCGCGTTGTCGTACTTCTTCGATCGGTACATCAGCTGCTTGCCCCGGACCGCGAAGATCCCGGTCGGCGTGTCGCGCCCTGGCTCGCCGCTCGAGATCGTCGCAACCGCCATCAGCGTGTCGCCCCGATAGAGGAACGCCAGCTGATCGGAGAGGCTAATGACCACCCGTTCGGGCCCGGCGCTCTCCGGCACGTCGCGCCATACAAAGCGGCCAGGCCGAAGCTCCTTCGGACCGAACGCCTCAAACATGTCGGCGCGAGCCTGCGACGCGGCGTCGCTGGCTACCATCTTGGCTTCGTAGGTTTCCAGCGCAAGGGCCGGCGTCGAGACCAGCGAGGTCGTCAAAACGCACGAACCCGTCAGCGCCAGCACAAGGGCTAGCTTCTTCATTTTTACACCTGAATTTTTCTGTTGACTTTTGCTGCGAGAATGCATGGCGGCCGAGTCGGGTTCCGTGAACGGCCTGTTGTTTTCAGTTCATCCCCTGAACAAATGCCCGTGGGAGGTGGTAAGGAGCATCATGATAAGGTCGAGACTGACCCCAATCGCCGCCGCCGCAGCAGCCGGGACGGCCGTGTTCGCGCTGCTGCGCTGGATTCGGCGCAAGCCCGAAAATCGTCGCATTTCCGGGCACCGCGACGTGGTTGACGAAGCCTCGATGGAATCGTTCCCGGCGAGCGATCCGCCCAGCTGGACTCTCGGTGACGACCGCTAGCCGGCGAGGATCTTCCGCCAGGCGGGATCGAGCAAGTCCTGCACCTCCGAATGCTTCTTGATGTAGGCGGCGAAGAACGGGCAGATCGGGATTACCTTGAGCCCCCGTGTCCGAGCGGAGGCGAGCGCGGTCCGGATTAACCGGCTGCCCAGCCCCTGACCCTCGTGCGCCGCCGGCACCTCGGTATGGGTGAACATGATCTTGCCGTCGGGCAGGGTGTACTCGGCGATGGCGAACGAGCCGTCGCCGAGGTCGATCTCGAAGCGGTGTTTCTCGGGATTGTCGTGAACGGCGCAGGCGTCGGGGGAATCGGGCATCCGATCGCTGTAAGCATGCGCCGGCGATCAGCACCAGCCCGGCGATCGCCAGGTCGCGCTTGATCGGCGATACTCGCGTCCGAGCATCACGCTCATGACGAGCAGGCGTGCCGCTTCTCCGGCAACGAGCGCCGCGGCGGCGCCAATCAGGCCGAACGCCCAGGTCAGCGGCGCAATGCACGACAGGTAGAGACCCACGCATGTCAGCCTGGCCGCGGCCGGACCCTGTGGCCGGTCGAGCGCGTAGAGCATCCACGGCATTGGACAGGCGATCGTCTGGATCAGGGGGACCAAGGCCAAGACCAGCAGAGGCTGGTAGCCGCCGCCGAACCGGGGACCGAACACCAAGCCGATGAAGGGCTTCCCGAACGCGATCAGAGCCACGATGGCGACGATCGCGACCGTCGCCGCGAGCGCTGCGGAGCGAAACATCAATCGCCATGGCGCGCGCGTCGAGGCATCCATTCGGACGACTTCGGGGTAAAAGGCCTTGGCGAGCAAATCCGCCGGCTTCGCGATCGCGCCGCTGATCGCGGAAGCGACACGGTAGAGCGCCGCTCCGGCCGGTCCGAGCAATGCTCCGACCAGCAGCCGCGCGATCGAGCCGGACGCCGAGCCGAGCGCCGAATTGACGTTGGCGTTGAGAGCGAAGTGCCATGCCCCCGGCAGCGAGGTCGAGCGAAGGGTCGGGCGCAAGCCCCGGAGCAGCCCGTGCCGGGCAAGCTCGCGGCCGGCAAGCAACCACCCGAGGAGGGCGCCTCCCGCGAGCGACAAATACCAGATGGCGAGGAAGACTTCGAACCGAGCGTTCGCGGCCCATGCCGCGGCGACCAGGATAGCCCTGAGCATTGGGGTGGCGGTTCCCTGCCACGCCGCGAGGTCGAAGCGATCGATCGCTCTCAGCACTCCGACGGACGTCGCCGGGACGATCAGCGGAAGCAGGGTGCAATAGGCCAAGGTCGCGGCGACATGGCTGGCCGGAATTCCGACGGCGGGAGCGAGCAGCGGAACGAGCGCGCCGGCTGCGGTCAGTGCGATGACGCTTCCGAGGACGTCGAGTCCGAGCGCGAAATCGATCGCCGAGCGAAACTGCCCGGTGCCGCTCGCTTCGAGGGGACGACCGCCGTAGCGCACGACCACCTGCCACGACTGAAACTTCGCGAGGCTGCCGGCCGCCTTAACGTAGCTGTTGATCAGGACGAGCGTGCCGAAGGCGACAAGCCCGAGTGAGCGCCCGGCAAGCGCCAGCGTCAGGAGACTTGCGGGCGCGGCCACGGCCTTGGAAATGGCGAGGTAGCTGCTGTTGCGCAGGATCGAGCGGAGATGCCGGTCGCGCAGCCAGTGCCGGACCGAGCGTCCGCTCAAACGTGTCAGAGTGCGGTCCGGGCGAAGGAACACGCCCGCCCGAACGAACAAGCCGCGGGCAGGTTCGGTGACTTAACGTGGGTTGATGGGGGCGAGTCTTTAGAGCCCTGCCGACGACCCTACCGGGAACGCTTCTCCGACCTCTTCGCTTGCCGTGGCTGGTCGTGGATTCGCGCGACGAAATTCGCGACTTTCCACATATCCTCTTCCTTCATCAGGCCCTTCCACGCGCCCATGCCCGAATAGCGGATGCCGTCGTGGATCGCGGCATAAGCCTCCTCCGGGGTGACGTCGGCGGCATCGCCCTGCCAGAATTGCGGCACTCGCGGATAGAAGCCGGTGCTGCCCCAGTTGCTCTTGGCCTGCGCGGTGCCGTGGCAGCCCGAGCAGTTCATGGCGTAGAGCTTGCGGCCGGCGGGCAGGGCCGCGGCGTCGCCGGGGGCGACCGGATTCTTCAGGCCCGTGGAACGTTTTTCCAGCGCGGCGTCGACCATCCTGCCGCCAAGCGAGACTTCCCATCCCGGCGGGTTGCCGGTCCCGGTGCTTCCGAGCCAGCCGAGCATTCCGGCCAGCACGAGCAGAAGCGGTCCCGCGACCAGTCCGAGAATGAAGACGATGAGCGTTTTCATGGTCACCCCCAGTCCGACCGGATTACCGTGGAGCGGCCGGCATGCGCCAGCGCCGTTCGACTAAAGGCTGCGAAAATTCAGCACGGCGTTGAGCACGAACAAGGCGAGCCCGGCGAACACCGACACGACGACCCGGGCGACAAGGTAATGCATCCCTCCGCCGACGAACAGCGCGAACAGGCTGACGGTGATGCCGAGGCCGACCAGAGAGTTGAGCAGGAACAGGATGTAGCCGGCCGCGACCTTTCGCTCGGTCCCGCGGAAAATCCAGGTCCTGCCGAAGACGTAGTGGATCGTGTGGCTGACCAGGAACGACACTCCGGCGGCGGGCACGGCCGGGAAGCGCAGCTTCTCGACGAGAAGCCACAACAGCGCCAGGCCGAACAGGAAGACGCCGACGCCAACCACGGTGTTGCGGCCGAGAAGCATCGCGGCGCGCCGGCTCAACAGTCGATGGAGCAGGGACGGAGCCTCGCTCGGAGAGCTCAGCCTGTCAGGCAAGCGCGGGGGTTGGAACGGCGGGGACGTCCGCGGGATCGTCCTGGTCGGCCCAGTCGGTTCGCCGGACGAGCCGAGGCGTCAGGAACAGGACCGGCAGCTTGAGCGCCAGCAGCTCCGAATGGACGAACGAGTCGATCCACCGCTCCCACCATTTGGGATCGCGCTGGCCGCGGCGCTTCAGCCAGCCTTCGTAGGGAGTCCAATGGCGCGGCTCGTCCTGCTTGATGATGCCGTAGATTTTCGTCAGCTGGCGGTCCGCCCGGATCGCCGGATGGCGCAGCAGCACTTCGACCTGCCAAAAGCCCCGGCGCTCGGTCAGCGCGATGACCCGGCACAGCTTGGCGAACCGCTCGTCGGTCGCGACCATCGCGGCGTCCTCGAGATCGTTGATCCGGGTCCGGAACATGATTTCGACGAACCGGTCGATATGGCCGCAGGTGCGATCGACCGCGATCGGCATCGCGCTGCGCCTCTGCCACCACCGTTTGAACATTTGATAATGTTTATATTCGTCGGCGCGGTGCTGCTCGATCTCGGCGATGAACTCGTGGTCGTCCGGCCAGCGCGAACGAACCGCCTGAAGCACGCGGTCGAGCGCGGTGTACCCGCGATGCTCGTTGTAGAGATAGATCGAAGCGACCAGCTCGAGCCACCGTTGGCGATACCAGGCGAACATGCCGCCGAGGCTAGGCGCGGGGGTGCGGTGGGTCAATTCAACCCGCGCTGACGAAGCTGTCGAGGACCTTCTTGCGGCCGGAATGTTCGAAGTCGATTTCGAGCTTGTTGCCCTCGATCGCGGCGATGGTACCGTAGCCGAACTTGCCGTGAAACACCCGCTGGCCGAGCGCGAGGTCGGCGCGGCCCTTGTTGCCGAGGCTGACGGCGGAGGCTTTGACTTCGAGGGGCGGCTGGTTGGTCCAGCGGCTTGCCCTCACCCCGCTCGCGCTGGAGCGCGAGTCGCCCTCTCCCCGCTGGGGCGAGGGGTTGAGGCGGGCGGCGCGCTGCCAGCCGGGGCCGCGGGACGGGCGGGCGACATGGGCGAACGGGTCGGAGCGCTCCGACCATTGCGCTCGCCACAGGCTCTCGCCGCCGGTCATGGTGGTCTCTTCCTCGATATGAGCCTTGGGCAGCTCGGCGAGGAAGCGCGACGGGATGCTGCTGGTCCACTGGCCGTAGATGCGGCGGTTGGCGGCGTGCATGATGGTCGCCCGGCGGCGGGCGCGGGTGAGGGCGACGTAGGCGAGGCGGCGCTCCTCTTCGAGCGCGGCAAGGCCGCCTTCGTCGAGTGCGCGCTGCGACGGGAACACGCCTTCCTCCCAACCGGGCAAATAGACGATATCGAATTCGAGGCCCTTGGCGGCGTGGATGGTCATGATCGTGACGCGGTCGCCCTGGCGGGCCTCGTCATTGTCCATCACCAAGGAGACATGCTCGAGGAACGCCTGAAGCGATTCATATTCCTCCATCGCGCGGGTGAGCTCGGCGAGATTCTCGAGGCGGCCGGCGCTTTCCGCCGAGCGGTCGGCCTGGAGCATCGCGGTGTAGCCGGATTCTTCGAGGATGATGCGGGCGAGTTCGGGGTGGGGCACCCCTCCACCACTCGACTTCGTCGAGCGGTCCCCCTCCCCGAGCAAGCTCAGGGAGGAGCTTGCGGCCATTGTCCGCCATCTTGCGATGTCGGCGACGAAATTGCCGAGCGAGCGACGGGCCTGCGGCGTCAGCTCGTCGGTGCCGAGGATAGACCCGGCGGCGAGCAGCAGCGGCTGCCGGCTCGCGCGAGCGTGCTGGTGGATCGCCGCGACGGCCTTGTCGCCGAGGCCGCGCTTGGGCTGGTTGACGATGCGCTCGAAGGCGAGGTCGTCGGCCGGCTGCTGGATCAAGCGGAGATAGGCGATGGCGTCGCGGATTTCGGCGCGCTCGTAGAAACGGAAGCCGCCGATGATCTGATAGTTGAGGCCGATCGCGATGAACCGCTCCTCGAACTCGCGGGTCTGGAACTGGGCGCGGACGAGGATCGCGACGTCGTCGAGCGAGCCGCCGCGGATCTGGTGCGATTCGATCTCCTCGCCGATGCGGCGCGCTTCCTCAGGGCCGTCCCAGACGCCGATGGCGCGGACCTTGTCGCCGTCGCCGGCGTCGGTCCACAGCGTCTTGCCGAGGCGCCCTGCGTTGTTGGCGATGAGGCCGTCGGCGGCGGCGAGGATGTGCGACGTCGAGCGGTAATTCTGCTCGAGCCTGACGATCTTTGCACCGGGAAAATCCTTCTCGAAGCGCAAGATGTTGGCGACCTCGGCGCCGCGCCAGCTGTAGATCGACTGGTCGTCGTCGCCGACGCAGCACAGGTTGCGCCTGGGCTCGGCGAGCAGCTTCAGCCATTCGTACTGGCCCTGGTTGGTGTCCTGATATTCGTCGACCAGGATGTAGCGGAAGCGCTCGCGGTAACCGTCGAGCACGTCGGCGTGCTTGCGGAAGATCACCAGCATGTGGAGCAGGAGATCGCCGAAATCGCAGACGTTGAGCGTGCGCAGCCGGTCCTGATATTGGGCGTAGAGCTCCGCGCCGCGGCCGGCGGCGAAGGCCTCGGACTCCCCGGGGTCGACCTGCGCCGGAGTCCAGCCGCGGTTCTTCCAGCGGTCGATCAGGCCGGCGAGCTGGCGTGCCGGCCAGCGCTTTTCGTCGAACCCGGAGGCGGCGATCAGCTGCTTGAGGACGCGCAGCTGGTCGTCGGTGTCGAGGATATTGAAGTTGGAATGGAGCCCGACCAACTCGGCATGGCTGCGCAGCATGCGCGCGGCGACCGAATGGAAGGTGCCGAGCCACGGCATGCCTTCGATCGCTCCGCCCGAGATGGCCGAGACGCGCTGTTTCATCTCGCGCGCCGCCTTGTTGGTGAAGGTGACGGCCAGAATCTGGCTCGGCCAGGCGAGCCGAGTGGCGATGAGGTGGGCAAGGCGGGCGGTCAGCGCGGCGGTCTTGCCGGTGCCGGCGCCGGCCAGGACGAGCACCGGGCCTTCGGTCGTCAGCACCGCCTCGCGCTGCGGCGGGTTGAGGCCGGCGAGGTAGGCCGGTTCGGGAGCGACGGCAGGCGATTCAGGCACTTGGCCGAGGTAGGCCGGGGAGAACGGAACGGCAACCGGATCGGGCCGATTCGCGGCCGCGCCGCGAAGTTCCGACGCTTGTTCCCGATATCCCCGTTATCCACAGGCTTTCACCCGAATTTTTCGCTTTTGCGACTCGGGCGGCATGTGCATGGTGTTCGGGTGATCGGGACGGCGGTCCCAGCCTCTCCGGAGGGCCGGCAACGGCAAGAAGGAAGCGGCAGGTGACCAAAGGTCCGATCTCCGCCGGCAGGCGATGCTGAGGCTCTTCGGAGCGGATGCGCTGTCAGTCGGTATGAGGCGCCGGAAGAGTCAATCTTCTCTAGCGCGACGCGGTTCGAAGCATTTCGGTGCGGAGAGCAAAGCGGGACGCCAAGAGGGATCGACCCAAGAAGGGCCGCAGAGAATCGGACGGTTTTGGCCGGGAGCTTCGGCTTCTTATGCCAGGCCGGACGGGCTGAACGAGATGATGATCCTCCGGGTCGTCGCTTCGGAAGGCCGGTCGGGCTCCTCGCAAGAGGGAGCGGTTCGATAGGAAGCGACGCCTGAGCTGGTGAGCCAGGATCGAGAGCGGGTCGGGGACCTTCGGGTTTTTGACCAGGTTACGAACACCGGCAGATCCTTCGCTCGGCGCAGTGGGGGCTGGCAGCAATGCCGGCCCCCATTTCCTTTTAGCTCCACGTTTCTTTTTTTCCCTTCGCGGAAGAGCATGCAGTTTGCTCGGCCGGATCGCGCTCCGCCGACGGCGGCCCCAAGGTTCGTGGGGCCGTGCTACAGCAGGCGGCCCGAGGTCTCTCACGCGCGGCGGCCGAGGACTCCGGAGATGTAATTGACGGGGGCGTGGTCGGCGAGGTCGCGGACGGCGACGTTGCGCCAGAACCTCCAGGCGTGGTCGGCGAGGTCGGAATGGTCGTCGGCGATCGCGCGGGGGCAGGTTGCGATCGTGAACCGCGCCCCAAGCGTTCGTCGATCGATGGAGAGCAGGCCGATGCCAGCAGCGCCGCGCAGGCCGTGGCGGTCCTTCGAAAGCTCACCACGGCTCCTCACGATCTCGCCAAGCGATCAGTGCGCGCACCGTGTGCCAAGCAAAGATCGGCGGGAGCCATAGCGCCGCGAGGTACCAGCAGACGAAGATCAGCGTGTCGATCGGAGCGTCGGTGATGAGGGAGCCAGAGGCCGGAAACCAGACGGCGGCCAGGAAATAATGTTCGAGCGGTTCAGAGAAGCCGCAGCCGCCGAACGGGTCGGCCCAGGGATCGTTCGGACAGAGTGCCGTGACGGCCATGCCGACGGCTGGCGCTCCGACGGGCGAGACGATGAGCAGCAGGCAGATCGCCGCGATTGCTGCGTGCTTTTTTCATTTCAAAGCCATCCCTCCGCGGCGCAATGACGTGGAGTCCGCCGTACGGCAGCCACAGCTGAGCGGCATGAGCAGCCGCTGAGCATTTGCTGAAAACGACTGGCGCTTTCACGTGACCGGCGCGGCGCAACTGATATTCTCCGAACGGGAGGTCAGCCATGAATCATATTTTCGACCGGATTGCGGAGCGCGTTGCCGCGTGGGCCGGCCGGCCGACGGCATTTGCGATGGCGATTGGAGTCATACTGATCTGGGGACTTACCGGTCCGCTGTTCCATTGGTCTGATACGTGGCAGCTGGTGATCAACACCGGGACGACCATCGTCACCTTCGTCATGGTGTTCCTGATCCAGAACGCCCAGAACCGCGACGCTTCGGCGATCCAATGCAAACTCGATGAGCTGATCCGCGCCGTCGGCCATGCCCGCAACCAGTTCATCGGGATCGAGCATCTGACCGACCTCCAGCTTCGCGAAATCCGCGAGAAGCTCGAGGCGCAGGCAGGTAACGAAGAGTGGCATCGAACCGCGATCGAGCGGCTGATCGCGCGCCGATGAAGGTCCGCGAAATGCGGGCGGCGAAGCGATCGCACATCTGGTCTCACGCGGTTGGGACCAAAATCCCATTCGCGCGTTGGGCGGGTCAGGTGGCGGCGGCAATCGGGCCGCCGGAGCGGCGGGCGCAAGGAGATGGAGCGTGCTCCGCTGGTTGATTCCGTTGAGTGTGATTGCCGCCGCAGCCCCGGTCGCCGCCGCCACGAGCAGCGCGACCCTTTCGCTCGACAATTGGTGGGAGAAAGTCACCGTCCGCATGACCGGCGACGGCTCGGCCCAGACCTGCCAGTACGAGACCAACCTGCCGTCGGGCGGGGCCAAGGATTGCAAGGTGGTCGGCGGAGCCTCAGCCGCCGCCGCGACCGGCGCCTCGACCAAGGAGGAATATTCGACGATCACCTTCGAGCGTCGGTTCAGCCCGGGCGGCGCAGTGCCGGCGTCGAGCGCGATGCAGACCGGCGACAAATTGCTCGGCCGCGACGTGATGGCCCTGGCGATCGATCACACCGGCAAGGTCACCGGGTGCAGGATGGTCCTGACCTACGGCGAAACCGGGCTCGATTACGGCTGCACCGAAGCTGCGGCCGAGCAGTTCGCAAGCGCCCCGGGAGGACCGGATTCGCACCGCCAGGGATTCCTGACGGTGCTTGTCTACGGTCACAGCGAACACGTTGTGTGAGGTTTTGAACCAAACAGGTAAAAAACACTTGACAGCGTCACGCTGATTCGGTACACGTTAGGCACAGTCGGAAATTGCGAGTCGGGCGGCGCTCCTCACGAGCGACCGCCCGTTTTTGGGAAGCATGAGAGCGCCGAAAGTCACACCGCCGGAGGCGGCGCGAGAACGGAGGCTTTAGTCGCCGTTGCAGATATCGCAGATCGCCACGTCGTCGGTGATCGTGCCTTCATTGTAGCCGAAGGGCCTTTGGCAGCTGACGCACTCGGCGGCAGGGGGTGACGGATATTCCGGCGTGGGCTTGAACTCGCGCTTTAGTTTCGCGCGGTGCCAGGCTTCGAGCTCTTCTTCGGTGAACGACATGGCTGCCTCCAGAGGGAGCTAGGTAGCCGAGGCGAAGTTAATCCGCCGCCAACGGCGGCTCAAGTTTAGGAGCGAGCATGGGGTGGTGGTTCGGGCGCAAATCTGCGCCGCCGGACGCGAGGCCGTTTGTGCCCGCGTGGCTGAGTACAAACAGCCAGGAGGTGGGGTTCGCTCGCTCCTATTCCGAGCAATTCTGCGAAGTCTATCAGCGCAATCCCGTCGGGCAGCGCTGCGTTCGGCTGGTCGCGGGGATGCTCGGGGGGCTGACGATCGACGCGATCGAGGGCGACTCGAAAGCGGCCGAGCTGGTCGGGGCGGACGGATTGCTCGAAAGCATCGCGGCCAACCTGCTGCTGCACGGCAATGCCTATGTGCAGATGATCGTCGATGATCGCGACGCTCCGCGAGAGTTATGCCTGTTGCGCCCTGAGCGCGTCAGCGTGGTGTGCGACGAGAGCGGCTGGCCGGTCGCCTATCTGTACCGCGCCGGCGGCCAGGTGCGCCGGTTCCAGGGCGTGGATCCGCTCGAGCGGCAGCAGGTCGCGCACATCAAGGCCCTGCACCCGCGCGACGACCATTATGGGATGGGCTGCGTCGAAGCGGCGATCGCGGCGGCGAGCGTGCACAACCGCGCGAGCCGGTGGAACAAGGCGCTGCTCGACAATGCGGCGCGGCCGTCGGGCGCGCTCAGCTACGAGCCGGCCGACGGGAGCGTGCTCTCCGCCGACCAGTTCAAGCGGCTGAAGGAGGAGTTGGGGCAGGAGTTTTCGGGCTCGGCCAACGCCGGGCGGCCGCTGCTGCTCGAGGGTGGGTTGAGGTGGCAGGCGCTGAGCCTGACCCCGGCCGACATGGATTTCGTGGCTTTGAAAGAAGGCGCGGCGCGCGACATTGCGCTCCCCTTCGGCGTTCCCCCGGTGCTGGTCGGGCTGCCGGGGGACGCCACCTACGCCAATGCGCGCGAGGCGGGGCGGGCGCTGTACCGGCAGACCATCCTGCCAATGGCGGCCCGGATCCTCAACGCGCTGGGAGCGATGCTGAGCGACTGGCTCGGACCGGTGACTCTGGCGATCGACACGGACCAGTTGAGCGAGCTCGCCGACGACCGGGCGAAATTGTGGGAGGTGATCGGAGCGGCGAGCTTCCTCAGCGACGCGGAGAAGCGCGAGATGCTCGGGTTCGCAGCTGCAAAGGTTAGTCGATGACAAATGTTGCGATGAGCGCGGAAGCGCTGCTCGCGAGCCTGATGGCGCAGGCCGAGGGGCGCGGGGTGGACTTGGTGACGCTGCGTGCGCTGGTCGAGGAGTCAAGCCAGGCCGGCGCGCAACGGGCGCTGGCCTCGCTCGGGCTCGACGACGAGCGAGCACGGCGCGACATGGACGAATTGCGCGAGCTGCTGTCGGCATGGCGCGACGCCAAGCGCAGCGCGTGGCGCGCGGTGGTGACCTGGGCGGTGCGGCTGATGCTGGCGATGCTGCTGATCGGGATCGCCTACCGGTTGCGGCTGACCGATCTGATCAGCGGATGAGGTTTGCGGGGTACGCGGCGGTGTTCGACCGGCCTGACCGCGGCGGGGATGTGGTGCGCAAGGGCGCGTTCGCGCGGGCGTTGAAGGCGGCGGGCGAGGTGCCGCTGCTGTGGCAACACAAGTCCGGCGCGGTCGTCGGGCGGATTGAGCATTTGTCCGAGGACGAGCGCGGTTTGCGGGTGATTGCGAGCCTTGGCGACGCGCGGCTCGCGCGACTGCTGGAGACGAAAAAGGTGGATGGATTGAGCTTCGGCTATCGCGTCCGCGAGGCCAAGAGCGAGGGCAGGTTGCGCGAGCTGATCGAACTCGACCTGGTCGAGGTGAGCCTGGTCACGCACCCGATGCAGCCAAAGGCGAGAGTGCACGCGATCGCGGGCTGACCGAAAAAGACAAAAAGAGAAACGGATCCCGGATCAGGTCCGGGACGACGGAGAAGTATTGCCCAAAGGAGAAACGGGAATGGTGGAAGTGGATGCGCTCGAGCAGTCGTTCGATGCGATCGAAGCGGAAGAGGACGGGGTCGCGGAGCTCAAGGCGGAGCTCGAGCTGCTCAAGTCCAAGTTGGCGAGCGGCGCCATTGCGGCGCAGCGGCCGGCATTGGACGGCGTCAAGGCGGCGGAAGCGGCGAGCTTCGTCGACCAGTATTTGCGGCGCGGGATCGAGGCGGGGCTCGAGACGAAGGCGATCGGCAGCTCGACCGACGCGATCGGCGGCTATGCCGTGCCCGAGGAGATCGACCGGGCGATCGACGAGACGCTGGTCGCGATTTCGCCGATCCGGTCGATCGCCAATGTCGTGAAGGTCGGCAGCGCCGGCTACCGCAAGCTGATCGCGACGGGCGGCACCCCGTCCGGGTGGGTCGCTTACGAGGCGGCGCGGCCGGAAACCAATACGCCGACGTTCACCGAGGTGGTGCCGGCGGCGGGCGAGCTCTACGCCAACCCGGCGGCGTCGCAGCAGATGCTCGACGATGCGATGTTCGACGTGGAGAAATGGCTGGCGCACGAGATCGCGACCGAGTTCGCGCGGGCCGAAGGGTTCGCGTTCGTCAAGGGCACGGGGACCAACCAGCCGCTCGGCTTCCTCAGCTCGCCGAACGCGGCGACGGCGGACGGGACGCGGCCGATGGGGACGGTGCAGTTCGTCGGCACGGGCGCTCCGGGCGCTTTTCCGGCGAGCAACCCGGCGGACAAGCTGATCGACCTGGTGCAGACGCTTCGCTCGCCCTACCGGCAGGGCGCGGTGTTCGTGATGAACTCGGCGACCGCGGCGGCGATCCGCAAGTTTAAGACCACGGACGGGCAGTTCCTGTTCCAGCCGAGCCTGGCCGCGGGCCAGCCGGCGACCCTGCTCGGCTATCCCTTGATCGAAGCGGAGGACATCCCCCGACATTGCCGCGAGCTCGCTGTCGATCGCGTTCGGCAACTTCAAGGCCGGCTATGTGATCGCCGAGCGCAATGCGACGACGATCCTGCGCGATCCCTACACGCATAAGCCGTACGTGCATTTCTACGCGACCAAGCGAGTCGGCGGGCAGGTGGTCAATTCGGAAGCGATCAAGCTGATGAAGTTCGCCTGATGCGCTGAGGGGGGTCTCGGGGCCCCCTCCACCGCACTTCGTGCGGTCCCCCTCCCCGTCCCGGGGAGGATTTCTTTCAGTGAGGAGCCGCGATGGCGGACTTTCAACCGAGGTTCGTCGACCTCGTGCGCAACTATTCGTCGACCCAAGGGACGGGCGCGTTCGTGCTCGGGCCAGCGGTCAACGGGTTCACGGGCTTCGGCTCGGCGCTGCAGACGGGCGACAGCTTCTATTATTCGGCGATCGGGGTCGACAAGCCGGCCGAGCGAGAAGTCGGACGCGGCACCCTGCTGGCGAACGGGACGATCAGCCGCTCGCCGATCGGCGGGTCGGCGACCGACTTTTCGAGCGGGACCAAGTCGATCGCGCTCATCGCCGCGGCCGAATGGTTTACGAGCGTGCAGGCCGGAGCGGGTTCACTGCCGGTTGTGGCGGCGAGCCGGACCGCGCTCGGTGCGGCGACGGCGACCGGCGTTCCGGCGCTGCTCACCGAGCGCGGACGGGAGGGTCTCTTTCGGTTCGACGGCGCAAATCTCGCGGCCGCAGTCACGGCGGATCCGAGGCAGGGGATCGTCGTTCCCGCGGCAAGCGACCCGACCGGCGCGTCCGGCGCGTGGGTGCGGACCTACAGCGGGGCGGTCAACGTCCGCTGGTTCGGAGCCAAGGGCGATGACACGACCGACGACGGTCCGGCCTTCGCCGCAGCGCTCAATTACTTGAAATCGATCGCGTCACAGGGGTTCGGCTACAGCAGCGCGTCGCCGGCGCTGTTCGTGCCGTTCGGAACCTATTTCCTCGGCACCACGACACTGGACGTCAACCATACGCTAATCATCGAAGGCGAGAGTGTCGGCGAGGCCGGCGGCGGCGCGACGGTGCTGCGCTGGGCCGCGAACACGACGGGAATCCGGGTCCAGCGGTTCAATACATCCGGAACGTCGACCACCGACAACGTCACGCACCAGGGCGGTGACGCGTCGGTCATCAGCCGGCTGTCGCTCAAAGGCGCTTATTCCGGAAGCGAGGGTGAGTTCCACGCAATCCACTTGCGGGCACGAGCGACAATCCGCGACGTATTCATCCGCAACTTCCAAGGCGACGGAATCCGGATCGTAGCCGACGGGACGAGTGGGACGATCCAGGGCAATGCCAACAATTTCGAAGTCAGCCGCGCCTTCGTCGAGAATTGCCGCAACGGACTTTACGCCGAGGGCGGCGACGCCAATGCCGGCGTGGTCCATTCGCTGAGCGCGCTGGCGTGCCGTCAATGGGGCGTGTGCGACCGGTCGTTCCTGGGGAACACCTACACCGGATGCCATACGGCCGCGAACGGGGTCGTGGCGAACGTCACGCCGACACTGGTGCATTTGAGCGGCCGGCTATTCTACGTAAAGCCGGGGCAGGCGGCCGCCGCGTCAACCAACTCGCCGCCGAGCTCGGCGACCGACAATGCTTTTTGGGGCTTTGCGCGCGACGGAAGCGCCAATCCCGCAATGTCGATCCCGACCTGGACCAGCGGGGTCACGGTGCGGGAGGGGGGCGCTTATTGCACGGACAGCCCGTCGGCGTCGCACGTGCTCACCAATTGCTATTCGGAGATGGACCAGGCGCCGTCTCGGCTGAGCCAGAACACCCTGGTGCTGAACGGCTTGCATGCGGCCGGGGTGACAGGATGCGGACGCGTCACCTCGCGGCTGGGGCAGCTCGCGGCTTTCCCAAACTTCTATACCGAAGGTTCGATCACGGCCGACGGGGCGACCCACAGCTTCGGACCGAAAACGGGCACGGCGCTCGACACCGGCCTGTTCATGGAGAGCACCAACGTCATCAACGCGATCAGCGGCCGGTCGTGGCTCGGCGGAGTTCCACAGGTCGACGGGACCATCCAGACCTTCCGCGGGTTCGGAATCGACATCAACGGCAACGGCCAGTGGGTCCGGTTCCGCGTCAACGGCAGCGATGTCGGGACCGTCCAGAACGATGGTCTGCACATCACGGGCGCCGGCGCCTTTTCGGGCCCGCTGACCGCCAACAATCTGAGCGGGACCAACAGCGGGGATCAGGTGATCACACTGACCGGGGATGTCACCGGCAGCGGCGGCGGATCGTTCGCCGCGACGATCGGCAATTCCAAGGTCACCTACGCCAAGATTCAGAACGTCAGCGCGACCTCCAAACTGCTCGGGCGCGCGTCCGCGGGTGCGGGCGTGGTCGAAGAACTTGGACTTGGCGGAGGGCTGACAATCTCAGGAACCAACCTGACGCTCGGGACGGTGACTCCGACTGCGGTTGCGACGAGCGGAGCCGTGACGAGCAGCGGTGCGACCAACGGCGTTGGTTACGCGACCGGCGCGGGCGGCGCGGTCATTCAGGCGACCAGCAAGTCGACCGGAGTGACGCTGAACAAGGCCTCGGGGCAGGTAACGACGCACAATGCGTCGATGGCCGCAGCGGCGGTCGTATCGTTCACGGTGACCAATTCGGCGGTCGCGGCGACCGATACGGTCAACCTCAACCTGACCAGCGGGAACGCGACTCCAGGCAGCTATCGTTATTGGGTCGAAGGCATCGCCGCGGGCTCCTTCAAGATCGTGATCGAGAACCGTTCCGGCGGCGCGCTGGTGGAGGCCCTGGTCTTCACCTTCGCCGTCGTCAAAGCGGTGAACGCATGAGCATCGGCACGTTCGCGAGCGGCGAAGCGGCCCTTTCGGAGCAGACCAGGGCTGCGGCGAAGGACAAGGTTCCGCGCAGGCGGCAGACGGTCGCCAAAGCCGACGTGGTGGCCCAGCCGGAGGCACGATGAGGGCTCAGATCCGGTTGGCGCGGACGAGGCCGGTTTCGACATGGGTCACCTGGGCTCCCGCGCGGTCGAACATGGCGACGACCGCGGAGGTGCGCTGCGGACTGTCGAATTCGGGCGAGAACATGTCGAAAGTGTCGAGGATCGCCCATTCGCGAAGCTCGGCGGGTGACAGGTCTGCGGGCAGTGTTGCGGCGATGTCGACCAGCGGCAGGAAGCGGGTAAGCGCGTGGAGGCCGATGCGCGTCAGGGCCCGGTGCGTCGCGACGAGCCAGCCGGCGTTACGCTCGATCAGCTTCAGCAGGCGTTCGCGCGACATGCGCTTGGCGACCGGCCTGAGGAGATATTTGGCGTGGAGCTTGGTCCACCAGCCGCGGATCGGATAAAAATCGACCACGATCTCGCCGCCCGGCTTGGCTTTGGCGACGAGGGCCCGAACGGACGCTTCGAAATCGGGGGTGTGCTGGAGCACGCCGAGGCACAGGACCTTGTCGAACGAGCCGTCGGGAAACGGCATGTCGTAAATGCTGGCCTGGCAAAGATGGAAGCGGTCGGGTGCGATCCCGCCGTTGTTGCGGAGGTTCGCGTCGACCGCGGTTGAATAGTCGAAGCTGTAGAGGTTCGCCTTGGTCTGTTCGAGGAGGACCCGGCTGAAACGGCCGGCGCCGGAGCCGGCCTCGAGGATGTCGAGACCGTCTAGCTCGGCCGGGGTCCAGCCGGTCTCACGCCACAGCCGCTCGGAGCTGTGCGCGTGGAGTTGGGTCGCGGCGAAGCGGTTCCACTGAAAGCCGAAGCTTTCGGAATAATTGTCGACGTCCCCGAAGCGCGGGATGCCGTTGACGATCCTTGATGCGTCCCGCGCCTCAACAGCCATGGGCGTCGCCTAACACGGCAGAATTGCGGGACGAAGTACTGTCGCGCGGTCGGAAAGGAATCAAATGAGCCTGCTCTTGAAGGATCCCGATGCGGTCCTCGATTATTCGATCGACTGGGGCGCCGAATATCTCGGGGATGATGTCCTTGCCGCGAGCGCATGGTCCGCAACCCCTGACGAGCCGGGCGGCGTAACCGTCGTCGGCAGCCAATTCGAGGCGGCGACGGCGACCGTGAAGGCCGAGGGCGGAGTTCCGGGGCGGATTTACCGGTTGGTCAACCAAATCGTCACGGCATCGGGCCGGACCGACAGCCGGTCGATCGTGCTGCGTGTGGAGATACGGTGATGCTGGGGATAGCGGAACCCGCGGTCACGATGAGCGAGGCTCAGGCGTATGTGCGGATTGAGACCGGCGAGGAAGAAGCGGTGCTCGCCGGGCTGATCCGAACCGCGAGCGCCCTGTGCGAGGCATTCATCAACCAAGTCGTGATCGAGCGAAACTTCGCCGAGGATCTCGCGGCAAGCGGCGGATGGGAGCGGCTGACGGCGATCCCGACCCGGTCGATCAGCGATGTGCAAGGCATCGACGAGAACGGAAATGCATCGCCGCTGATGACCGGCGATTATTGTGTCGACATCGTTTCCTCCGGCGACGGCTGGGTGCGGGTGTCGGACTCGGCGCGGTTCAGCCGCGTTCGTGTAAGTGGAAGCGCAGGGCTGGCATCGAGCGAGAACGAGGTGCCGGAGCCGATCCGGCAGGGCATCCTGCGGCTGGTTGCGCACCTGTTCACCGCGCGCGACGGCTCGGGCGGCGATCCGCCGGCCGCCGTGACCGCCCTTTGGCGGCCGTACCGGCGGATGCGCCTCAGATGAGCCTCGAATTCGCCGGTACGCTCAGTCAGCGGGTGGTGATCGAACGCCCGGTCTCCATGCGCAACGCGATGGGACTGCAGGAGCCCGGCTGGGAGCTGGTCTGTCGCTGCCTCGCCGGCGTGATTCTCGAGAGCGTGGGACCGGAGAGCGAAGCCCAGGCGCTGAGCGCAATGCCGCGATACCGGGTCACGA
This sequence comes from Sphingomicrobium sp., assembly GCA_045811385.1. Taxonomy (GTDB): domain Bacteria; phylum Pseudomonadota; class Alphaproteobacteria; order Sphingomonadales; family Sphingomonadaceae; genus Sphingomicrobium. Next base: position 38,378 of record JBJMUB010000090.1, on the reverse strand, counting down.
TCCGGCGCCGGGAGGGAATCCGGCTCGATCAACGAGTCACCTGGGGCGGCCGGAAGCTGATGGTGCGCCAGGTGCTCGACGATCCGGCCGCGAAGGATCGGCTGACGATGCGCTGCGAAGAGGTGCGAGGATGACGAAGGACCTGATCAGACGAGCCGATGGGCTCGCCTTGGCGGAGCAGCGGCGCCAGGCGCAGCGGGTCGCCGCTCGGATTACGGAGATGCTGGGCTCAGGCGCGGTCGAGATCGTCGACGCGAAAGTCGTGGTGCGCGGGCCTGGATTGCTAAAGCGCTGGTTGAGCGAGCCCGGGCTGCGCTTTCTGTCGAGCGGGCTCAAGTGAGCGCGGGCGCGGCGCTGCAGTCGACCGTTGCGACGGCGCTTGGCGCGGTGCCCCAGCTGACCGGGGTCTACGACGGTCCGCCGGCACGCGCCGACTTCCCTTATGTGGCAATCGACGCGACGACCGAGATCGACTGGGGCCACAAGAGCGGTGACGGCCGCGAAGTGCTGGTCGCCATCACTTTGTGGGATGACCAACCGGTGCGGCTGCATGGAGTGGCCGACCAAATCGAAGCGCGCCTTCACGCGCTGTCCGCACCGGAAGATTGGCAGCTCGTCACGATGCGCCTGGTCCGGCGGCGAGTGCTGCGCGACGTTGCCGGGCCGTGGGCCGCGGCGATCGATTTTCGGGCGCGGATGCTGGCGCTCACCTGAGAGAAGGAGACGGTTATGGCAGCGGAACGCGGCAGCGCATTCCTGCTCAAGATCGGCGACGGCGCGCCGGCCCCGGCCTATGCGACGGTCGCGGGGCTCAAGACGACCCAGCTGTCGATCAACGGCGACGCAGTGGCGATCACCAACAAAGGCAGCGGGGGATGGCGCGAATTGCTGTCCGGCGCCGGCGTTCGGTCGGTGTCGGTGGCCGCGAGCGGGATTTTCACCGGCAGCGCGGCCGAGGCTCAGGTCAAGGGCCTCGCGCTCACCGGCGCGCTCGAGGATTACGAGCTGAGCTTCGAGAGCGGCGATCGGATGCGCGGGCAATTCCTCGTCACCCGGCTCGAATATGCCGGCGATTTCAATGGCGAGCGCAACTACACGCTTGCGCTCGAAAGCTCGGGCGAGGTCGTCGCGCTGTGACGAAAGCCAATCCGTACCGCGGCGAGGCAAGCATCGACGTCTGTGGCGAAGCCCTGGTGCTTCGGCCGAGCTTCGGCGCGCTGGTCGCCGCGGAGGAAGAGCTGGGCTCACTATTCGAGCTCGTCGAACGCGCGGCCGAGGGACAATTGCGACTGTTCGAGATCGTCGCCCTGTTCGACCATCTGTCGAGGGGCAGGCCCGATGCCATCACGCGCGAGCGGATCGGCGAAGCCGTGGCCGAAAAGGGACTTGCGGGTGTCAGTCCGATCCTCCGCTCGGTGCTCGCCCAGATCCTTCAGGGACGGGGATGACCGGCGGCTTTGGCGACGCCGCGGCCCGACACTGCTTCGGCGCCGCGGCGGTACTTGGCTGGCGGCCCGAAGATTTCTGGAACGCCACTCCGGCCGAGCTTGCGCTTGCCCTCTCCCCGCCGGGCGAGCCGGGCGACGCGCCGGACGCAGAGACGATCGAAGAGTTGCGTCGACGCTTTCCTGACAAGTGAGCAAGAACCATGGACGAAGAAATCGAACGACTGGTGGTCAGCGTCCGCGCGGATACGGCTGCGTTCGCGCGCGATGTCGCGAGCATGCGGGGCGAGCTCGAGGGCCCGTTGGTCGCCGGCGCCGGGCGTGCCGGGCGGTTGATCGACAGTGCGCTGGCGCGAGCGATCACGACCGGGGAAGCTCGGCTTCGCTGATTTGAAGCGCGTCGCCCTCGCCGCCATGGCCGACATTGCGCAAGCCTCGCTTCGCGCCCTGTTCAATCCCGGCGGCGGAAGCGGCGGGTTAGGAGCCGGTCTGCTGAACGGCATCGGCAGCCTTATCTCCGGATTGCTGGGAATGCCCGGACGGGCAACCGGCGGGCCGGTGAGCGCAGGCCGCGCATATGTTGTCGGCGAGCGTGGACCGGAACTGTTCGTGCCGTCGACCGGCGGACGGATCGAGCGGGCCGGCAGCGGCGGGCGTGACGTGCGGGTGGCCATCGCAATCCGGACACCGGCACCCGGCGACCCGCAGGTCCTTCGGCAGTCGAGCCGCCAAGTGGCGCGGGCAGTGCGCTCGGCGCTGGCGGAGCGGCGATGAACCTGTGGTTCACGGCGCCCGACGCGCCGATCGTCGAGACATTCGTCAAGCGGTTCGACCCGCTTCACTGGACGGTCGACTTTCCCCGCGGGACGATCGCCAGCGCGGTGACGAGTGCGGACGGACACGGGCTGACGGTTGAGGCTGAGTTCCTGCGCCTGGGCGACCTCGTCGGCTTGATCTACGAGAGCGAGGATCGGCTGGCCCACCCGGCCCATCGGCGCGAGACGAACCGCGATTATTCGGGCTGCACGCTGCAGTTCCACTGGCAGTCGAGCGGCCTCATTGCGCTCGATGCCATCAACGGACCGACGCTGACGGTCGAGGGCCAGGATGGCGCCGGACAGCCGAAGATCTGGCTGGTGCGTCTCTGGAACTATGCGGACGGGTCGCCAACGAGCGCCGAGATCAGGATCGATTTCGACGAGCTCGACGCCGGCTTCTCGCTTCCTGCCGATGCAGATCGCGTCGATCCGAGGCGGATCGACCGGATGTTCCTCAGCCTGGTGCCTCCGGATTACGCCGAGGGCTCGGCGGTCATCCGACCGGCTCCCGCGACCGGCAGGGCGACGGTGACGAATATCCGCTGTGACGGACCATCGAGCGTGCTGGCGATCAGGGACGCGGTCGTGCCCGAGCACGAATTGAGCATCGCGACGGCCTATGACGACATGTACAATCTGCCGCCCGAGCGGATCGTTCAGGCGATCGAGCGGCTGGGCTTTCGCGGGACCATCAACCATTACATTGGAATGAGCCATTATTTCGCGCTCGACGGAGCGGCGCGGCTCGATCCGACGCGGATGCTCAACGCGGCCGCGCTCGCCTGGCATCGTGACTTCGCTCGAGCCGCGAGGGCACACGGCTATGAGCTGATCTGGTCGTTCTCTTACGAAATCCTCGACATGTTCTGCCCCGAAGCGTGGAAGCAGCGCACGTTTGACGGCACTCCGGCGCTGACCGCCTGGGAGCCGCCGTCGAGCCTGGTATCGCCGGCGAACGCAGCGGCCATCGGCTTTCTCTCTAGCGTCGCCGACGAGCTCGTGGCGATTTCGGTCGACACCGGATTGCGGCCGCGGGTGCAGATTGGGGAACCGTGGTGGTGGGTCCAGCCGACCGGCGCGGTCTGCCTGTACGACGACCAGGCAAAGGCGGCGTTCGGTGGAGATCCGGTTGAGATTGGCGACGTGCGCTCGGCCTTGAATAACGAACAAGTCGCGCTGCTTGACCAGGCGGGCGCTCTGCTCGCGGCCTCGACGGCTCAGATCGCGACGACGGCGAAGCTCGCGGACGCTTCGACCGAGACGCTCCTACTGGTCTATTTGCCGACGGTCCTCGATCCGCACGCGCCCGAAATCCGACGGGCAAATCTGCCCGAGGCCTGGGCGCGCCCGGCTTTTGATGTCCTGCAAACCGAGGATTATGAGTGGGTGACCAGTGGTCGGAGCGGTTTGCGGGCGTCGGCTTATCTGCAGCTCGATGCCAGGCTCGGCTATCCGCGCGCCGAGCAGCATTATCTTTCCGGCTTCGTCGCCGAGGCGGCGGACCGCGGGCGATGGCGGACTATTCTCGATGCGGCCATCGAGGCCGTGGGCCGCGGCTGCGCGGAGGTTTTCCTGTGGGCGCTGCCGCAAGTGCTTCGCGACGGCCTCACCCTTTTTGACAAGGAGCAGGCCGTGGTGCCGTTCGACGATATCGCGTTCCCGATCGAAATCGGGCAGGAGGCCAGCGTCTCGCCCAACTTCTCGACCAACATCGTCACCAGCGCGAGCGGGTTCGAAACGCGCAACGCCAATTGGGCGCAGGCGCGGCTGCGATTCGACGCCGGTCCTGGGGTTCGTGGCGAGGACGAACTCGAAGCACTAATCGCGTTCTTCCGGGCGCGGCGCGGCCCGGCGGTCGGCTTTCGCTTCCGCGATCCATATGATTTCAGTTCCAACGCGATGTCGGCGGTTCCGACGCCAACCGATCAGGTGATCGGAACCGGCGATGGGATAGGCACCCGATACGAACTGGCCAAAGCCTACGGATCGGGCGAGCGACGGCGGATCACCCGGCCGGCTCCCGGAACGGTGCGCATCGCCGTGAACGGCACGGAAATGGCCGGCGGTTGGACATTGGAGGCGCTGGGGACGATCCAGTTCGCGGATCCGCCGGCGGCCGGCGCGATCGTCACCGCCGGGTTCGTGTTCGACGTGCCGGTGCGATTTGCCGAAGACCGCATCGAAGTGAATCGCGCGACTTTTCGCGCCGGCGAAGCGCCGAGCATTCCCCTCCTCGAGATCCGCGAGGTTTGAGTGACCGACATTGTCGAGGGCGAGCTGACCAGCCTTGCCCTGTGTTGGCGGCTGGAGCGCGCGGATGGAGCCGGACTCGGCCTCACCAGTCACGATCGCGATGTGATCGAAGGCGGAGCGGCATATACGTCGGAGCCAGGCATTCTGCCCGCCGCCGTGAGCCGCAATCTTGGCTTGGAACCGCAGTCGAGCGAGGTTGGCGGCGCGCTCAGCTCGGAGGCGCTCGACAGCGAGGACCTCGCGCTCGGCCGGTGGGACGGCGCGCGGGTGAAGCTCTTCGCAATCGACTGGAACAAACCGGAGTCCGAAGGTGTCGACCTGGTTGCCGGCGAACTCGGCGAGGTCTCGATCAACGGCGACGGGTTCTCGGCCGAGCTTCGCGGCACGGCTTCGAAGCTCGAAGGTGCGCTTTGCCCTTCGACGTCGCCGCAGTGCAGGGCTCAGTTCGGCGACAAACAGTGTCGCGTCGACTTGGCCGGCCGATCGAAACGCGCAACAGTTGTGACCCATGAAAATGGCGCGATCACTCTCAACGGGTCAGTCGGCGATGACTTCCTGCTGGGACGACTGCACTATTTGAGTGGGGCCAATTGCGGCCGGTCGACGGTCGTCGTTGCGGTCAATGGAACGACTGTCCAAGTGCGCGACATTCCACGCGGCGCCATCGCGCCGGGCTGTGTGGTTGAGCTCCGCGAGGGTTGCGACAAAAGATTTCAGACCTGCGTCGACCGCTTCGCAAACGCCGCCAACTTTCGCGGCGAGCCCCACCTTCCAGGTGCAGACCTGCTGACTCGCTATCCAGGCGCCTGAAACGATGAAACATGATTATGCCGGGAACGCCCGGGCGCTCGTCGGAACGCGATTCCGGCCGCAGGGACGTGATCCCAAGATCGGGCTCGATTGCGTCGGGCTCCTGCTCGCGACGTTCGGAATCCCAACGGTCGGGGTGCGCCGGAATTATCGGTTGCGCGGCAACCATCGGAAGGAGATCGAGTGCGCGCTTTCGGCGCATTTTCGGAGGGTCGCGCCGGCCGGCCGCCGCAGCGGCGACATGATGCTCATGGAAGTCGCGAACGACCAGCTTCACTTCGGAATTTGCACCGCCGCGGGATTCGTTCACGCAGACGCCCGCCTCGGTAGAGTCGTCGAAACACCGGGCGAGCCACAATGGCGCGTGCTCGGGGTTTACCGCAAGCTTTTGCGATCGGCCCGCTAATGGCGACCCTCGTCCTCAGTACCGTCGGGACGCTGCTCGGCGGACCCGTCGGCGGCGCGATCGGCAGCCTTGTTGGGCAGTCGATCGACCAGCAGATATTCCGGTCGCCGAGGCGCGGTCCACGGCTCGGCGACCTGAGCGTCCAGACCTCGTCGTACGACACGCAGATTCCCAGAATCTACGGAACTATGCGGGTCGCCGGCAGCATCATCTGGTCGACAGACCTGGTCGAGAGCACGCAGACCAGCGGGGCCAAGGGACAGCCCGACACCACCTACAGCTATTCAGTATCATTCGCCGTCGCGCTCTCGTCGCGACGACTTGTCGAGATCCGGCGCATCTGGGCCGACGGCAAGCTGCTGCGCGGAGAAGCAGGCGATTTCAAGATCAATACCGAATTCCGCTTCTATCAAGGGACCGAGGCGCAGGACGCCGATCCGCTGATCGGGTCGATCGAAGGGGTCGACGCCACGCCGGCCTACCGTGGGATCAGTCTTGCGGTTTTCGAGAACCTCGAGCTCGCGGAATTCGGCAACAGAATTCCGTTTCTCACCTTCGAGGTGGTCGCGGATGTCCTTGCGCCGTCGATCCATACCATCCTAGCGGATGCCAGCAGCGGTGCGATCGATTGCGGTGCCGCCGGTTCCGTCGGCGGTTACGCGGCGATGGGCCGCTCAATCCGCGATGCCGTGGAGCCGATCGTCGACAGCTTTGCCGTCGATCTGGTCGACGACGGGTCGATCCTACGATCACCATTACCGGCAACGACGGCACCGATCGACGAAGACGACCTTGGCTGTAGCGCAGACGGTGCAAACACTGCTCGCCTCGCGCGCGACCAGATTCCGGCCCGATCATTACCCTCATTCCTATCGCTGACTTATTATGATGCCGAGCGGGATTATCAGACGGGCCAGGCTCGAAGCGACGTCATCGGCCAGTCGTCGACGACCGAGGCAAAAGTTGAGCTTCCTGCAGTCCTGCCTGCAAGTGACGCGCGGCTTGTCGCGGAACAGATGATCGCGCGCCGATGGGCCCAGCGAGACAAGCTCACTTTGCGTCTGCCACCCCGTTTCATGACCCTTAAGCCGGGAACCGAGGTTGACACCGACTTCTCTCCAGGCAGTTGGCGAATTGAACACTCCACGATCGATGGGATGGTCGTGGTGGCCGAGTTGCGACCGGTGTGGAGACCGCAAGCCTCAGTCGCAGCAGATCCGGGACGCTTTCTTCCTCCGAGCGACGTCGTCATTGGCAACCTTGCCTTGGCGCTCGTCGAATTGCCCGACCTTACAGATCAGGCGGGCTTGAATCCGACCGTTCATCTGGCGGCCTCGACACCGGCACCGATATGGAAGCGCCTGCCCGTCGAGGTGAGCAGCGATCAGTTCTTCCTGGGCGTCCGCACCGCGCATCGGAAAGCAGTCCTGGGGTCCGCAGAAACGCTCCTGCCCGACGGCGACCCCGAGGACATCGACACGGTCAATTCAGTCGAGGTCGAGCTCGTTGATCCTAATCAATGGCTGTCGAGTTGCGACGATGAAGCGTTGGCTGGGGGCACAAACCTCGCGCTCATCGGCGACGAACTGATTCAATTTGCCGATGCCGAAGCCATCGGCCCGGGGCGGTTCCGTCTAACGCGGCTGCTGCGAGGACGCTACGCGACGCATTGGGCGATGAACCTCCACGCCAGCGGCGATCTGTTTCTGATGATCGACCTCTCGTCGCTGCAAGTGGTATCGCTCCCGAAATCGGCCCGCGGCATGGTCGTCACGGCATCGTGCCAATCAGCAGAAGGCCCGGTCACGAGCAGCCGCCTGGTGGATGGACGATCGCTTCGCTCAGGCCTTTTCATCGACGGGGAACAGGTCGTCGGAAGCAGGACAACAGCGATTGCGACGCCGTCCGGGGGGACGAACGTAGACGCCGAAGCACGAGCGGCCGTTTCGCAAATTCTTACAGCCCTTCGAGGCCATGGACTTATCGACGCCTAAAAAATTCAAATCCGACAAAGGCTTGCATTTCGGACCAATTTTCATTGAGGCTTTTGCGCAACAGTTACCGACCATTCCCGCGCTTGCGCCGCAACCGGCGCTCTCATAATGTGTTCAGGCGGTTCAATCTTAGAACGCAGGTGAAAGGGGACATTTATGCGCAAGCTGGCCATTGCGGTGGCGCTCGCGTCGACAGCCCTGGCGACACCCGCTTTGGCGCGGGATCATTCGCCGTACGTGGGCATCGAGGGCGGGGTACTGTTCGTTGAGGATGCGGACGTCGATTACGACGACGGCACTCTCAGCATCCAGGACGCAATCACAGTCACGCACAATACCGGTTTCGATGTTGACCTCATCGCCGGCTACGACTTCGGAATGCTGCGGCTCGAGGGCGAGCTCGGCTACAAGCGTGCGTCGGTCAATCAGATGCGGTTCAACTCGCTTCTTTCGGGCGGGGGTCCTGGCGACGCGTTCGATGCGGGCGGTCGTGGCCGTGCGCTGTCAGCGATGGTCAACCTGCTCCTCGACTTCGGTGACGATGACGGGCTGAGCGGCTACGCCGGCGCGGGCGTCGGCCTGGCCAGCGTCAAGTACAGCGCCGATACCGTCGTTCCTACGGGAGCGATCGACATTTCGGATACTGACAGCGGCCTCGCCTGGCAGGCGATCGCCGGTTTGCGCTATGCGGTCGGTCCGAACATCGACGTTGGCCTGAAGTATCGCTTCTTCAACGTTCCGAACCTGAAGTTCGCCGCTTCGAGCGCTCAAGGCTTGGGCATCGATCTCGATACCCGGTGGCGTTCGCACAGCATTTTGGCGAGCGTGATTTACAACTTCGCGGCGCCGCCTCCGCCGCCTCCGCCTCCGCCTCCGCCTCCGCCGCCGCCGCCGCCTCCGGCGACGCAGACCTGCCCGGACGGCTCGGTGATCCTGGCGACGGATACGTGTCCGGCTCCGCCGCCTCCGCCTCCGCCGCCGCCTCCGGCGCCAGAGCGCGGCTGAACGGCACGACCAGCGAAAGACCGGTCCGGGCACTCGCCCGGGCCGGTTTTTTCTTTGTCCGGCGCAGACGCAAAGCGGGCCGGGAATCCCCGCTCACTCGCCAATGAATCTTGAACTAGGCCGCGCGAAACGGCGCGGACAGACCTAGTGGCCGCTCGCCCGGGCCGTGCGGCCGATTGGGTCGAGGCGATACGGATCCGCGAAGTAGGCGATCTTGCCGTCGCGAACCTGGGCTGTGGTGTAGGTCAGATAGATCGGAACGCCGCGCGGCAGCTGAACCTGAATCTCAGCGTCGGTTCCCGGCGGTCTCGGCTCGGTGCCGAGAAGCCAGCGCCCAAAGCGGCGCGCATCCTCAAGCCGGACGCACCCGTTCGACAGATTGCGATTCGCCTTCGCAAAATATTCCTTGTGCGGGGTATCGTGCAGGAAGATGTCGAGCTTGTTTGGGAACGGGAATTTCAAATCCCCCATGCTGTTGTCGTCCTGGGGCTTCTGGCGGATGCGGATTTGCTCCTTGCCAGCCGCGACAGCTTTCCAATTCACCTGGCCGTTCGGCACGACGGCTGAGCTCGACGACCAGTCCGCCATTACCTGATAGCCGCGGCTCTTCAGGTACTTGTCGCCCATGGTGAGATAGTTCTGAGCGATCTTGCGGACCAAATGGTCGGGCGCGTTCCAGTACGGATTGTAAACGATGTAGTACATGACGCTGGCGATCATCGGCGTCGGATATTCGGTCTTGCCGACTACGATCTTCATCGAGTCTACCGGGCGGCCGTTTTCGAACATCGTCATCATTTGCGTGCCGGAATCGACGACGATGAACTTCCCGCCGGCAGGGATCGAACGAAGACGGTCCAGATTGGCGATAAGACGCGGATCGGGGGTCAAATTTCCCGACGCCTGCGCCTCGGCCCAGGCTGCGTCGCGCATCTGCGCATAGACGGAATTGACGTTGGCCGTTGCGATGAGGTGCGCTTCGAGCGATGGCGCCGCCGCGGCGGTCAGCAGGATCTGGTCGGCACGAGCGCCCTGCGGCTCGAGCACCGAGAAGACATAAGTCATGCCGGGAGTGGGCCGTTTCAGTGCCTGGACGTATTGGACCCAAGCGGTCGACAGCGTGCGCTCGGCGGACGCGACGGCCGCTGGGTTGCCGCTCTTCGCCTGCGCGGCAGCGGCCTGGACTTGGGCAGCCAATTGGGGCCCGTCGGCAAAGCCATCGAACGGGGCGCGCTGAAGGATCGTGACGAGTTGCGCGACGGCAGGGCTTTCGGCCCCTCCGCGGAACCAGATCGGCTGGGTCTGCCACTGATTGTAGAAAGCGGCGACGCTGCTTGCAGTCGGGACGGCTGAGGTTTGCACCCACCCAGGAGCAACGGACTGGGCAAATCCTGGCGAGGCTAACAGCAGCGCCGAGCCGGACAATGCCAGTGCCACAACCTTGAACTTGCTACCCATCTCGGCCCATCCCCCAGATATCGCACCTAAAATAGAGTGCCGCTTATCCCCGATTCAACCTAGATTCGCGATGAACACGCGCTTGTCCAATCTCTAAAGCCCGATTTGCGACGGGCCGGTAGCTGAGCGCCGTGCCTTGTGTTCGCCGGCGTTCGCGGGAATAGGCAGCGCGGATTCTCGATCGATTTAAGGGGCAGCAATGGACATAGACGGAGTGGCCGCAGCGGTGACCGGAGCCGCATCGGGCCTCGGCGAAGCGACTGCCCGCGAGCTCGCCCGGCGCGGAGCCAAGGTCGCGGTGTTCGATCGCGACGCCGAGCGAGGCGAGAAGGTCGCGTCCGAGATCGGCGGGATTTTCTGCGAGGTCGACGTCACCAGCGACGAGAAGGTCGCCGCGGCATTCGCCAGAGCGCGCGACGCGCACGGGCAGGAACGGGTGCTCGTCAATTGCGCGGGCGTCGCGAACGCCGCCAAGACCGTCGGCCGCGACAAGGAAACCAAGGCGGCGAAGCGCTATCCGATGCAGCAGTTCGAGCTGGCCATCCAGATCAACCTGATCGGGACCTTTCGCTGCATCGCCAATTCCGCGTTTGGGATGGTCGATCTGGAGCCGCTGGCCGACGGCGAGCGCGGCGTGATCATCAACACCGCGTCGGTCGCAGCCGAGGACGGCCAGATCGGCCAGGCGGCTTATTCTGCGTCCAAGGGCGGCGTCCTTGCGATGGCCCTGCCGATCGCCCGCGATCTCATGAGCGAGGGCGTGCGCGTCAACACCATCCTCCCGGGCGTGTTCAAGACGCCGATGGTGGCGATGATGCCGCCGAACGTGCAGGAGGCGCTCGGCGCGCAGGTGCCATTCCCGAAGCGCCTTGGCCAAGCCGAGGAATATGCGCGGCTCGCCTGTTTCATGGTCGAAAACCCCTATCTCAACGCCGCCGCCGTCCGCCTCGACGGCGGGATCAGGATGGCTCCACGCTGAACTCGGACCGCGACCGGCTTCTCGATCAGCTGTCCGACGCCGCGCGCGAGGCGGGCGAGGCGATCCTGGCGATCGTCCGGCGCGGGTTCGACATCGAGTTGAAGAGCGACCGTTCACCGGTAACCGAAGCCGATCGCGCGGCCGAGCTGATCATCCTCGCGGCGCTCGCCCGGGCTGCGCCCGGCGTCCCGGTCATCGCCGAGGAAGAAGTCGCAGCCGGGCGAATTCCGGCGCACGACCAAACCTTCTTCCTGGTTGACCCACTCGACGGAACCAAGGAGTTCGTTCGCGGCGGCGACGATTATACGGTCAACATTGCGCTGGTTGAAGGCGGGGCCCCAAGCCTTGGAGTTGTCTTTGCACCGGCCACGGGACGGCTTCACGCCGGGATCTGCGCCGTCGGAGCATGGCTCGACGAGGGTGCCGGCCGGCGCCCAATCGGGACTCGCAAGCGCGCCGAGCCGGTCACGGCGGTCGCCTCCAAATCCCATTTCACCCAGAGCACGTCAGACTATCTCGAGGCCGCAGTCGGCGCCTGCGGCCATGTCAGCCTCGGCTCGAGCCTGAAATTCTGTATCGTCGCCGAGGGTGCGGCCGATATTTATCCGCGGCTGTCGCCGACGAGCGAATGGGATACGGCCGCCGGCCACGCGGTCTTGCTCGCCGCCGGAGGGCGGGTCGATGGCCCCGACGGCCGGCCGCTTAGCTATGGCAAGAAGGCATTCCTCAACCGGGCCTTTGTTGCGACGGGTGGCTGGGCTGCGCCTCCTGCCGAGCCATTCCTCGAGGCCTTCGCCGGCGGCGGCGATTTGCCCGAAGGCCTGTGATCTAAGGCTGCGAAACGGCCGGAAGCGGACACGCCCCGACGACACTATCGAGCCATTTCGGATCAAGTTCCTGCCGAATCTCGGCCCAGTCGCCGAAGCGCAGCGAGTCGATCTCGCTCCGCAGCGCCTCGAGCCGAGCATAAAGAGTGCGCGCTTCCGCGGAATCGCCCTCGGCGACGCCGAGCGTCCAGGCCAGATGCTGCGCCTGGGCGATGGCCCCGGCGAGCTCATCGAGCCAGCGGGCCGCAGCCTGATTACGAGCACGGTGCAAATTCTCACCCCCCAGGCGGCTGCCACTATGCACGGCCGCTTACCGACGTCTTGAGATTGCCTCCGTTCTGAACGCGAAAATGGTCTGACTTTTCTCCGCAATGCGCGTTATCAGGATCCCGCTCGGTCTTATTGTCGCGGGACGCAGACCCATGGACACGTACCTGAGCGCCAACCAAAACCGCGCTGATTGTTATAATCCGCACCCCGTGTTGGTGGTCGGGGACACTGAATGCGCGAGAATACGCGCGCGCCAGACGGTCATGATGGCCGACTTCCGGGTCACCGATGTTGCCGACAACGCAGTCGCCTGCGCACGCGTCCGTGAGCAGGCGGCTGCGTCGGCGCTCTGGATCGAGCTCGACGAGGGGGCTCCACCGTCGCTCAAAGCGCTTCTGGATACCGTTGCGGCGCGAACGCCTGGCATTCGATTTCCAACGATTGTGGCTGCTCCTTCGAGGCTCCTCGATGATCTTGCTGCCTGCGCCTTCAGTCCGGACGTCGAATTGCTGGTCGACGCGTCGGACGACGAGCGCTTCGCCGCGCTCGCCCTTGTCGCATCGGGGGCGTTCACGCCGACCGGTGTCGCCGAGGCCAGCGCCGACAAGAATGCCGCCCGGCTTCGGCAATTGAGCGACGAGGTCAGCCGAATCGCAGCAACCCTCGCTCGCCTGTCGACTGGTCCAACCGCGAGCCCACGCCCGGCGGAGCCGCTGAGCGCCGCTCCCGACGTGTCTGCCGAAACGGTCCGGGCAATCATTCGCGCGCGTCGTTTGCGGGGCCGCTATTTCTCGGCGGAATTGTTCGCCGATCCGGCGTGGGACATGCTGCTCGACCTGCTTCAGGCGGAGATATCGAAGTTGCGGGTTCCGGTGTCGAGCCTTTGTATTGCCGCCGCGGTACCGGCGACGACCGCCCTTCGATGGCTCAAGAGCATGGTGCAGCAGGGGATTTTCATTCGCCGCGAGGACCCGCACGACGGCCGCCGGGTGTTTGTCGAGCTGGCCCCCGCGACGAGCCAGGCGCTGCGCCGCTATTTCGCCGACGTGGGGGGCGTTGTCGTGGTCTGACGGCTCGATTGATCGGCAAATCAGCATTCGGCAGATGTTAGAGAAGTCGAACATACGCGCAAGACCAAAATGTCAGATTAATCTGAATTGGAGCAAGTCCTGTCGGACGCGATACTCGCGCCCGTGACTGCGACCGCTGAATCTCAGGTTTACCGCGACTTGATCCGCTTCAAACCAGATGGTCTCTCGCCCAATGCCTGGGCGGTGAAGGCCGGCGTGAGCCGAACCGTGTGGTCGGACATGCGTCGCCACGGCAACCCGTCGCGCCGGACGCTCGAAAAGCTGCTCGTCGCCGCCGGCTCATCGCTCGCCGAGTTCGAAGCACTCCGCGTTGGGCCACAGTCCGAGCGTCCGGCGGTCGGTGTGGGGTTGGCCGATTCACGCCGCGGTTGGGCGTCGGCGGCATTGCCCTCGCTCCCGGTCGTCGCGTCGGGCCTGGCCGGCGAGTGGGGCGAGCCCGGAAGCGAGATCGAGCTGACCGAAATCCGGCCTCGCGAAGTGCTCGAGCGCATGGCGCGGCCGGTCAGTCTCGCCTCCGATCCCGACGCCTTTGCCCTGACGGTGGTCGGCGATGCGATGTGGCCGCGCTTTCGGCCCGGCGCCCGGATTGCGGTTGCACCGCGCTCGCCGGTGGCGATCGGCGACGATGTGCTGGTCCGCGTGCGTTCGCCGGACGCGGCTGACCGCGTGTTGATCAAGCAACTGATCAAGCGGACCGCGTCAGGGCTCGAACTTCGGCAGTTCAACCCCGGGCGAACCTTCGCGGTGCGTACTGAAGAGATCGAGGCAATCCTGCGGATTCCCGGCGAGCTGATCTAATCCGCTCGCTTGCCCCGAACGCCGACCCATGGCAGGCGGGCTGCACGGGCGGTTAGCTCAGTTGGTAGAGCATCTCGTTTACACCGAGAGGGTCGGCGGTTCGAGCCCGTCACCGCCCACCAGCAGCCGCGCCTACAAGCTCCGGACCAGCTTCACCGCCATCCCGAGCCATGGCGGGTTCGCGATCACCTGCTGACGGCCGCCGGATTCGAGTGGGAGGATCTGCAGTTTCTCGTCGTCGCGATTGATCAGGCGGCCGAACAGGAAGCGGCCGGCGGGGCGGGGGACGAGCACGTCACGATTCAGTGCCCGGGCATATTCTTCCGGCTGCAGCGCGTCGCACCAGATTTCATCCCCCGAGCGGTAGTCGCCGACGCTGGTCGAAACGATCACCGCGACCTGTCCGTCGTCAACGCGCGGTGGCACCACGATCGCCGCGCGCCGCGGGGCGCTGGCCCCGCCCTGCGTGAGCACCGCCGCGACCTTCAGTTCGGACGCTTCGCCGCGGTCGACGAGGTCCTGGGCATCGACTCCGAGCGCCTTCGCGATGCGGTTGAGCCAGCCGACCGAGACCGTTCGAGTCCCGGTCTCGAGGCGGCCGATGGTCTGCGGAGTCGTTGGCGGGTCGCATTTGCGGGCGACGTCGTCGAGAGTCATTCCGCGCGCCCGGCGCACTTCCCGAATGCGAGTAATCATCGCCCGTCCCTTCGCAAAATATAACCAAAGCGGTTTTACCTCTGTCCTACAGTCTCGCCCTTATGGCAAGCCCGCTCGCGAATCGGAGGAGGTGTCGGATGGGTGACGCGGGACGACAACGAATGCTTCGCGAACGCGGCATCGGGGCTGAGGCAGCAGCTGCGGCCAATCAGTCCCGACCGGCGCGATCGGTGACGGTCAATGCCGTCGAATCGCCGCTCGGCTGGCTGCTGGCGAGGGGCCTCGTCAGCCAACGCCAGTATGATGCCGGCGAGCGACTGCGCGCCGATTGGGAGCGCTCCCACTTCCAGCCGCGCGTGACGATGTCGTGGAACGCTGCGCCGGTCGCTTCGAGCCGCGGCGGCGCCCGGCCCGAGCCCGATCTCGGCGGTGCGCAGATGGACGCCCGCCGGCGGTTCGACGCCGCCATTGGAAGCGCCGGCCCCGGCCTCTCCGACATCTTGTGGCGGGTGGTCTGCGCAGGCGAGGGGATGCGCGACGCCGAAACGGCACTAGGCTGGCCGGCCCGCGCCGGCAAGCTGGTGCTCACTCTCGCGCTTGACCGGATCGCCGACTTCTACCGGGTCCGTTAGTCCTTGCGGCCGGTGCGGTGATCGGCCGGCGCCTTCGGCTTGCCGGTGGTCCCGGTTTGGTCTCGTTTCATGCTGCGATCGCGCATCGTCGGATCGCGCATGTTGTTGCGAGATTCGTCGCGGCCGCTGTTGCTGCGCATGGCGTCCTCTCCTACTGTTTCGACCTGTAAAACGGACGAGCTCGGCGGTCTCTCCGCTGCTCGCCGCTCCAACGGAGGCATTGGCCATGATTTTGTACGGATCGTCGCTTTCGCCCTTTGTCCGCAAGGTGCTGGGTTATGCCGGCGAAAAGGGCATCGAGCTCGATGTCCAGCCGACGGGCTTCCCGAATCCCACCGCGGATTATCTCGAAGCGAGCCCGTTCCGCAAAATGCCGGCGCTGCGGGATGGACACTACACACTCTCCGATTCGAGCGCGATCATCCATTATCTGGAAGCGAAACATCCCGAACCGACGCTGATTCCGAGCGATCCCAAGCTCAGAGGGAGGACGATCTGGTTCGAGGAATTCGCCGACACGATCCTGGTGACTTGCGGGGCGAAGATCTTCTTCAACCGCATCGTTGCCCCGCGTTTCCTGGGCCGTGAGGGCGACGCAGAGGCGGCGCGCCAGGCGGAACTGAACGACTTGCCGCCGATCCTCGACTATCTCGAGAAGACCGTGCCGGGCGATGACGGCTATCTCGTCGGCGACGCGCTGACGCTGGCCGACATTGCGGTTGCCGGTCCGTTCGCGAACTTCCGCCATACCGGCACCAAGGTGTGTCCCGACCGCTATCCGCGAACGGTGGCCTACGTCGGCCGCATCCTGGACCGGCCGAGCTTTGCGCCGTGGATCGAACGCGAAACGGCGATGCTGGCGAAACAGCCAGCATGAAAAAGGACGCCGCGCCCGGCCGGACGCGGCGCCTCAATTCGGGGGATTACGTACGCTCGATATCGGAATCGCCGCTGCGGCCCTGGCCGCCTTCGACGTCCTCATCCTCGCCTTCGAGCGCGCCGCGGCCCTGGCTGGCGAAATCCTGACCGCCGGTCGCTTCGGCCGATGATCCGCCTCCTTCGACCAAGTCGTCGGAGCCAGTGCCCTGCGATCCGATAAAGCCTTCGCCGGTCGCACCGCCGGTGGTGCCGGGCTGATCCTGACCGAGGTCCTGTTGGTCGGACCGGCCGGCTAGCGTCGTGTCCCCCTGGGTGCCGAGGTCGGACTGACCCGTTCCGCTCTGGCCCTGCTGACCGCCTGAGCTCGTCGCGTCGCCAAACTGGCCGAATTCGCCGCCGCGCGTACCCATGCTCCGTGGCGGTTCCGAGCCGGACCCGGCCTGCGCCTGGCCGGTGGCACTTTGCCCGCCAGTCTGCGATTTCGTTTGCTCGTCCTGCTGACCGACCGTCTGCTGGCCGCTCTTGCCCTCAGTGTCGAATTGATCCTCGTCGCGTTCGTCAGCCATAGCGAAATACTCCTCACCTGGCCCCCGCTATGCTCTATTTCGCTAAACAAGGCGGGGCCGGGCAACGTTCCCGGCGCTCAGCGAGCTTTGCGACGAACCGCTTGGCGCAAAACGAAAAAGGCCGCTGGTCCGATCGAACCACCGGCCTCTTCGTCGCGTAGCGAGGCGAGGGATCAGCCTTCGGGCTGTTCGCCTTCCTCGGCCGCCGGCGGCTCGGCTTCGGCCGTGTTCGGAGCGGCAGCCTCAGTGTCGTCCGATTCCGCCACCGGGGCAAGGTCTTCGGCGGCCAAAGGCGCAGCCTCGTCCTCGAACATCTGCTGAAGGACGTCGATGCCCTGCGCCTGGAGGTCGGCTTCCTCGGGCGAACGCGCGACGTTGACCTTGACCGTCACCGCAACCTCGGGATGAAGCGCGACCTTCACTTCATGCACGCCGATCGCCTTGATCGGGCGGTCGAGCACGACCTGGCTCTTGGCGACCTTGGCGCCGACGCCCTCGAGCGCTTCGGCGATATCGCGGGCGCTGACCGATCCGTAGAGATGGCCGACGTTCGAAGCCTGGCGGATCAGCTTGACGCTCTTGCCCTCGACACTCTTCGAGGCCTTCTCGGCGTCGCCGCGCTTCTCCTCATTGTCTTTCTCGATCCGCGCGCGGTTCGCTTCGAACAGCTTGCGGTTGGCGTCGTTGGCGCGGAGCGCCTTCTTGTTCGGCAACAGGTAGTTGCGGGCGAAGCCGTTCTTGACCTTCACCACATCGCCGATGGCGCCCAATTTCTCGACGCGCTCAAGCAGGATGACTTCCATACAATGTCTCCTTACTTCACGACGTAGGGAAGCAGGCCAATGTGACGCGAGCGCTTGATGGCGCGCGCGAGCTCACGCTGCTTCTTGGAGGACACCGCGGTGATCCGCGACGGGACGATCTTGCCGCGCTCCGAGATGAAGCCCTGGAGCAGGCGGACGTCTTTGTAATCGATCCTCGGAGCATCCTTCCCGGAGAAGGGGCAGCTCTTGCGGCGACGGAAGAAAGCGCGGGCCATTATTCGACCTCCTCTTCACGGGCGCGGAAGCTCGGGCGGTCGTCGCGATCGCCGCGGCCGCCACGGTCGCCGCGGTCGCCACGGTCCTTGTCGCCGCGGCGCATCATCGCCGACGGGCCCTTCTCGTGCTCGTCGACGCGGATGGTGAGGAACCGGATGATGTCCTCGTTGATGTTCGACTGGCGCTCGAGCTCGGCGATGGCTGCAGCCGGAGCGTCGATGTCGAGCGCGACATAGTGCGCCTTGCGGTTCTTGGCGATGCGGTAGGCCAGCGACCGTAGACCCCAGGTCTCGGTCTTGGCGATCGTTCCGCCATTGTCGGTGATGATCTTGGTGGCGTTTTCCGCAAGCGTGTCGACCTGGGCCTGGGCGAGGTCCTGACGCGCGAGGAAAACATGCTCGTAGAGCGGCATGTTTATCTTCCATGTTGGCCGATCGTTGACGCCGCCCGATGCGACGCCCCTCCGGCTGTCGTTCAAAAAAGTTACAGGCGCGAGAGCCGAGCTCCGCGCCAGCGGGGCGCCTATGGCGAAAGACCGTCGAAAAAGCAAGGCGAGACAAAAGGCTTGTCACGGCCGGACAAGATGCGGGAAGGACCGCAGCGGAGGCGCTGATGGTTATCGTCGAAGACGCGGTCGTGGCTAGGGCCACAGCGGGCGGCAAGTTCCAGGTTCGGGTCGAGACTGGCGAACACAGCTTTCTGATGGATGAGCCGGTCGATTACGGCGGCCTGTCCTCCGGACCGAGCCCGTTCGACATGCTCGGCGCGTCTCTCGGCGCCTGCACGCTGATGACCATGCGGCTCTACGCCGAGCGCAAGGGATGGGTGGTCGACGGGCTCAGCGTCCGAGTGGCGCACCGCAAAGTGTCCCCCGAAGCGCGCGACCAGTTCGAACGGACGATCCACTTCGAGCAGGTGACCGAGGAGCAGCGCGCCAAGCTCCTCGCCATCGCCGAGCGTTGCCCCGTCCACCTGCTGCTCGGGCGCGGCGCGGACGTCACGACCAGCGTCGCCGAGGCCGAGCTTGCGGGCGCTGAAGGCGGCGGCCTCCACGAACGGGTGATCGACGAGCTCTGCAGCGACGCCGCATAAGAACTGTCATTTTCGTTGCTTGGATCCGCATCGCCGTGGCACATGCCGGCCATGGCGACGCAGCTGAAATCGGTCAGGCCGTCGGCCGACCCGCTGGACGATATGAGCCTGCCCGGCTGGCTCTATCACGATCCCGAATTCTTCGAGGCCGAGAAGCGGGCATTCCTGCGTGCGGCGCCGCAGGTTGTATGCCATGAAAGCGAGATCGCCGAGCCCGGCGACTGGCGCAGCCTCGAATATCTCGGCGAGAGCGTGATCGTGATCCGCGGCGACGACGCGCAGGTGCGGGCCTTTGCCAACGTCTGCCGCCATCGCGGCTCGCGGCTGGTCGACGGGACCGGCGGCTGCGCCAAGGTCCTGACCTGCCCCTATCACGCCTGGAGCTACGCGCGCGACGGTCGCTTGGTCGGGGTCATGCACCGCCAGGAATATCCCGGCCTGAAGACCGAGAGGCTCGGCCTGAAGCCGGTTGCCTTGGAGAATTGGCGCGGTTTTCTGTTCGTCCGGCTCGAGGACGGACTGCCGTCGGTCGGCGAGATGATGGCGCCCTACGACGATGAGGTCGCCCCGTACCGCTTCGAGGCTCTGCGGGCGATCGGCCGGCTGACGCTTCGGCCGCGCGAGCTCAACTGGAAGACGATCGCCGACAATTATTCCGATCACCTGCACATCCCGGTCGGCCATCCCGGCCTGACCCGGCTGTTCGGCAAGAGCTACGGCGTCGAGGCCAGGGAATGGGTCGATCGGATGGAAGGGGAGCTGCGCAACGACCAATCCCCGAATCCTTCGGAACGGGCCTATCAAAAGTATCTGCCGACGGCCGATCACCTGCCGGCGACGCACCGGCGCAAATGGCTCTATTTCAAGCTGTTTCCGTGCGTCGCGTTCGACATCTACCCGGACCAGGTCGACTTCATGCAGTGGCTTCCGGTGACGGCGACGACCAGTGTCATTCGCGAAATCAGCTATGCGCTCCCGGATGATCGGCGCGAGATGAGGGCAGCGCGCTACCTCAATTGGCGGATCAACCGGCGCGTCAACGCCGAGGACACCGACCTGATCACCCGGGTTCAGCTCGGCATGCAATCGGCGAGCTACGAACCGGGCCCGCTCGGCATCAGCGAGGTGTCGCTCCGCAGCTTCGCGAAGAAGCTGCGCAAGCTCATTCCACAGGCTCGCCTGCCACAACCACCGGCGCCGGGGTGGTCCACGGCTTCCTGATCAGGAAGACGATTCCGCCCGCTACCAGCAGGTAGAGCGACAGCTTGAACGACTGCCAGCCCGAGCCGTAAAAGGCGAAGACGACGAAGGCGAGACCGATGGCGCAAGCGAAAGTCGTCAGCGGCTTGCGGTCCTTGATCGCCGCGGCGATCGCCGCGGCCGAATAAAGATAAAGAACGGCATCGGCCGCGAGCACCGAAATGAAGGCGAACAGCTGCGCCGTCCCCTGCCTCGCATTCAGCACGAGCAGGATGCAGCCGAGCGCGGCGTTGGCGAGCTGGGCGGCGTAAGGAGCGTTGAACCGGTTGGTTGCGCTGAACAGACGCGGTACGTCGCCGCGCAAGCCCATCGAATAGAACATCTCGCCGCAGCCGAGCAAAGCGACGTTGAGCGTGCCGAACGCGCTGATCGCGATCGCGAGCGCGGCGAATTTCGCCGCTCCCTCGCCCCAGTAGAGTCCGATGGCGTCGGGGAAGGGCGCGATCGCCTTGGCGATGGTCGCGTTGGGCAGGATCAGGCTCAGTGCCAGAGTGGCCACGAGATAAGCGACTGCGATCGTCGCCAGGCCCATGACCAGGGCGCGGGGCAAATTGCGCTCCGGATCGCGGATCTTGCCCACCGGCGATACGGCGAATTCGAAACCGGTGAGTGCGAACAGGCACAGCGCCGAAGCTGTTGCGATGTTGGACAGCGACGGCGCCGGAACATCGATCCGCTGGAGGGGTGCTCCGCTCGCCCCGAGCATGGCCGCGATAACGACCACCGCGACGAGCGGCAGGATCTTGATCAGCACGGTGACGAAGTTGAGCTCTCCCGCCGCCTTGATGCCGCGAAGGTTGACCAGGGTCACGGCGACCATGAACGAGAGCGACAGGTGGATGACGTAGGGCTCCAGCCCCGGGAAAATCCGCGCCAGTGCCGCAGTCGACGCGAGCGCCATCGCCGGGACCCCGATCCACGAGGAATTCCACACCATCCACGTCACCAGGAAACCGGCGACCGGGCCGAGCTCGTTCTCGACATAGGTCTGCAGTCCGCCGCCGTCGGGACTGACGATGCGCGAGGCGCAATAGGCCATCGCCATCACGCCGATGCCGCTGATCAGCCAGCCGATCGGGACGCTCGCGCCGAGCGGAGCAAGCGAGACCGGCAGCAGGAAGACGCCCGAGCCGATCACCCCGCCGACGACCAGTCCGAGGGTGAGCCACGGCCCGAGCAGCCGGGCTTCGCGCTTGTCGCTCATGCAATCCCTCCAGCCTTGGCATTCGCCATTGGTCGGCCTAGTCGCCCCGACGGTTCATAGCAGGGGCGAAGATGCGCGCATTCCTTTTTCCGGGGCAGGGCAGCCAGGCCGTCGGCATGGGCGCGGCGCTCGCCGGGGCGAGCCGGGGCGCCGCGGACGTATTCGCCGAGGTCGACGAAGCGCTCGGCCAGAACCTGTTCCGGCTGATGCGCGACGGCCCTGACGACGAGCTCAAGCTGACCGAGAATGCGCAGCCCGCGATCATGGCGCATTCGATCGCGGTCTTGCGGACGCTCGGTGTGCAACTCGCCGACGTGGCGAACTTCGTCGCCGGCCACAGCCTCGGAGAATATTCGGCCCTGTGCGCCGCAGGCTCGTTCGACGTACCGACAACGGCCAAATTGCTGAAGCTGCGCGGCCAGGCGATGCAGCGGGCGGTGCCGGTGGGGCAGGGCGCGATGGCGGCCTTGCTCGGTGCCGATCTCGCGCTTGCGCAGAAGATTGCGGATGCTGCAGCTCAGGGCGAGGTGTGCAGCGTCGCCAACGACAACGACCCGACGCAGGTCGTAATCTCCGGCCACAAGGGCGCGATCGATCGCGCAATCGAGCTGGCGAAGGAGATGGGCGCCAAACGCGCCCTGCCGCTGCCCGTATCGGCCCCGTTCCACTGTCCGCTGATGCAACCGGCGGCCGACGCGATGGCCGACGCGCTGGGCTACGTCGTGCTCGATGCTCCGGTCGTTCCGCTCTATGCCAACGTCACCGCGCAGCCGGCGACCGATCCGGACACGATCCGCAACCAGCTGGTCGAGCAGGTCACCGGCATGGTCCGCTGGCGCGAGAGCGTCTCGAACATGGCCGCGGCGGGGGTTGAGGATTTCGTTGAATTGGGCGGCAAGGTCCTCGGCGGAATGGTCAAGCGCATCGCGCCCGACGCGAAGGTGACGAGCGTGGTGACGATCGAGGACGTCGAAGCGCTGGCGAAGGAGCTGTGATGTTCGACCTCACGGGAATGACAGCGCTGGTGACCGGCGCTTCGGGCGGCCTTGGCAGCGCCATTGCCAAGGCCCTAGCGGGGCAGGGGGCGCGGCTCGCCGTGTCGGGCAGCAATGTCGAGAAGCTGGAAAGCTTCCGCGGAACGCTAGGCGGCGATCATGTCGCGCTGCCGTGCAATCTCGGCGAGGGCGACGCGGTCGACCAGCTCGTGCCTCAGGCGGTCGAGGCGCTCGGCGGCAAGCTCGACATCCTCGTCAATAATGCCGGCGTGACCCGCGACAATTTGCTGATGCGGATGAAGGACGAGGAGTTCGCGGAGGTCATCCGGATCAACCTCGAAGCCGCGTTCCGGCTGATGCGCGCCGCGGCGCGGCCGATGATGAAGGCGCGCTTCGGGCGGATCATCTCGATTACTTCCGTGGTCGCGGTCACCGGCAACCCAGGCCAGGCCAATTATGTCGCGTCGAAAGCGGGCCTCATCGGGATGACCAAGTCGGTCGCTCAGGAACTCGCCAGCCGCGGCATCACCGTGAACGCGATCGCGCCCGGCTTCATGACGTCGGCGATGACGGATGCGCTGAACGATCAGCAGCGCGAAAGCATCCTGTCTCGCATTCCGCTGGGCGCGATGGGCACGGGCGACGACATCGGCGCGGCCTGCGTTTATTTCGCCAGCCGCGAGGCCGGTTATGTCACCGGGCAAACGCTTCACGTGAATGGTGGGATGGCGATGTACTGACCGACCTGCGCATCACGAGCGCGGTGAGCAACAAGATCGCGATCGGCCCCAGCGGCAAGAGCAGATATTGCGCGAGCGGCCGGCTGAACCACGGCGCGAGCCAGATGAGCGCGATGACGCTGCGCTCATGAGCGCGGAAACCGCTTCGGGATCCTTCGGCATAGAGGAATCCCGCACCGAGGCCGACCGTCGCCATGTCATAGTCCATCAGATAGGGCGTCGACAGCGCCACGGCAGCGCACACCCCCGCATTGCGGATCGCCGGGGGCGCCTTGGCCGTCCGGCAGACGGTGAACAAGCCAAGCAGCAGTCCGATGGCCTGGACGGCATAGCCGGCGGCGATCGATCCGCCCCACAGGCGCGCGGCCGAGAACAGGCTGGCACTCTTGTAGAAGGTCGAGGTTCCCTGCTCCATCCACGTTCGGCCGTTGGCCAGTCCTTCGGGGAAGGCCGTCCAGCTCGAAACGCCCGACAGCAGCGAGGATATGCCGATGAGCGCAGCCGTCGCGCCTGCTGCCGCGGCGATTGCCCGCCAGTTGCGCTGAACCAGCAGCAGCGGCGCGATTCCCAGGCCGAGCTGCGGCTTGTAGGTGAGCAGACCGAACACGCCCCCGGCAGCCGTCGGCCGGCGATCGAGCATGAGCAGCCCCGATCCCAGCAACGCCGCCGACAGGAAGGCGTTCTGGCCGCCGGCGAGGACCAGCGGAGTGAGCGGTGAGGCGAGTGCGACCAGCAGCGCGAGCCGCTCATTGAGAATGGCTTTGAGCACCAGCGCCATCGCCGCCAGGCTCAATGTCTGCCACAGGAGCAGCGCCGGCAGATACGGCAGGAGCGCGAGCGGGCTGGCGATCAGGAAGAATGTGGGCGGATAGACCCAGGCCATCGAATAATCGACGCCATGGGTCGCTCGAACGCCGTGGTTGAGGATTACGGGATCATAAGCCGCAGCCGCGTGGCCGGCGTTGGCCAGCCGCCCGGCATGATAGAAAGCGGTAAAGTCGGACCCGATCGGCTGGCCGAACGGATCGACGGTCCCCGTGCCGCCGAACAGCAGGTAACCGAGCATCGCGATGCCGATGATCCCGCTGATCAGCGCGACCGCCCGGACGCGATCGGCGCCAAGCCAGCTGCCGGTTGCAATCGCCCTCATGAGCGCGGACTTGCACAAAAGTCTGAAGAATTCGTCGGCGCCGGAAGCGGATGGCAGCCTTGTCGGCCTCATTTCGCCACCTATATCGCCTCCGAAATTCAACGGTAACGGCGGCTGCGGGAACGCAGTCGGCGAGGGGCATTAGAGAGGGACGAAACACATGGCCAAGGTCATTGGGATCGACTTGGGCACGACCAACAGCTGCGTCGCCGTCATGGAAGGCGGCAAGCCGAAGGTCATCGAGAACAGCGAAGGTGCGCGCACGACGCCGTCTGTGGTCGCGTTCACCAAGGACAGCGAGCGGCTGATCGGCCAGCCGGCCAAGCGCCAGGCGGTCACCAATCCCGACAATACGATTTTCGCGGTGAAGCGGCTCATCGGCCGGCGGTTCGACGACCCGATCACCAAGAAGGACACCGAATTGGTGCCCTACAAGATCGTCAAGGGCGCCAACGGCGATGCCTGGGTGCAGGCCGGCGGCAAGGACTACAGCCCGTCGCAGATCTCCGCCTTCATCCTCCAGAAGATGAAGGAAACCGCCGAAGCCTATCTCGGCGAGACCGTCACCCAGGCGGTGATCACCGTCCCCGCTTACTTCAACGACGCCCAGCGCCAGGCGACCAAGGACGCCGGCCAGATCGCCGGCCTCGAGGTGCTGCGCATCATCAACGAGCCGACCGCGGCCGCGCTCGCCTACGGGCTCGAAAAGGAAGAGGGCAAGACGATCGCCGTGTACGACCTCGGCGGCGGCACGTTCGACGTCTCGATCCTCGAGATCGGCGACGGCGTGTTCGAGGTGAAGTCGACCAATGGCGACACCTTCCTCGGCGGCGAGGACTTCGACGCGCGGATCGTCAACTGGCTCGCCGACAAGTTCAAAGCGAAGGAGAATATCGACCTTCGCACCGATCGGCTCGCTCTGCAGCGGCTTAAGGAGGCCGCCGAAAAGGCGAAGATCGAGCTGAGTTCGGCGGCGACGACCGAGATCAACCAGCCGTTCATCACGGCGCGCATGGAAGGCGGCACGACGACTCCGCTCCACCTGGTCGAGACGATCAGCCGCGCCGACCTCGAGAAGCTCGTCGAGGACCTGATCGAGCGGACCATCGAGCCGTGCAAGAAGGCGCTCAAGGACGCCGGGATCGAGGCCAAGGACATCGCCGATGTCGTGCTCGTCGGCGGCATGACGCGCATGCCGCGGGTGCGCGAAAAGGTGAAGGACTTCTTCGGCCGCGAACCGCACACCGGGGTCAACCCGGACGAGGTCGTGGCCATGGGCGCGGCGATCCAGGCAGGCGTCCTTCAGGGCGACGTCAAGGACGTGCTGCTGCTCGACGTCACCCCGCTCTCGCTCGGCATCGAGACTCTGGGCGGCGTGTTCACCCGCATGATCGACCGCAACACGACCATCCCGACGAAGAAGAGCCAGGTGTTCTCGACCGCCGAGGACAATCAGAATGCGGTGACGATCCGGGTGTTCCAGGGCGAGCGCGAGATGGCGGCCGACAACAAGATGCTCGGCCAGTTCGACCTGGTCGGAATCCCGCCGGCACCGCGCGGCGTGCCGCAGGTCGAGGTCACGTTCGACATCGACGCCAACGGCATCGTCAACGTGTCCGCGAAGGACAAGGGCACCGGCAAGGAGCAGCAGATCCGGATCCAGGCGTCCGGCGGCCTCGCCGACTCCGACATCGAGAAGATGGTCAAGGAAGCCGAGCAGTTCGCCGAGGAAGACAAGAAGCGGCGTGCCGGCGCCGAGGCCAAGAACAATGCCGAGAGCCTGATCCACGCGACCGAGAAGCAGCTTGCCGAATATGGCGACAAGGTCGACGCATCGGTCAAGACCGAGATCGAAACCGCGCTCGCGGAAGCCAAGACCGCGGTCGAGAGTGGGGATTCCGACCAGATGGTCGAGAAGACCAATGCCCTGACGCAGGCGGCGATGAAGCTCGGCGAGGCGATGTACAAGGCGCAACAGGCGGAAACTGAAGCCGCCTCGGGGCCGGCAGGCGAGCAACCTGCCGCAGGCGAAGGCCAGGCCGCTCAGGAGGAAGACGTCGTCGACGCCGAATTCTCCGAGGTCGACGAAGAGAACAAGGGCTGATGGTGGGGTGGCGCCGAGCTCGGGGAAGGGCCGGCGCCATCAGTAGGCGTAGCGGGGAGGCGTGATGGTCGAGCAGGACTATTACGAGCTTTTGGGTGTGGGAAAGGGCGCTGACGAGGCGGCGATCAAGGCCGCCTATCGCCGGCTCGCCAAGGAACATCACCCCGACCGCAAGAACGGCTGCAAGGAATCGGAGGCGCGCTTCAAGGCCATCAACGAGGCCTATGACGTGCTCAAGGACCCGCAGAAGCGCGCGGCTTACGACCGGTTCGGCAAGGCCGCCTTCCAGAATGGTGGGGGCGGCCAGGATCCATTCGGAGCCGGCGGATTCGAGGGCTTCTCCGACATTTTCTCGACGATTTTCGGCGAATTCATGGACCCGCGCGGCGCCCGCCAGAATGCCGCGCGCGGCGCCGATCTGCGCTACGACCTCGAGCTGAGCCTCGAGGAAGCGTTCACCGGCGTCGAAAAGACCGTCACCGTCGAAGCCAACGCGCGGTGCGAAACCTGCCATGGGCGCGGCTGCACCAAGTCCGACCATTGCGCGCGCGCCTGCGGGACCTGCGGCGGAATGGGCAAGGTCCGCGCCCAGCAAGGCTTTTTCGTCGTCGAACGCGGTTGTCCGACGTGCCGCGGATCGGGCGAAGTGATTACCGATCCGTGCGACACGTGCCACGGCGAGGGCCGCACCCTGGCGCAGCGTTCGTTATCGGTGAAAATCCCGCCGGGAGTCGACGAAGGGACACGAATCCGCGTCGCCGGCGAGGGCGAAGCCGGCGTCCGCGGTGCCGTCAGCGGCGATCTCTACTTGTTCGTCCACATGAAGCGGCACCCGATCTTTGCGCGCGAGGGGACGACCCTGGTTGCGGACGTTCCGATCAGCTTCACCACGGCCGCGCTCGGTGGTTCGATCAACCTCCCCGGAGTCGACGGCAACAAGGTCGAGATCAAGATTCCCGCCGGGGTCCAGTCCGGCGAGCAGCTGCGCCATCGCGGCTCGGGCATGAGCGTGTTGAATGGGCGCGGGCGCGGCGACCTCGTCGCCCGGATCCTGGTCGAAACGCCGACCAGGATGAGCGCCAGGCAGAAGAAACTGCTCGAGGAATTCCGCGAGACCGAGACGGGCGAGGAATGCCCGGCGGCGAAGGGTTTTTTCAGTCGGATCCGCGACGCGATCGGCGGCTGATTAGCCCTTCAGCCGATCGATCTCGAGCCGCATCGCGAACAGCTGCGCGAACAGCTCGGCGGCCGCATGCCCCTCGAAGCTCGGCTTTCGCGGCTTGGTGTGGGCCATTCTGAATTCGCCGATCTTCTCACCGAGGACGAGAACCGGAACCCGCATGGTCGACGCGAAACCGCGCTCGGCAAGCTCGGCGGACTGCTCAGGCGTAGGAGCGCGCAGAAGCGCGACTCCGACCGCGGAATCCTCGTCGTCGCGCGGGAAAACGGGAATCGCGGCGGCTTTGGCGTCCGACACCAGCAACGGCATGTCGTCGCTCAGCGAAGCGTTGGCGCCGGCAGTGAACGGAACTCCGGTGCGGCTGCTGGTCGCCTTGGAATCCCCGACCAGCAGCGTCACCCGGTCGAACGCCGTCACCGCGCGCATCCGCCGCGCGGCGGCGTCAAGCAGCTTCGATCCGCGATCGCTCGCCAATCCCGCGGCCAATCCCCCGACCGCGCTCAGCGCCTCGCCGAGGCCCTCGGCCGGGCTCGGCACGGCTTCGACGACCACGCGGTCGCCCTGCTGCTGGAAGGCGATGTCGTAGAGGTCGGGATCGTCGGTCAGCCGAACCCGAAAGGCCCGCGCGATCCCCGTGGTCGCGCTCAGCCGCGAGAACAGGTTGCGAAGGTCATGCAGCGCCTGCGCATGGACGAACCGGCCGAGGGCCTCATCGATCAGCGTGACGTGGGATTCGCCGACCAGATGGTGCGCGTTCTCGGACGCCCGCTCGACGATCCAGTCCGGCGACAGCTCGAGCAGATAACCGCAGGATTGAATCCCCCCGTCCACATCCGGTCCTTACGTCAGCCGAACACGCGCGCGAAGATCGTGTCGACGTGCTTCAGATGATAGTCGAGGTCGAACAGCGCATCGAGCTGCTGGCTCGACAGCCGCTCCGCCACGTCCGCGTCGGCTTTGAGCAGGTCGAGCAGCGACAATTCGCCGTCGGATTCCCACACCTTCATCGCGTTGCGTTGAACCAGCGCATAAGCCTCCTCACGACCGAGGCCGGCCTGGGTTAGCGCGAGCATCACCCGCTGCGAGTGGACGAGCCCGCCCATTCGGTCGAGATTCTTCCGCATCCGCTCGGGATAGACGACCAGCTTGTCGATCAGGCCGGTGAGGCGGCCAAGCGCGAAGTCGAGCGTGATTGTCGCATCCGGCCCGATGAACCGCTCGACCGAGGAATGCGAAATATCGCGCTCGTGCCACAGCGCGACATTCTCAAGCGCGGGCGTCACGTACCCGCGAACCATACGCGCGAGTCCGGTCAGGTTCTCGCTGAGCACCGGGTTGCGCTTGTGCGGCATCGCCGAGCTGCCCTTCTGGCCCGGCGAGAAATACTCTTCGGCTTCGAGCACTTCGGTCCGCTGGAGATGGCGGATTTCGGTCGCCAGCCGCTCGATCGACGACGCAATGACCCCGAGCGTCGCGAAGAACATCGCGTGGCGATCGCGCGGGATGACCTGGGTCGACACCGGCTCGACCCTCAGGCCGAGCTCGGCCGCGACATGCTGTTCAACTTCCGGCGGAACGTTGGCGAACGTGCCGACCGCGCCGGAAATCGCGCAGGTCGCGACCTCGTCGCGCGCCGCCGCCAGCCGCTCGCGATTGCGCGAGAATTCGGCATAGGCCTGGGCGAGCTTGAGCCCGAAGGTGGTCGGCTCGGCATGGATTCCGTGGCTTCGGCCGATAGTCGGAGTCAGCTTATGCTCGAGCGCCCGGCGCCGAAGCACGTCGAGCAGCGCGTCGAGGTCGCACAGCAGCAGCTCGGCCGACTGCTTGAGCTGCACCGCAAGCGCAGTGTCGAGCACGTCCGAGCTCGTCATCCCCTGATGGAGCCAGCGCCGCTCGGGCCCGAGCTTCTCGCCGGCCCAGGTGAGGAAGGCGATGACGTCATGCCTGGTCACCGCTTCGATCGCATCGATCGCGTCGATGTCGATTTCGCCGAGCGCATCGGAATCGTAGGCGGCGCGAATCGTTGCGGCGTCCTCGGCCGGGATCATCCCGATCTCGCCCATCGCTTCTGCGGCAAACACCTCGATCCGCCACCAGATGCGGTAACGGTTCTCGGCCGACCAGATGGCGGTCATTTGGGGACGGGAATAGCGGGGAACCATGGCCGAGGCGGCTAGCAGAGCCGTCGCCGGGCTTCAAATCGCCACCGGCGCGGGTAATGAAATCGGCGATGGGGGAATCCGGCGCCGATCCCGATGCAAGGCTGGTCGCGGCGGCGACGGCCGGTGATCGGGCGGCGTTCGAGACGTTGCTGCGCAGTCATTACGACCGCATCCACGGCCTGGCCTGGCAGCTGACGGGGTCGCGCGCAGACGCCGAGGATGTCGCCCAGGACGTCTGCTGCGCCTTGGTCGAAAAGCTCGCCGGCTTTCGCGGCGACGCGAAATTCAGCACCTGGCTGTGCGGGATCACGGTCAACGCGTGCCGCGACCATTATCGCCGGCGGCGCTCGTTTCGCGGGCTCACCGAGCGCCTGACCGTCCTCGCCGGAATCACTTCGCCGACGAGCGACCCCTATGACGCGATCTGGCTGAAGGGCGCGATCGCTCGGCTCAAGCCGACCTATCGCGAAACCGCCGTCCTCGTCGCCGGCCAGCAACTGAGTCATGCCGAAGCGGCCGAAATCCTCGGCGTGGCCGAAGCGACCGTCTCCTGGCGGATGAGCGAAATCCGCCGGATGCTGTCCGACCGCTGAGATTTTTTCCAAGGATTTTCCGCGGAGCCGCGTCCCAGGGACATGCGGGCGATCGTGCCCGCGGTTCAAAGGGAGGGTCCAATGTGCATTTTCTGCCGGTCGGTCGGTCCGATCTTCGCCGCGATTTGCCTGGTTTCCTGTGCCAAGCCCGCAATCGACGAAGCGGTTCAGTCGCCGTCCACTCCAGCCGCCCAAAAGGCCGACTCCGAAGTCGTGATCACGGGGACGAGAATTCCCATGCCGACTCTGACCAGCCCTTCGCCGGTGACCGTGATGGGACGCGCCGCCAACGAGGCGGACCGAATGTCGGCGATGGCGCCGCCGCCTCCGCCTCCGGCGCCGGGCATGTACGCTCCGCAATGGGCTCCGCCCTATCATGATGTCGGCCGCGACAAATTTACTGCGGCGCCCGAGAATCCGTTCAGGATCGCGCGCGAAGAGCCGGTCTCGACCTTCTCGATCGATGTCGACACCGCGTCTTACTCCTGGGTCCGCGCGTCGCTGAACCAAAACGTCATGCCCCAGCCGGCATCGGTCCGGACCGAAGAGCTGATCAATTATTTCCCCTACGACTATGCCCCGCCGGCGCGGACCGCGGCGCCGTTCAGCACCAACGTCGCGGTCATGCCGAGCCCGTGGTCGCCGGGGCGCAAGCTCGTGCGCATCGGCATCAAGGGCTATTCGGTCCATCGCACGACCCGGCCCCGCGCCAACCTCGTCTTCCTGATCGATACGTCGGGCTCGATGCAGGAGCCGAACAAGCTGCCGCTGGTCAAGCAATCGCTCGACATGCTGCTCGACGAGCTCGACCCGCGGGACACGGTCGCGATCGTCACCTACGCCGGCTACGCGGGGACCGCGCTCGAGCCGACGCCGGCGGGTCAGAAGGCCAAGATCCGCGGAGTCATCGACAGCCTCGGCGCCGGCGGAAGCACCGCCGGAGCCGAGGGCATCCGCCAGGCCTATGCGCTGGCCGAAGCCAATCTCGACCCAGCGGGCGTGAACCGTGTGATTCTGGCGACCGACGGCGATTTCAACGTCGGGATCACCAACCAGGAGGAGCTCAAGGGCTATATCGAGCGCGAGCGCGGCAAGGGCGTGTTCCTGTCGGTGCTCGGCTTCGGAATGGGCAATTACAACGACGCCCTCATGCAGACCCTGGCCCAGAACGGCAACGGCACCGCCGCCTACATCGATACGGTCAACGAAGCGCGGAAGACGCTGGTCGAGGAATCCTCCTCCACCTTGTTCCCGATCGCCAAGGACGTGAAGATCCAGGTCGAGTTCAACCCCGCGGCGGTCGCCGAATACCGGCTGATCGGCTACGAAACGCGGCTGCTCAACCGCGACGACTTCAACAACGACAAGGTCGACGCCGGCGATGTCGGCTCGGGCCAGTCGGTCACTGCGCTCTACGAGGTGGTTCCGTCGGGCGGCCCGCGCGCGATCGACGACCTGCGTTACGGCAAGCCCGCCGCACAGGCCGTCCGGAGCGGCGAGCTCGGCTTCGTCAAGATCCGCTACAAATTGCCCAAGTCGGACACCAGCCGACTGATCAGCACGCCGATCGACGGCCGTTACGAGGTGCGCCGGTTCGAGGATGCGCCGCAGGACGCCCGCTTCGCGATCGGAGTCGCGGCCTTCGCCGAGTTGCTCCGCGGCGGCAAGCACAGCGGCACGTTCACCTACGACGACGTGCTGCGGATCGCGCTCGCCGCCCGCGGCAGGGACGAGTTCGGCTACCGCAACGAGTTCGTTCAGCTGGTGCGTGCTGCAAAGAGCGCGCAGACACTGGCGCAACTCGAGCGCTAGGGAGCGCGGGCCGCCGCCGCTCATCCCGCTCGGCGGCGGCCCCCTTTACTCGCAGGTTCGACCGGCGCGCGATTGCCGCTATGAGTTCCGCAAGATGCCAGACCCCGAATCCGTATCGCTGCCCGAGCCGCCGCCGCCGCGCTCCGCGGCTCGCGATGCCGCGGTCGGCGCGGCGCTGTGGCGCTTCGATGGCATCGGCGCGGGCGCTCCGGAACGTTCGCGGGCGCCGCCGTGGACGCGGCGTCCCGAATTCCAGTTTGCCATTGCCGCTTCGCTCGCCCTGGTGGTCGGCATCCCTGTCGCCCTGATTGGTATTCGAGATCAGAGGCCAAGCGCCGTTGTCACGCCGCCGCCCAGCGCGCCGCCGTCCGGCCGGGCGGTTCAGGGTCCGGCGGGCACCGCGGCTGGAACGGAGCAGCCCGGGCACGCCGCCGAGCAGAATGCGAAGCCGGAGGCGACGATTGAAGCGCCGGTCGCGGCCCCGCCGGAAGTCGCTGTCGCCCCATCGATCGCGCCAACGGTGAATGAAGCACCTGCGCCCTCGCCGGCACCGGAGCGGGATGAGGTCTATGCCGCTGCGCCGCCGCCGCCTCCGCCTCCGCCACCACCACCGCCGGCCCCTGCCTTGGCTCAGAAAAGCGCCGAGGCCGGCGCTGGCGACGTCGTCGTCACTGGCAGCCGCGTTCGCCAGCACACGCTTACATCGCCATCGCCGGTGACAGTCGTTGGACGCAGTTCGGCCGAGAGCGACAGGACGGCTGCTGCGTATGCGACGTTCCTAGGGCGGTTGCAGGCGGCGGTTCGCGCCGACGATCGGGGCCACGTCGTCAAGCTGATCGGCTTCCCGCTCCGAGTGAATTCGGGCGGTCGATCGCAAATCTATCGTGACGCCAGGTCCGTGCGCCGCGATTACGACGAGATCTTCACGCCGCGAGTCCGCCAGGCGATCCTCGCCCAACGGGCCGATCGGATATTCGCGCGCGACCTGGGGGCAATGATCGGCGACGGCGAGGTGTGGTTCGACCACGTCTGCCGGAACGACGATTGTTCCCGGCTTGGGCCGGTGCGGATCACCGCGATAAATCGCTAGCTTTCAGATCAGCCCCATCGCGCGCAGGCTGGTGCGGCCGTTGGCGCCGACGATGACATGGTCGTGGACGACGACCTTCATGTGCCGCCCGGCCTCGACCAGGTCGCGGGTCAGGCGGATATCCTGCTGGCTCGGGCTGGGATCGCCGCTCGGATGGTTGTGGACGATGATCAACGCCGTTGCGCCGAGCGCGATGGCGCGCGCGATCACTTCGCGGACATGGACGGAGGCCTCGTCCACGCTGCCCTGCCACAGCGCCTCGTTGGCGATCAGCAGGTTCTTGGCATTGAGGAACAGGATCCGCACCTCCTCGATCCGCGAATGGGCCATGGCCGCGTGCAGATAATCGCCGAGCGCGTCCCAGCTCGACAGGATCGGCCGGCCTTCGACCTGGGCCTCGAGCATCCGCAGGGCGGTCGCCTCCGCGATCTTGAGCGCGCCGATGGTCGCTTCGGTCAGTCCTTCGCGGCGCAGCGCGTCGGCGCTCGCCGTCAGCAACGGCCCGATTCCCCCGAAATCGTGGATCAGCTTCTTCGCGAGCGGCTTGGTGTCGATTCGAGGAATGGTCAAGGCGAGCAGATATTCGACGAGCTCGTAGTCGTGGAAACCCTTGGGCCCGGCGTCCAGCAGGCGCTTGCGCAGGCGCAGGCGATGGCCGCTCGTGCCAATCTTCTCCATCTTGTCCGAATGCCCGTCCAAACGACGCCCCTTCGCGCGTGATCCGAGCAGGGGCATCTAAATCACAGAAGCAAGCGCCATGGAAGCGGTCATGCCGCGTCTGGAACGGTGCTGCGCCGCATGGGTTAGTAAGTGCCAATGGACCAGCGGCGGAGAGACGAGGGGCTCGATGTAGCGGCCGGTGAGCATGTAATCGTGCGCCGCAGCCGGTGGCCACGCATTGCCCGGCTCGTCGCAGCGATCGGCATTGCGGTGCTGATTCTCGCGGTCGGAATCCTGTGGATCGAGCGCCGGCCGATCGCCACCCATTATCTGAAAGGCGAGTTCCAGCGGCGCGGAGTCACGGCTAGCTATCATCTCGACCGAGTCGGCCTCCGCACTCAGCAAGTCAGCGACCTCGTGATCGGCGATCCGAAGCGGCCCGACCTCGTCGCTCGCCACGCGATTATCCAGATGCGCCTCAAGCTCGACGGCAGCTTCGAGGTCTATCGCGTCGTCGCCCGCGGAGTCCGGCTGCGCGGGCGGCTGGTCAACGGCAAGGTGAGCTGGGGCCAGATCGACAAATTGCTCCCGCCGCCGTCGGGCAAGCCGTTCGAGTTGCCCGACTTCGCGCTCGACATCGCCGACAGCAGCATTTCGCTCGCGACACCGTTCGGCCCGCTCGGTGTGGCGCTCGAGGGCAACGGCAGGCTCAGCGGCGGCTTCCGCGGCCATGCGGCCCTGTTCAGTCCGCGGTTGATCCCGGGACGGTGCGCGGCGCTCAACCTCCACGCCAATGTGGCCGTCGCGGTGGTCGCCCGGCGCCCGGGGATCGACGGTCCGGTGGTTCTCGACCGTTTCACTTGCCCCGTCAGCAGGATCGACATCTCCGCGCCGCGGTTCGACGCGAAAGCCAGTTTCAACGAATCTTTCACGAACGTCGACGGCAGCGGACGGATGGCGATCCAGACGCTGACCGCCGGAGCCAACGGACTTGCCGCCTTCACCGGCCAGCTCACCTACAAAGGGCCGCTCAGCGACGTGCGCGGCGGCGTGAAGCTGGCCGCGCAAAGGTCGCGCATGGCCACGATCTACGCGGACCGGACCCGGCTCGACGCCGCGTATCGGCTCGGGATCCGCGCCGGGACCTTGACCCTCGCCGGCAATTTCGCTGCCGACAGCGCAAGTCTCGACCCGTCGATGCTGGCGGGAGTCACCCAGCCGCTCGCCGCGGCGGCCAAGACACCGATCGGTCCGATCGCCGGCGCGATCGGCAGCGCAATCAACCGAACTGCGCACAGTTTCAACGCCGCCGGCCACATCCGGGTCGTCAACTTCCCCGGACGAGGCGCGGTCCGGATCGACAACGCCGACATCGTCGGACCCGCCGGCGCCCGGGCGCGGATCGCCGGGGGCAGCGGAGTCACTTATTACTGGCCGGCCAACGGACTGCGCATCGACAGCAACATCCAGATGGGCGGCGGCGGCCTGCCGAGCGGGCGGGTCACGCTGCACCAGGCGCGACCGGGCGGACCGATGAGCGGAATCGCCGAGATCGCACCCTATACGGCTCGTGGCTCGCGGCTCGCGCTCGCCCCGATCCGCTTCGCCGCGGCCCGCGACGGATCGACCGAGCTTCACACGCTCGCTCAGCTAGACGGTCCGTTCCCCGACGGCCGAGTCCGCGCGCTGAGGATCCCGATCGACGGTCGGATCGGCCGCGGCGGCAGCTTCGCCTTGGGGACATCGTGCGCGGTCGTCAGCTTCACTTCACTTCAGACGGGGGCGCTGAAGCTGGGCCAGACCCGGTTGCCGATCTGCCCGATCGGGCCGGCGATCGTTTCCAAGCGCCCCGGCGGCGCGGTCGTTGCCAGCGCGCGCTTCAGCGGCCCGGTGCTGAACGGCAGCCTCGGCCGGTCTCCGCTCCACGTCGCGGCCGCCGGCGGGCAGATCGTCGGCAAGCAGTTCGGCCTGAACCGGCTGGCGGTGCGGATCGGCAAGCCCGGTTCGCCGATCGTATTCGACGCCAATCGATTGACCGGGTCATTCGTCGGCTCGGGCGTCAGCGGCGCCTTCTCGGGCGGTCGATCGACGATCGGCAACGTGCCGCTGCTGGTCAGCGATGCAAGGGGCAAGTGGCGGGTCTATCATGGCGACTTGACGCTCGACGGCGCATCGACCGTCTCCGACCGCGACGCCAATCCGCGCTTCTATCCGCTCAAGAGCAACGACCTGCACCTGACCTTCGCCGGCGATTACGTCCGTGCGAGCGGGAGCCTGCGCCACGAAGGCATCCGCGTCACCGACGTGTCGATCGAGCACAAGCTGTCGACCGGGACGGGGCATGCGATCCTCGACGTGCCGGCACTGACCTTCAACGACAGCCTCCAGCCGGACGAGATCACACGGCTGACCGAGGGCGTCATCGCCCTGGTCAACGGGACGATCAGCGGGCGTGGACGGATCGACTGGGATTCGAGCGGCAAGGTTACTTCGAGCGGCGATTTCACGACCGCGGATCTCGACCTCGCGGCGCCGTTCGGTCCCGTCGAGGGGATTGCCGGGACCATTCACTTCAACGATCTGCTCGCCCTCACCACCCCGCCGGGGCAGGTGCTCACCGCCAAATCGATCAACCCCGGCATCCTCGTCGAGAATGGGGTGATCCGCTACCAGTTGTTGCGCGGCCAGCTGGTGAAGATCGAGCGCGGCGAGTGGCCGTTCATGGGCGGCCGGCTGATCCTCCAGGAGACCGTGCTCAACTTCGGCCGGCCGAGCGCCAAACGGCTGACCTTCCAGGTGGTCGGGCTCGACGCCCACACGTTCGTCGAGACGCTCGGCTTCAAGGAGCTCGATGCGAGCGGGACCTTCGACGGGGTTTTGCCAATGATCTTCGACGAGGAAGGCGGCCGGATCGTCGGCGGCCGGCTCGACAGCCGCCCCGGCGGCGGCTCGCTCGCCTACAATGGCGTGGTCAACAAGGCCGACTTGGGCACGATGGGCAACATCGCTTTCAATGCGCTGCGCGACCTGCGCTTCAAGTCGATGATCATCCGCCTCGACGGCGATCTCGCCGGCGAGTTCACGACGCGAGCGACGATCGAAGGTGTCGGACTCGGCCAGACCGGCACGCAGAAGATCATCCGCAGCCTGCTGAGCAAGATTCCGCTCAAGCTGAATCTGACCATCACCGGCCCGTTCCGCGCGCTGATCGCCACCGCCAAGTCGTTCAACGATCCGCGGCAGGTCATCAAGGATGTGCTTCCGCGACCGCTCGAGGACGTGCCCGGGATCACTACCGAGGTCCGCCGGATCGAGGAAAATAACCAGCAAACCCAGACGCCCGTCAACGATCAGGTCAACACTGCCCCGCCACCTACGACGAAGTGAGAATCGAGATGAAACAGCTCACCCTCGCCAGACCCGGACTGCTCGGAGCGGCTTTGCTCGCCGCTCCGCTCAGCAGTTGCATCTCGGTCAAGGCGCCCGACAAGCCGATCGAAATCAACCTCAACGTCACCATCCGCCAGGAGGTGCTGGTGCGGCTGCAGCGCGACGTCGAGCAGCTGATCAACCAGAACCCGCAAGCCTTTCCGCAGCAACAGCCCCGGCGATGAAACGGCTCGTTTCACTTGCCGCCTTGATGCTGGCGGCATCCGCAGCCGCGCAGACTCCGGCGGTCGATGCGGCGCGCGCCGCGGGCGCGGTGGGCGAACGTTACGACGGCTATGTCGGTCTCGCGTCGGCCGTCACGGCGCAGGTCCGCAGCCAGGTGGCGACGATCAACATCCGTCGCCGCTCGCTCTACAGCAACCTCGCCGCCAGCAAGGGCGTGAGCCCGCAGGAGGTCGGGATCACCGCCGGCTGCCAGCTCCTGGCTCGGGTGCCCATCGGCGGAAGCTTCATGCTCGCCGACGGCGTCTGGCGGCGGCGCGTGGGTCAGGCCTCGCCCGCTCCAAGCTATTGCCGGTAGGCCGTTCCGGCGGAGCGCTCGGTTGACTATGCGCGCGCCCCTTCATAAAGGGGCCGCGCCTTGGCGGTGTCGCTTTCCGCCATGTTCCTCGTCCCGAGCTGGCCCTGGATTTCCACAAGGGGCGACGCACAGGGGAGAGACATGGCAGAGGACGAAACCGGCGAGGTCCCGAAGCTTCCACCAGACGCACGGCTCGAATCGCTCGATGAGCGGCTCGGGCGTCTGCAGCAGGCGGAAGCGAAACGGACCGCGGTGCGGCAGTCAGATCCCAGCACACGGCTCTGGCAGCAGCTCTTCGGTCATCTGATCGGCGCTCCGTTCGGCGGAGCGGTGATCGGGTGGGGGATCGACAGCCTGGCTGGAATGTTCGGTCGCCGGACCTTCCCGTTGTTCTTCCTGCTGATGCTGTTCTTCGGGTTCGGCGTCGGGGTGCGGAAC
>JBJMUB010000089.1:0-5310 GCA_045811385.1 Sphingomicrobium sp. | reverse complement strand
CTCGAGCCGGGCATCGAGGGCCTGGTCCACGTCTCCGAGATGAGCTGGACCAAGAAGAACGTCCACCCGGGCAAGATCGTCTCGACGTCGCAGGAAGTCGACGTCAAGGTGCTCGAGGTCGACGAGGAGAAGCGCCGCATTTCGCTCGGCCTCAAGCAGGCCCAGGAAAATCCGTGGGCGGCCTTTGCCGCGGCTCACCCGGTCGGCTCGGTAGTCGAGGGCGAGGTCAAGAATGCGACCGAGTTCGGGCTGTTCGTCGGCCTCGAGGGCGACGTCGACGGAATGGTCCACATGTCGGACATCGCCTGGGGCGTGTCGGGCGAGGAAGCGCTCGGCCTCCACCGCAAGGGCGAGACGGTCAAGGCGCAGGTGCTCGACGTCGACGTCGAGAAGGAGCGGATCAGCCTCGGCATGAAGCAGCTCGAGGGCGGCGGCGCGGGCGCCGGCGCCGGAGCGTCGGGCGGGGCGAGCGCCGCCGGCGGAGTGCGCAAGGGCGAGACGGTGACGGTCGTCGTCCGCGCCGTCCAGGACGCCGGGCTCGACGTCCAGGTCGGCGACGACGGGACCACCGGCTTCATCAAGCGCTCGGACCTCGGCCGCGACCGCGACGAGCAGCGGCCCGAGCGCTTCCAGGTCGGTCAGAAGTTCGACGCGATGGTCTCCGGATTCGACCGCTCGAAGAAGCCCAATTTCTCGGTCAAGGCGCTGCAGATCGCCGAGGAGAAGCAGGCCGTCGCGCAATACGGCAGCTCCGATTCCGGTGCCAGCCTCGGCGATATCCTCGGCGCCGCCTTGAAAGAGGCTCAGGCCAAAGCCCCGAAGGAGGCTAAGGAGCCGAAGGAGGCCAAGGAGCCGAAGGCGAAGGCCGCGGCCGACGAACCGACCGAGGCCAAGGCGCCCAAGGAAGCCAAAGCCAAGGCCACCAAGAAAAAGTGAGCGTTATGAGCGGCGTCCGACAATCGGACGCCGCTCGAATCGGCTTGCGCGCGTGGCGGTTTCCTGACAGCGTAGCTCTCAAGCGGGCCGCCCGGTTGGGGGAAATGGCGGGCCGGGCAATCCTTTAGCGGGGACGCAAATGATCCGTTCCGAACTGGTGCAGAAGCTTTGCGGCGATTTTCCCGACCTCACTCAGCGCGAGGTCGAAGGGGTCGTCGGCGCGATTTTCGATTCCATCACCGACCAGCTGGCCAAGGGCGGCCGTGTCGAGCTCCGTGGGTTCGGGGCCTTCTCGACCCGCCAGCGCGACGCCCGCGTCGGCCGCAATCCGCGCACCGGGGAATCGGTCCCGGTCGACGCCAAGCGCGTTCCTTATTTCAAGCCGGGCAAGGAAATGCGCGAGCGACTGAACTTAGGCGAGGTTACCGCCGAGTAACCCGGCTGCTCCTGCCGTCGCCGGGTTGGCAAGCGGACGTGGCGGAACGGTAGACGCTGGGGACTTAAAATCCTCTTCCCGTTTGGGAGTGCGGGTTCAAATCCCGCCGTCCGCACCAAAAGATCCCGGATTCCCTCCATTTCGGAGGAGAATTTATTAAGTGTTCGCGGGTTAATTCGCCGATGTGTCGTCGGCGTCCGAACAGCAGAGCGAAACGCCCCAGCGGTCGCGGCTTCTCGCGGCGCGCCGCGAGGCCGTCGTTCTCTCGATCCTGATCGCCGCCGTGATGCTGCTGATCTGGAACGGCAGCGCCTTCTTCCAGCATTTGCGCATCGCGGGGCCGGAGTTCGACCGCAATATCCAGCTCGCCAGCACCGCGCTGACCCTGAACGTCGCGCTGATCCTGTTCGGCTGGCGGCGCTACGTCGACCTCCAGCATGAAGCCGAGTTGCGCGCCGATGGCGAGCGGCGCGCGGCCGTGCTCGCGAGCAGCGATTCCGCGACTGGATTGTACAATCGCAAGGGCTTCGCCGATCACGCCGACACTTTGTCCAAGGCCGGCCAGCAGCGCGGCGACCAGCTCGTCATCGTCTCCATCCAGATTCACCGCTTCAAGGCGGTCAACGACCAGCACGGCTACGACATGGGCGATCGGCTGCTCCGGGAAATCGCCGGGTCGCTCAACGACGCGCTCGGGCCGGACTCGGTCATCGCCCGGTTGAGCGGCGACGAGTTCGCGGTTGCCGTCACGCTCGCGCCGAGCGACCTTGCGCGAGCTGATCTGACCGCGGAGGCGGTGCTTCGCGCCATCACCCGTCCCTTCCTGCTCGACGACCGGATGATCCAGGTCGGAGCCTTCGCCGGAATCGCTGCGACGCCCGCGGGCGAGGTCCGCATTCCGGACCTGCTGCGCCGCGCCGACATCGCGATGGACCGGGCCAAGAGCGGCCGCGTTGCCCGCCCCGTGTGGTTCGACGCCGGAATGGAGCGCGCGCTCATCGCCCAAAGCGAGATCGAGCAAGGCATCCGCTTCGGCCTCGAACATGGTCATTTCGTTCCGTACTTCGAACCCCAGGTCGACCTCGCGACGGGCGAGATCGTCGGCTTCGAAGCGCTTGCCCGCTGGAACCATCCGCTGACCGGCATCATCTCGCCGGACGTCTTCATCCCGATCGCCGAGGAGATCGGAGTGATCGGGCGGCTCTCCGAGCAGGTGATCGGCGAGGCGCTTCGCCACGCTGCCGGCTGGGACCAGAACCTCACCATCTCGGTCAACATCTCGCCGACGCAGTTCGCCGACGGCTGGCTTGCCCAACGCATCGTCAGGATGCTGACTGAGACCGCCTTCCCGGCCGAGCGGCTGGTCGTCGAGGTGACCGAAAGCTCGCTGTTCGCCGACCTCGACCTTGCCCGCTCGATCGTCACCAGCCTCAAGAACCAGGGCGTCCGCCTCGCACTCGACGATTTCGGCACCGGCTTCTCGTCGCTGTCGCACCTCCGCTCGCTGCCGTTCGACATGATCAAGATCGACCGCAGCTTCGTCACCAACATCCACCGCAACAAGGAAAGCATGGCGATCATCCGCGCCGTGACGACCCTCGCCAGCGCGCTGTCGGTGCCGGTGTGCGTCGAAGGAATCGAAAGCGAGGCTGCTTACGATGCGGTGATGATGCTTGGCTGCCAGGTCGGCCAAGGCTGGTATTTCGGCAAAGCCATGCCCGGCGAGCAGGCCAGCGACATGCTCGCTCTTCGCGCGCACCAGAGCGACCAGGGCCAGCAACCGCCGCTCAGCGCCGCCGGCTGACCCGGCCATCCAGTCAAACAATGCTCGGTGTCCCGTGTCGGGACGCTCGGACCCCTGTGTCAATCAAAGCCGTTGAACATGGTAAAAGCCGCGTTAGGATTTTCCCATGCAGCTCGTTCGGCCCGCCATCGCCACGGACCCGCGCACCTTCGGGCGCAACGCGCCGCCTGCGCTCGCGGCCGGGGCCGCGCCGAGCCGCTTGGCCGACGACTTCAAACTGTTCGCCCTCACCTTTCTCGCCGGCTTCACTTTCGTCTCGGTGCTTCTCGCTTAAGGTTCAATCGCAGGCGAGGTGGAGCTTCCAGCCGAGCCATGCGGAGACGATGCACATCGCCGCGACCAGCAGCAGCTGGCCCGCCGGACCCACTCCGACCAGCGTCAGCGCGAAGGCCAGCAGCGAGCCGATCACCATCGCGCCCGAATTGACGATGTTGTTGGCCGCGACCGTCCGCGCCGTCTCCGCCTTTGGCACCGTAGTTGTTAGGAACGCATAAAGGGGCACTACGAACATCCCTCCGGTGATCGATATGCCGAGCAGGCACAGGATCATCAGCCCGGCCATCGGGTGCAAAATGAAATTGCCGAGCGTCGTCAGCTCCGCGCCATGTTCGCCCCAGGTCAATGCGACGAAATGGAACAGGACCACGAACAAGCCCATCGCGACCACGGATGCCGGAGCATAACGCGCCGACACCTGGCTCTTGAGCAGGCGATTGATCAGCACCGAACCGATCGCGATGCCGATCGAGAAGATGCCGATGAACAGGCTCGCGACCCGTTCGTCGGCGCCGAGAACGTTTTTGACCAGCGGCGGAAAGATGATGATGAGCACGGCGCCGATGGTCCAGAAGAAGCTGATCGACAGGATCGCGAGGAACAGCCGGCGGATGTGCATCGTCCCGCTGACCAGCTCGATCGAAGCGCGGATGATGTGCCAGTTGAACGGGATTCGCTCGGCGGCCGGGGGCGCCGGCGGCACCTGCCGGCCGGCGAGAAAGCCGAGCACCGCGATACCGACGGTCGCCGCCGCGGCGATCGCCGGCGCCAGCGCAAGCACTCCGGCGAGGATCGTTCCGCCGAGGATCGCGAGATAGGTGCCGGCTTCGACCAGGCCGGTTCCGCCGAGCACCTCGTCCTTTTCCAGGTGCTGCGGCAGGATCGCATATTTGATCGGTCCGAAGAAGGTCGAGTGGACGCCCATGGCGAACACCGCGGCCAGCATCAGCGGAATGTTGGCGAGCATGATCCCGGCCCCGCCGACGATCATGATGCCGATTTCGGCGAGCTTGATGATGCGGATCAGCCGCGCCTTGTCGTGGTCGTCGGCGAGCTGTCCGGACAATGCCGAGAACAGGAAGAACGGCAGGATGAACAGGCCCTGCGCGATCGAGCTGAACTGGAACTCCTTGGTCGGGTCGGAGAACAGTTGATAGGTGACGAACAGCACCACCGCTTGCTTGAACAGGCTGTCGTTGAAGGCGCCGAGGAACTGCGTCGTGAACAGCGGCAGGAACCGCCGGGCTCGCAGCAGGTGCGTGACGTTCTGGATCAAAGCCTGGCTGCGGCGGGTTTCATGACTGAGCCTCGACGGCATAGCCAGCTTTGCGCACGACGCCAAACGCTATAACGGCCTCGGCTCAGCATGCTGTCGCTGCCGAATCTTCTGACCCTGTCGCGAATTTTCGCGGTGCCGATCCTCGTCTTCCTGCTGTGGAAGCCGGCGCCGTGGGATTATGCGATCACCTTCGTCCTCTACTGCATCGTCGGCATCACCGATTATTTCGACGGCTATCTCGCTCGCGCCCAGGGGCAGATCTCCAAGCTCGGCCAGTTCCTCGACCCAATCGCCGACAAGATCATGGTCGCGGCGGTGATCATCATGCTGATGGCCAGCCGCAAGGCCGACGGCGACGCGCCGATCATCGAGGATTTCAACGTTATCCCCGCGCTGATCATCCTGCTGCGCGAGATCATCGTCTCGGGCCTCCGCGAGTTCCTCGCCGAGCTCAAGGTGTCGATGCCGGTGAGCGGCCTCGCCAAGTGGAAGACAACGTTCCAGCTGGTGTCGCTCGGCGCGCTGATCCTCGCGGGAGCCGTTCCCGGCCAGCCGTGGGTGCACATCGTGGGAGTCCTT
>JBJMUB010000088.1:0-26949 GCA_045811385.1 Sphingomicrobium sp. | reverse complement strand
AGTATGCTGCTGTCTTAGCTTTGTCAGGCGGAACGCCTGGCGCGCCATTATAAACCG
This sequence comes from Sphingomicrobium sp., assembly GCA_045811385.1. Classification (GTDB taxonomy): domain Bacteria; phylum Pseudomonadota; class Alphaproteobacteria; order Sphingomonadales; family Sphingomonadaceae; genus Sphingomicrobium. Next base: position 26,892 of record JBJMUB010000088.1, on the reverse strand, counting down.
ACGCGTAAGCGGCTAGCGCGTCGGCCGTTCCTTGAGCCGCTGCTTTCTCCAACCAAGCCAAGGCGGTGGGGATCTCACCCTTTGCTGCATAATGCACCGCCACATCCTGCTCCGCCAACGCATATCCCGCCTGAGCTGCTATCAGTTTGTAGCGGAGTGCGAGGTCTGGGTTGGCTTCTACCAACTCGCCACCTTGGCCGTCGTAGTAGCAACCGAGCTTGGATGAGGCGAGCACGTCTCCCAGAGACGCCGCACGGCGGAACGCTGCAAGAGCTTTGACGTGATCTTTCGGGACGCCAGTTCCAGTGTGATAAGCCATGCCGAGGTGATAGATCGCCTCGGCGTTGTTCGAGGCAGCGAGCCTTTCGAGCGAAGTTATTAGGTTCGCCCTCGGCTGGGCGTTCCCGCAAGCGGATAAGATCAAGAGCATGGCAGCGCCGCGCCAGAATCTTCGCATCTGCTAAGTTCCTCTCAGCTGGCATGCCCATTGCAGCACGGCCTTCTAATTTCCGCAATGGGTCGAAAGCGGACATCGCCGACCTTAACTTAGGGTTGGCTTTAATCCCGCCGCCACCCTGCTAAACCCGCTTCTTCATGTCCGACACCGAAACCACCGAAGCGCCCGCGGCAGCCGCCGCACCGGCCCAGACGACCAACCACCTCTATCTCGTCGACGGGTCGAGCTACATCTTCCGCGCCTATCACCGGCTGCCGCCGCTGACCAACCGCCACGGGATGAACGTCGGCGCGGTCTACGGCTATACGACCATGTTGTGGAAGCTCGCCGACGGCCTCTCCAAGGCCGACGGGCCGACCCACATGGCGGTGATCCTCGACAAGTCGGAGCATACGTTCCGCAACGAGATGTACGACCAGTATAAAGCGCACCGCCCGCCGGCGCCCGAGGAACTGGTCCCGCAATTCCCGCTGATCCGCACCGCCACGCGGGCCTTCTCGATCCCGTGCATCGAGGAGGAGGGGCTGGAGGCCGACGACATCATCGCCTGCTACGTGACCGCGGCGCGCGAAGCCGGGTGGAAGGTGACCATCGTCAGCTCCGACAAGGATTTGATGCAGCTGATCGACGAGGACGCGGGCGTCGACATGCTCGATACGATGAACGACCGGCGCATCGGCCGCGAGCAGGTGCTCGAGAAGTTCGGGGTTCCGCCGGAGAAGGTCGGCGACGTGCTCGCGCTGATGGGCGACAGTGTCGACAACGTGCCCGGAGTGCCGGGCATCGGCCCCAAGACCGCGTCGCAGCTGATCCAGGCGTTCGGCGACCTCGACACGGTGCTCGCGTCGACCGACCAGATCTCCAAGCCCAAGCTCAAGCAGTCGCTGATCGACCATGCCGACAATGCGCGATTGAGCCGCGAGCTGGTGCGGCTGGTGTGCGACGCGCCGCTGCCCGAGCCGCTCGAGGCTCTGGAGCTCAAGCGAATTCCCAAGGAGCCACTCGAGGAGTTCCTCGCCGACCAGGGGTTCAAGACCCTGCTCGCGCGGCTTCACGGCGGCACCGGCGGAGCGGCGCAGACCGGGGCGACGGTGCGCAATGACGTCATGGCGGCGCTCGACCGCAAGCCGGCGACGGCACCGACCGAGCCCGAGGCGATCGAAGTCGACCGCTCGAAGTACGAGACGATCACCGACGAAGCGGCGCTCGACCGGTGGATCGCGGAGGCCGCCGCGCAGGGCTATGTCGCGATCGACACCGAGACCGACTGCATCGACTGCATCGTCGCCAAGCTCGCCGGAGTGAGCTTGGCGACCGCGCCCAACCGCGCCTGCTACATTCCGGTGGGGCACAGCGGCTTCGACCTCTACTCCGACGCGCCCAGCCAGCTGCCCGAGGCGCTGGTGCTGGCGAAGCTCAAGCCGCTGCTCGAGGACCCGGCGGTGCTCAAGGTCGGGCACAACCTCAAATACGACTGGGTGATGTTCCAGAAGGCGCGAATCGAGGTCGCGCCGATGGACGATACGATGCTGATCAGCTTCGACCTCGATGCCGGCAAGAGCTTCGGCCACAGCCTCGGCGAGCTGGCCAAGGCGCATTTCGACCATGACTGCATCCCGTTCAAGCAGGTGTGCGGGGCCGGGCAGAAGCAGATCACCTTCGACAAGGTCGCGCTTGGGCCGGCAACCGAATATGCGGCCGAGGACGCCGATATTGCGCTGAGGCTGTGGCTTCGGCTGAAGCCGCGGCTGGCGAGCGAGAACGTCACCCGTGTCTACGAACGGGTGGACAAGCCTTTGGTCTCGGTGATCGGGCGGATGGAGCGGCGGGGGATCCGGGTCGACCGCGACTATCTTGCGCGGCTGTCGGCCGAGTTCAGCAAGGACATCCAGGCGCTCGAGGAGAAGATCTACGAGGCGGCGTGCGGGCCGTTCCAAATCGGAAGCACCCAGCAGCTCGGCCAGGTCCTGTACGAGCGCCTCGGCCTCAAAGGCGGGCGCAAGGGCAAGAGCGGCCATTATTCGACCGACGTCAACGAGCTCGAGCGGCTCGCCGCCGAGGGGATCGAATGCGCCACCCTGGTGCTCGAGTGGCGCCAGCTGACCAAACTCCGCTCGACCTACACCGACGCGCTGCAGGCGGTGATCAACAAGGAAACCGGCCGCGTCCACACCAGCTTCTCGCTGACCGGCGCCCAGACCGGGCGGCTGTCGTCCAACGACCCCAATTTGCAGAACATCCCGATCCGCACCGAAGTCGGCCGCAAGATCCGCGACGCCTTCGTCGCCGATCCGGGGCATGTTCTGCTGAGCGCCGACTACAGCCAGATCGAGCTTCGGCTCGCCGCCCACATGGCCGACGTGCCGCAGCTCAAGGAGGCGTTCCAGCAGGGGCACGACGTTCACGCGATCACCGCCGAGGAAGTATTCGGCGTCGTCGACCGCGAGAGCCGGAACAAGGCCAAAACGATCAACTTCGCGATCCTCTATGGCAGCTCGGCCTGGGGCATCGCCTCGCGGATGGGCCTGCCGAGGGAAGAGGGCAAAGCGATCGTCGACCGCTATTTCGAGCGCTTCCCCGGCATCCGCGGGTTCATGCACAGCACGCTGGCGTTCGCCCGCGAGCACGGCTTCACCAAGACGTTGTTCGGGCGCAGGACCCATTTCGAGCCCAACATCCGCTCGCCCAATCCGTCGATCCGCGGCGGCGCCGAGCGGGCAGCGATCAACGCCCCGATCCAGGGCACCAGCGCCGACCTGATCAAGCGCGCGATGGCGCGGATGGACGGTGCGCTGGCCGACGCCGGGCTCGGCGACGTGAAGATGCTTCTGCAGGTCCACGACGAGCTGGTGTTCGAAGTGCCCGAGGGCCGCGAGGAGGCCGCGGCTGCCGTGATCCGGGAGGTGATGACCACCGCGCACGAACCGGCGCTCAAGCTCGACGTGCCCCTCGAGGTCGAGATCGGGTGGGGAGCGCACTGGGGCGCGGCGCATTGACCGAAGCCAAGGGCGCCCAGGTCCTCAGGGAGACCGCCGAAACCGGCGGGCCCGATGCGGACATGGCGACCCTGGCGCGCGGCGGGCGGCTCAACGTGTTCGGCTTCGCGCTGCGGCTCGCGGCGCGGCTGCCGTTCCTGTTCATCGCCGGCCAGATGTACGGCAAGGGCGCGCTCGGGCGCTTCGCGTACGCGGTGCTGGTGGTCGAGTTCGCGGCGCAGATCGCCGCGCTGGGTTTAAGGCGCGGCCTCGCGCAGCTGCTCGCCGACGCGAAGAAGCCGCAGGCGTGCGTGGTCGCCGACGCCTTGCTGGTGGCGGCGATCGGCTCGGCGATCTGCATGGCGATCCTGATCGCCTTCCCGATCGCCATGTATCCCGACGTGCGCAGCCCGCCCCACGGCATGGACCGCTATCTCGCGGTGACGGTGCTGGCGATCGCCTGGACCGACATCGCGCTTGCCGCGCTCGCCTTCCATCACGACGTCGGAGCGACGGTCCGCGCGCGCTCGATCGTCGAGCCGTGGACGATCAGCATCGTCGCCTTCGCCTGGGCGTTCATCTCGTTGAACGACGGGCTGATCGTGTCCTACGTCTTCTCGATGGTCGCGGCGCTGATCGCGGCGCTGATCCCGCTGGTCCGCTGCTTCGGCATCCCGCACGACTGGAAGCCCGACCTGCCGGCAGCGTGGCGGACGGCGCGGCGCAATTTCCCCTTGGCCGCGGCGGACACGGTCGAATGGGCGTCGCGGCGCGTCGATCTCGCGGTGCTCGGCGCCTTCATGCCCAAGGAATTCGTCGGCGTTTATTACGTCGCGCAGCAGGTCGCGACGCTGCCGGCCAAGCTCAAGACCAGCTTCGAGCCGGTGCTGGGGCCGGCGATCGCGCGCAAGATCGCCGCCGGCGACCGCGAATCGATCGCCGGGCAGCTGCGCCAGGTGACCTATTGGATCGTCGCCGCGCAGCTCGGCATCGCGCTTGCGCTGGCGATCCCGGGCAGGGCGGTGATGGGCCTGGTCGGATCGGACTTCACCGGCGGCACCGCGGCGCTCGGCTTCCTGCTCGCGGCCGAAGTGATCGCCGCCGCCGCCGTCGTCAGCGAAGCGGCGCTGATCTACGTCGCGCGCAAACGCAACATGCTGATCAGCCTGATCATGCTGGCGCTGGAGGCCGGGCTGGCCGCCGCGCTGATCCTCATCATGCGCGACGAGGGCCTGCCGCAGTCCTGGCAGGCGACCGGCCCGGCGATCGCGCTGTGCATCGCGCTGGCGTTCGCGTCGATCACCAAGTCATGGCTGCTCAAAAAGCAGCTCGGCGCCCCGGTCAGCGGCTGGCGCTGGGACCTCGCCTGGGCGACCGTGGCAGGGGTGATTGTCGGCGCCGGCGTAAAGTATCTGCTGCCGCAGACCTGGCAGCTGATCCTCGGCGTGCCGGCGATCCTCGCCGCCTTCTTCGCGGTCCTGTGGACCAAGGGGTTCGGGCCCGAGGATCGTGAGCTGTTCCGCCTCAACAAGCGCGAAGTGAAGGAGCTGCGCGAGGCGGAGGAAGCGGCCGAAGCGCGGGACGGCTGATGACCCCCTCCCGGGCGGGAAGAGGGTGCCTAATGCCGGAAGTGGCGCATACCGGTGAACAGCATCGCGAGACCGGCGTCGTCGGCGGCGGCGATGACTTCGTCGTCGCGGACCGATCCGCCCGGCTGGATCACCGCTGTCGCTCCCGCCTCGGCCGCGGCGAGCAGGCCGTCGGCGAACGGGAAGAAGGCGTCCGAAGCGACCGCTGATCCGACCGTGCGCGGCTCGGGCCAGCCGTTCGCCTCGGCGGCTTCCCTGGCGCGAATCGCGGCGATCCGCGAGCTGTCGCGGCGGTTCATCTGCCCGGCGCCGATGCCCGCGGTCGCGCCGTCTTTCGCATAGACGATGGCGTTCGACTTGACGTGCTTCGCGACCGTCCAGGCGAACAAGCAGTCGGCGACTTCCTGCTGGCTCGGCTGGCGTTTCGTGACGCACTTCAAGTCGTTGCGCGTGATCCGGCCGTTATCGCCGTCCTGGACGAGCAGGCCGCCGGTGATGACCGTCATTCGCTGACTTCCGCGTGATGGGTCGGGAAGGTCGCCGGTCAGCAACAGGCGCAGGTTCTTCTTCTTCGCGAAGATCGCCCTCGCCTCATCGTCGGCACCGGGCGCGACGACAACCTCGGTGAAGATATCGGTGATGGCTTCGGCCGTCGCGGCGTCGAGAGGCCGGTTCGAGGCGACGATTCCGCCGAAAGCCGAGACGCTGTCGCACGCGAGCGCTTCGGCCCAGGCGTCGAGCAAGCTCCCCCGGGTCGCGACGCCGCACGGATTGGCATGCTTGACGATGACGATCGTCGGATCCGCGTCGCGGAACTCGGCGACGAGTTCGAGCGCCGCGTTGGCGTCGTTCAAATTGTTGTAGCTGAGCTCCTTGCCCTGGACCTGCTCGGCCTGGGCGATCCCGCGCGCCGTCGGCCCGACCGGCACGTACAGCGCGGCGCTCTGATGCGGGTTTTCGCCGTAGCGCAGCTGCTGCTCGAGGGTCGAAGCGAACACCCAGATTTCAGGCCAGCGCTGTTGCTGGTCGGCAAACGCGAACCATTGCGAGATCAGCGAATCATATTGCGCGGTCAGCGCGTAGGCCTTGGCGGCGAGGGCCTTGCGGAAATCGAAGGTCGTGCCGCGGTGCTGATCCAGCTGTTCGAGCAAAGCGGCGTAATCGGCGGGATCGGTGACGATCGCCACATGAGCATGGTTCTTGGCCGCCGAGCGGACCATCGACGGGCCGCCGATGTCGATATTCTCGATGATCGTGTCGCGGTCGGCGCCGCTCATCACCGTTTTGAGGAACGGGTAGAGGTTGACCACGACGAGGTCGATCGGAACGATGCCGTGCTGCTCCATCGCCGCCGAATGCTCGGGATTGTCGCGGACTCCGAGGAGGCCGCCGTGGACCTTCGGGTGAAGCGTCTTGACGCGACCGTCCATCATCTCGGGAAAGCCGGTGAGGTCGCTGACGTCGCGCACGGCCGCGCCGCTCTCGCGCAGCTTGGCGGCGGTTCCGCCGGTCGACACGATCTCGACCCGATGGCGCGCGAGGCCCGCCGCGAGCTCGTCGAGCCCGCTCTTGTCGGACAGGGAAATGAGGGCCCGGCGAACCGGAACGATATCGGTCATACGTCCTTCCTGATTTAACTCGAACGGCGGAACTGCCAGCCGATTTCCCCGCCGAGCGCCGAGATTTCCCCGACGATCACCAGCTGATTGGTCCGCTGGGCCTGGCCGCGGCCGTCGATCCACAGACTTTCCTCGATCGCCAGGCTGCCGCCGCGGCAACGGAAATTCCATGGCGGCACGCTGCGTGAACGGAGGATCGCGCCCATGCCGTCGGCGGTGGCAGTGACCTCGATCGCCGGAGCGAGATGGAAGCGGACGGCATAAGGCGCGGCCTCGCGGATGCGCTTGCGCCCCTTCGCGACGAGCTGATCCGCGCCGCGCAATTCCTTGCCGTCGTTGCCGAGCATCAGGCTGCGCTTGTGGACCATGCCGAAGGCCCGGACATAGCCGTCGTGGCTGGCCTCGATCCGGCTCGCGTCATTGTCCTCGCTGCGCGTGATCGCGACGTCCTCGACCCCTTTGCCGAGCGAACCGTCGGGCAGGATGTTGGTCGAATTGGTGTCGGCCAGGACCAGCGTACTGTGCGCCGCGGTCGTCGACAGGCCCTGCAGAAGCTCGGCCGGAAGGTCGCTCGGCAGCGGCCCCGGACCGCCGCAATTGACGACGATCCGCTGCGCCCCGTCCGACAGTTCGAACGCCAGCGTCGAGGCCGACCCCTGCGCGGCCATCTTCGGCTGCGGCGGCGGGGCGGCGTCGAGCACGACGATCGTTCCAAGCGCGGACAGCCGCTGGTAGCCCCAGCCGCGCGCCTGCCGCAGCGGCCGCGCGCGCAGCCCGCAACCCTCGATCAGGGCGGTGAGCCGCGCGGCCTCGCCCGGGCCGCAGCCCTGCCAGCTGGACAGCGCGCCGTCGCCCATGGTGATTCCGTGAAGCGCCGCGAGCGCGGCCGCGGATGCCGCTTCGATGCCGTCGGGGATGGTCTGCCGGGCGGCGGCATAACAGGAGCGGAGCAGGCCGAGCCGGTCGACCAGCACGGTCTGTTCGAACGGCGAACGGCTGACGAGCCCGCCGTCGTCGAACTGGGCGCCGGCCAGCGCCCGAGCGAGGCCGGCTTCGCCGCGCGCGACTCGCGGCACGCCGCCCTGGACGAGCAATCCGGCCGCAATCACGCCGCACCAGGCGGTGATGCGCTTGAGCCCCGCCGGGGCCTTATCGGCGTTCGAATCGAGGTGGCGCGCGCCGCGCGCCAGAGTGTTGAGCAGCGCCGAGCGATACCCCGAGTCGGCGCTCGACAGGATGTACGGCGCGTAAGCCGTCCAGAACAGGATCCGCTCGCCCCACAGATGCGGCGCCCACGCCTCGTCGACCCGGGTGCCGTGAGCGAGCAGCCAGCGGCCGACGATCGCTTCGGCCAGCCGGGCGCCTTTCTCGCGCGATGCCGCGGCACCGAGATCGCGCAGCCAGGCGAAGCCCTGCAGCTGCTGCGCCGCGGGGTCCGCCGGGGCGAGGCTGGCAAAGTCGAGCTCGGCAAGGGGCAGGCTCGCGCTGCCCGCGGCGAAGCGGCCGGCGATCAGGGCGTCGCCGCGCTGGCGGTCGCCGGCGACGTGGTCGCGCGGGACCGCGACCAGCTTCAGCGGCTGGCGTGAGTGCCGGAGGCGCGACAGGAAGGAGCCGCGCGCGAGCTTTCGAACGACGTCCTGCTCGGCGGCAGCGCCATCGGCGGCCATCATCCGCCCCGCAGCGCGCGGATATTGTCCGCGTAGGCCGCGGGGCCCCCGCGAAACGCAGCCGTGCCGGCGACGAGCGCCGTGGCCCCCGCATTCACGACCTGCGCTGCGTTTTCGGCGTCGATCCCGCCGTCGACCTCGACGATCACGTCGAGCCTTTCCTTGGCGATCCGGGTCGCGATCGCTTCGATCTTCCTGAGCTGCGACGTAATGAACTTCTGGCCGCCGAACCCCGGGTTGACGCTCATGACCAGGACGAGGTCCACGTCACCGAGCAGATAGTCGAGGGCCTTCGCCGGGGTCGCCGGATTGAGCGACACGCCGGCTTTCTTGCCGAGCGCCTTGATGCGTTGAACCGAGCGGTGGACGTGCGGCCCGGCTTCGGGATGGACCGTGATCGTGTCGGCCCCGGCCTCGGCGAAGGCGTCGAGGAAATGGTCGATCGGCGAGATCATCAGATGGACGTCGAACGGCTTGGCGGTATGCGGGCGAAGCGCCTTCACCACCGCCGGCCCGATCGTCAGGTTGGGAACGAAATGCCCGTCCATGACGTCGACATGGATCCAGTCGGCCCCGGCCTGGTCGATCGCGCGGACCTCCTCGCCGAGCTTCGCGAAGTCCGCGGACAGGATCGAGGGAGCGATAAGCGGACCGGCCATGCCGCCGATTAGACGGGATTAGCCGCGGCGGACAAGGCGGGCAATGAAGAAGCCGTCCAGCCCGCCTTGCTGGTCGAGCAGGCCGGGGAGGATGCGCACGAATCCTTCCGCGGTCGGAGTCACGAAGCCGGGCAGTTCACCGGGCCGCAGCGGATCGATCGCGAAGCCGGAACTGCCGCCGAGGAACCCGGCAATCACCCGCTCGCCCTCCTCAGGTTCGAGCGAGCAGACCGAATATATCAGCGTTCCGTCCAGCGCGATCCAGTCGGCCGCCCGCTGCAGCAGCTTCGACTGCAGCTCCGAATTGTCGGCGATGATCCGGGCGGTGGCGCGGTGGAGCACTTCTGGATGGCGGCGGAACGTCCCGGTTGCCGAGCAGGGCGCGTCGAGCAGGATCGCGTCAAACGCCTGCTTCGACTGCCATTGCAGGGCATCGGCTTTCACTAGGTCGGCCTTCAAATGGGTCCGGGCGAGATTCTCGCGCAATCGTTCGAGGCGACCTTGCGACGCATCAACGGACGTCACCCGATGACCGGTGGCGGCGAGCTGCATCGTCTTGCCGCCGGGCGCGGCGCACAGGTCCAGTACTGCCTTCGCTCCGTCCGGTATCAGCCGTGCGGGCAGTGAGGCGGCGAGGTCCTGGACCCACCAGCGGCCGCCCTCGAAACCAGGCAGGTCGGCGACCGACGAGCTTTCGAGCCGGACGTGCCGAGTCGCGAGCGAAGTGCCGCCGAAGCCTTGCGCCTCGCCGTCGTCGGCGAAGGTCAGATCGAGGGCGGGGCGCCTGGCGATCTGGCGTCGCGCCGCGGCGACGACATCATCGCCCCACGCGGAGCGCCAGCGTTCCTCGACGGCCGCCGGAAGCCGCGGCGCATCCATCGCGGGAACGCCGCGCCGAAGCAGGGTTCCGAGCACGCCGTGGACCAGCCGCCGCGGGCCGCCATCGACCAGCGGCAGCGCGGTCGCGACGAGCGCGTGGTCGGGAGTGCCGAGTCCGACCTTCTGCGCCAGTGCGAGCCGCAGCACCGCCCGCGCCTTGCTGTCGTCGGGCAGGCGCTGGCGAGTCGCGCTGTCGATCACAGCGTCGAGGTCGGGGATTCGGCGGAGCGTCTCGCCGGCGATGGCGAGCGCCAGTCCGAGATCGGGAGCGGAGAGGTTGCGGATTGCCGATGCGGCGGATTCGAGCGTCTGACCCCGGCGCAGCACCGCATCGAGCATTTGCAGGGCGGCGCGCCTCGGCGCCAGTCCTTCAATGGTCGGCATTGGAACCGCATGCTGACGTCATGAAGCGTCCAAGACCGCCCCCAATCACAGAGCTTCGGCCCGGGGCGGGCGCGACAGCAGGGCCTCGAGCACCTGATCGACATCGGCTCGGCCCGCGATCAGCGCGTCGACCGCCTCCACGATCGGCATGTCGATCCCCTTGTCGCGCGCAAGACGAGCGAGGACCGGCGCGGTGAACGCGCCTTCCGCAACCGTCGTGCGGTCGGCGAGCAGCTCGGCGGCGCTTCGCCCCTGGCCGATCCCGAGCCCGAGCGAAAAATTGCGCGAGCTGGTCGACGAGCAGGTGAGGACGAGGTCGCCGAGACCGCTGAGGCCGGCCAGCGTCTCGCGCCTGGCGCCGGAGGCAAGCCCGAAGCGGGTCATCTCGGCAAAGCCGCGGCCAATCAGCGCCGCCCGGGCGTTCTGGCCGAGACCCTTGCCCTCGACCACGCCGCAGGCGATCGCCAGCACGTTCTTGACGGCACCGCCGACTTCGGCGCCAGCAACGTCGTCGGACACGTAGACCCGAAACGTCGGCTGGGCGATTCGATCGCGCAGCCGCTCGGCGAGCACGGAATCGCCCGCGGCCAGAGTCACCGCCGTCGGCAGACCCCTGGCGACCTCATGGGCAAAGGTGGGACCCGACAGGACCGCGACCTCGCAATCGGGGCAGACCTCGCTTGCGACCTGATGAAGCAGCGCCCCGCTGCGCTCCTCGATCCCTTTGGAGCACAGGACCAGCGCCTTGCCGGCCTTGGGCGCGCGCTCGAGCACAGCGCGCATATGCTGCGCCGGAGTGACGACCAGCCACGCATCGCAATCGTCGAGGTCGGCCAGGCTCGACGTCGCCCGGATCGTGTCGTTCAGCGGCACGCCGGCGAGGAACAGGCTGTTCTCGTGCCTGCGGTTGACGCTGTGGACGACGCCGTCCTCGAGCGCCCACAGCAAGGTCTCGCGCCCGCCGGCCGAGGCGACCTGCGCGAGCGCGGTGCCCCACGCGCCGCCGCCGATGACGCCGAGCTTCACGCCTTGATCCCCGCGCCGCGGACCTTCTCGGCCTGCTCGTCGAGCGGCCAGCGCGCTCGCGCCGGAGCGTCGAGCGGGTCGGTGAGCCCGGCGGCGAAGCGCTCGGCGCCGGCCCAGGCGATCATCGCCGCATTGTCGGTGCACAGCCACGCCGGCGGCACGCTGAAGCCGCGCCCTTCGCGCGCCGCCAGATCGGCGAGCGCGCGGCGGATGGGCTGGTTGGCGGCGACTCCGCCGGCGACGACCAGCGCCGGCGCGTCCGTCCTGCCAAGCGCGAGCGCAGTCCGGTCGACCAGGCAATCGACCACCGCCTGCTGGAAGCTCGCGGCGATATCCTCGCGGCGATGCTCGCCCGAAGCGACGGCGCGCTGGACCGCGCTTTTCAGCCCGGCGAAGGAGAAATGCGGCTCGCTCGAGCCGACCAGCGGCCGCGGCAGCGCCACCGCCGTAGGATCGCCCGAGCGCGCCAGCGCCTCGATTGCCGGTCCGCCGGGATAGGGCAGGCCGAGCAGCTTCGCCGCCTTGTCGAACGCTTCGCCGGCAGCATCGTCGATGGTCGTCGCGAGCCGTCGGTAATCGCCGACCCCGCGCACTTCGAGCAGCTGGCAGTGACCCCCCGAGACCAGCAGCAGAAGGTACGGAAAATCGAGGTCCGGATCGACCAGCCGCGGCGACAGGGCATGGCCCTCGAGATGGTTGACCGCGATCAGCGGCTTGCCGGCGGCGAGCGCCAGCCCCTTGCCGGCGAGCAGCGCGACCATCACCCCGCCGATCAGTCCTGGACCCGCGGTCGCGGCGATCGCGTCGACGTCATGCACCGACAATTTGGCCTCTGCGAGGACCTTGCGGATCAGGTCCGGCAGGATCTCGACATGGGCGCGCGCGGCGATCTCGGGCACGACCCCGCCGAACGGCTGATGCGCGCTGGTCTGGCCGACCACCGCCTGCGCCAGGATCCGGCGATCGGACGTGACCAGCGCCACCGCGCTGTCGTCGCACGACGATTCGAGGCCGAGGATTAGCTTATGCATTCAACGTCATTTCGCTCCCGGCCCTTTGCCTGATCCGCTTGAGATGCACTAGGGGTGGGCCATGCACGGCCTGAAGCTAGGAACTCGCGGTTCGCCGCTGGCGCTGGCCCAGGCGCGCAAGGTCGCCTCGGCGATCGAAGCATCCCAGCGCTGGCCCGATGGCTGGGTCGAAATCGTTACCATCGCCACCACCGGCGACAAGGTCCAGGACCGGCCGCTCGCCGAGCTCGGCGGCAAGGCGCTGTGGACCAAGCAGCTCGATCGGGCGCTGCTCGAGGGCGAGGTCGATTTCTGCGTCCATTCGATGAAGGACGTCGAAAGCGTCCGTCCCGAAGCGATCCACATCGCCGCGGTCCGCCCGCGCGGCGACGTCCGCGACCGGCTGATCGGCGCCGAAACGATCGACGCCCTGAAAGCGGGCGCGACCGTCGGCACCTCCTCGGCGCGGCGCGCGGCGCAGCTGCTTCGGCTGCGGCCGGACCTCGAGATCGTGCCGCTGCGCGGCAATGTCGAAACCCGGCTGCGCAAGGTCGAGTCCGGCGAGGTCGATGCGACCCTGCTCGCCTCGGCCGGCCTGAAGCGGCTCGAGATCGATGCCGGGACGGCGATCCCGACGGAGATTCTGCTGCCCGCGCCGGGCCAGGCGGTGATCGGCATGGAGTGCCGGACCAATGATACCCGGACGCAGAGCGTGCTGACCAGCGTAAGCAACGCCATCACCTACGATTGCGTGATGGCCGAGCGCGAGTTCACCCGCGCGCTCGGTGCGACCTGCGCCTCGCCCGTCGCCGCTTTCTGCGTGCTCGAGGACGGCGACCTGCGGATGCGCGCGCAGATCTTTTCCGAAGACGGTGCCGAAATGGTCGAACAGCGCGCAGTGTTCGACTGCGGCGACCGCAAGAGCCCGGCGAAGCTCGCGCGGGACATGCTGGCCGAGGCGCCGGAAGCGATCCGGAGGCTGTTCGCGGCGCAATGAGGCGCGTCGTCGTCCTGCGCCCCGAACCGGGCGCGAGCGAAACCCTGGCGCGCGCCCGGCAGTTCGGACTGGACGCCGTCTCGGTTCCGCTGTTCGCGATCGAGCCGATCGCGTGGAACGTCCCGGCCGGCGACTTCGACGGAGTGTTGCTGACCAGCGCCAACGCCGTCCGCGAGGCTGGCGAAAAGCTCGCGGGGGTGCGCGGTCTGCCGGTCTATGCGGTCGGCCAGGCAACCGCCGCAGTCGCCGCTGCGGCCGGCCTGCGCGTCGTTACCGTCGGCGATTCCGGGGTGGACGCCCTGCTCGGCTCGATCGACCCCGGACTGAAGCTGCTGCACCTGTGCGGCGAAGATCGCGTGAAGGGTACGGGCAGGCAATCGATCATGGCCGCGCCAATCTATCGCGCCGTTCCGCTCGACAGTCCGGACCTTGGCGCGCTGCCTGGCAGTGTAGTGCTAGTTCATTCGCAGCGAGCCGGGGGGCGCCTCGCCGATTTGGCGGCTGATCGGAGCACTATCGCGATCGCGGCGATCAGCGAGGCGGCTGCCGATGGCGCCGGAGCCGGCTGGAAGCAGGTGGCCGTGGCCGACCGTCCCAGCGACGAGGCATTGCTGGCCCTTGCCGCGAGGCTGTGCAACAAGACGGGCGCGTAATGAACGGTGGGACTAACCGGAGCGGCATGAACTGGACGGCGCGCCTGCTGGTCGGGCTCGTCCTGATCATCGTCGGCGCGGCCGCGGCGACGTGGGCCCTGGCGCATTATCAGTCGGCAGCAAGGGTCCTCGGCGTCCTTCCGTCGTCTCAGCCGCAGGCGCTGCTGACGCCGAAGCCGGTGGTCTTGAGCGCCGAGCCGGTGCGAGCCGGCGCGGGGAACGATCCTGACGACGCCGGCAAAATCGCCACGCTCGAGGACCGGCTGGAACGGGTCGAGAATGCGACCGAGCGGGCGGAGGGTTTCGCCGGCCGCGCGGATGCTCTGGTCGTCGCCTTTGCCGCCCGGCGGGCGATCGATCGCGGGGTCGCGCTCGGCTACCTCGAGCCGCTGCTCGTCGACCGCTTCGGCGCGCAGCATCAGGCCGCGGTGGCGACCATCGTCACCGCCTCGCGCGCGCCGGTCCGGCTCAACGACCTGATCAGCGAATATGAAGCGCTCGGCCCCGAGCTTCGCCGCGGCGGCCCGCAGGATAGCTGGTGGAGTGGATTCAAACGTGAGATCGGCTCGGTGATCGAAGTCCATCGCTCCGACCGCCCCGCGATGAGCGCCGACGCGCGTTACACCAGGGCGCTGCAGCGCCTCTCGACCGGCGACGCGGACCAGGCGCTGACCGAGACCATGCGCCTGCCCGGCGCGTCGCGCGCCGGCGATTGGACGGCCAAGGCGCGGCGCTACATTGCCGCCCACCGCGCGCTCGACGAGATCGAATCGGCGGCGCTGCTCGGCGGCCAGAACCGCGGCCGCTAAATCCCGAAACCATCTTGGCAAGCCGACTCGAGGATGCGATTCTTGGGGCCCGGGGCCGCACAGCAGGGGTTCAGCTGTCGTGAGGCAAATGATTGGAATCGAGCAGAAGTTTGGCGGAGCGCGTGGCGTCATGACGTCGGTTGGAAAGCGATTGGGATTGGCCTTGGCGCTGACCGCGATGACGCAGGTCTGGGCCTCGGCAGCAGCGCAGCGCTCGGCTCCTGTGCCCATGCCGCGGGTCACTCCGTCGCGCGCGCCGCTGGCCGAGGTTCGGCCGCCGGATGCGTTGCGCGACCAGGTGACCACGCTCGCCCGGGTGTTCGACGGCAAGGCCGGGATCGCTATCATCTCGCTGCGCGACGGGTGGGAGATCGGCTGGAACAAGAATTCGCTGTTCCCGCAGCAAAGCTGTTCGAAACTGTGGGTCGCGATCACCACCATGGACGCCGTCGACAGAGGCAAAATCAGCCTCGACGACAAGGTCACGCTCGGCCGCGGCGACCTCACGCTGTTCCATCAGCCGATCCGCGCCAAGATCCTCGGCGGCGGCCATACGACGACGCTCGGATCACTGCTGTTCCAGGCGATCACCGAGAGCGACAATACGGCCAACGACAAGCTGATGCGCTCCGTCGGCGGCCCGCAGGCGGTGCGCGACACGATCGCCCGCAAGGGCCTTGGAGCGATCCGTTTCTACAACGGCGAGCGGGCGCTCCAGTCGAAGATCGCCGGCCTGATCTGGGACCCGAAATATTCGCTCGGCGACGCGTTCCTCGTCGCCCGGAACGCATTGCCCATGACTCGCCGCAAGGCCGCGTTCGAAAATTATTTGTCCGACCCCGATGACGGCGCCTCGCCGCACGCGGTCGCCGGCGCGCTCGCCGCGTTGCGCAGGGGCGAGCTGCTGTCGCCCGCCTCGACCTCGCGCCTGCTGTCGATCATGGGCCGGACTCGGACCGGGGGAATGCGGGTTCGGGCGGCGCTCGCTCCGGGTTGGGACTGGAACCACAAGACCGGTACCGGCCAGGAGCTTCACGGCCGGATCGGCGGGATCAACGACATCGGCCTGCTGACCGCGCCCGATGGGACCGTCTACGCCATGGCCATCATGACCATTCCCAACAACAATTCCGGCGGGGACGCGCAGCGGCTGATGCGCGACGTCACCAAGGCCGTCATTGCGACGCACCAGGCCAGGCAGGCGCCGGGCTACGCCGGCTGAGGTGAGCGATCCCGCCGCTTCGCTCGCCGCCGCGGCCGGAGTGCAGCGGGTCCCCAGCAGGCAGCTCGACCTGTTCATCGTCCGCGGGTTCCTCGATCGTGAAACCTGCGCCGCTTTGATCGAACGGATCGACGCCAAGCGGCGGCCGTCGCAGATCGCCGACGACATCGGAGTCGCGAACTTCCGCACCAGCGAGACGTGCGACCTCGATTGGCGCGACCCGGTCGTCGGCGAGGTGGACGACCGGATCTGCGCCTTGCTCGGCTTCGCGCCGCGATCGGGCGAGCCGCTTCAGGGGCAGCGTTATGCTCCGGGCCAGGAGTTCAGGCCGCACACCGACACGTTCGAGCCGGGCGGCTACGATTTCTTCGTCCACACCGCGGACGCCGGGCAGCGCACTTGGACGGCGATGATCTATCTCAATCAACCCGAGGAGGGCGGCGCGACCCGGTTCAAGACGATCAGCAAGACGATCCCGCCGGAGATCGGAAAGCTCGTCGCGTGGAACAATCTGCTGGCCGACGGCCGGCCCAATCCGGCGACTCTTCACCAGGGCCTGAAAGTCCGGCGCGGCGTCAAATATGTGCTGACCAAGTGGTTTCGCGAGCGCTGAAGCCCGCGGCGAGGAACGAAGGGGGCATGGCGTGAAGGGGAATATTCTCCACGACGATCCACGCCCCCTCCTCTCCGGCTCTCGAGCTCAGGGCTGGTCAGGGGCCCTGCCAGGCGACCAGCCGGATCTGCGCTCAAGGTCAAAACGGACACATCTCACCTGCGGTTCGATGGTTGCGTTGCCCGCCTGACGGGAGCTTGCTTGCTCTTCCTCCTTGCTCAGAAATCCACGGTGACCCCGGCGAAGACGAAGCGGCCGAGCGCGTCGTACATCTGGGGGAAGGTATTGCCGTTGCCGGACGGCGGACCGACCACGTCGCCCGCCGCGACCGGCGGGCTCTTGTCGAAGATGTTGTTCGCACCCATCCGGAAATTGTACCGGTCGGCGAGACGCGCGGTCAGCGACAGGTCGAAGTAATTCTGCGCGTTGAGCTTGGCGTTGCCCGGCGCTGAGTGCGGGCCCTGCGCGAAATTGAGGTCGGCGTCCTCGCTCAGCGAATCGTTCCGAACGCTTGAGAAATGGCGCCACTGGCCGGAAATCCCAAGCCCCATCGGCAGGGTGAAGCCGGCGCGCAGCTTGTGCCGCCACTTCATGTTCGGCGAGGTGAACGGAGCGCCGCTGGTGCAGGTCGCGCCGAAGAAGCCGACGCAGTCATAGACTCCGTCCATGCCCAGCACTCCGGGGCTGATCCCCGTGTCGAACTCGAGCTTCTTGAGCCAGGTCCCGACGAAGCTGACGTTCAGCGTGCCCATCCCGCCGATCCGCCGCGAGTAGGACGCGTTGAGATCGATGCCCTTGGTCCTGAGCCCGCCGACGTTCCTGGTTTGCAGGGCGATGAAGCCGGTCGGCAGATTGGTCAGCGATCCGGTGATGTCGCGCTGAATGAGGTCGCAGAAGGCCGGATCGCCGGACAGTGCGCAGCTCGCGAGCACGCCGTTGAACGGAAGCCCGCTGATCAGGTTCTTCACCTTGATGTCGAAATAATCGACGGTGAAGGCGAGGCCCGGCACCCAGCGCGGCTGGACCACGAGGCCGACCGTATAGGTATCGGCCTTTTCCGGAAGCAGGTTCACGTTGCCCGAGAAGCGGGCGTTATACTGGTTGGCGGGATTGGTATCGACATTGCCGTATTGCGCCGCGCTGACCCCGGTGAGCGCGCATTGCGCGGGCGTGAAGATCGGCGTCGCGCCGGCGCAGAAGTCGGTGCCGCCCGCGAGTCCGAGGCTGGCCGGGCCGAACAGCTCGACGATGTTGGGCGCCCGGACCGCGCGGTTGTAGCTCGCGCGCGCCCGGATATCGCGGACCGGCGCAAGCTCGAGCGACAACTTGTAGGTGTCGGTGCTGAAATGGTGGTCGTTCACCTTATAATCCGAGTAGCGGTAGCCGGCGCCGACGGTCAGTTCCTCGATGAAGGAGTGATTGACGATCGGCAGCTGCAGCTCGGCGAACGCCTCGCGAACGTCGAAGCCGCCGCTGACCGGGAGCGTCGGGCCGCCCTGGCCGGCGAGGTCGCCGCTGGCGAATTCCTGGTCGACCTGGAAGTCGAGCGATTCCTTGCGATACTCGCCGCCGACATTGAGGCCGAAGCCGCGGTCCGACCACGGCGTCTGGATGCCATATTCGCCGCCGTCGATCGTCAGGTTGGCATCGGCGATGGTTTCCTTGGCGTCGCCGCGCTGAAAGCCCGGCGTCTGCAGATAATCGAGCGCCGCCTGGGTCACCGCGCCGGTCTGGAACACATTATAGGGAACGCACAGCGGATCCTGCCCGGTCAGCACCGACCGGCACACCGGCAGCCCCGAGTCCGGATCGGTGACGACGTCCGTTGCGCGCTGCAGGCGCGTCACCGAGAAGTCGTTGAGGAAGGTTTGGGCGAAGCGGGTCGTGCCGAACTGGTAATAGGCATCGTAGGACACGCCCTTGAGCAGTTCGCCGCGGATTCCGGCGACCACGCGCCACGCGGTATGCTCGAGATCGGCGTCGCGCCCGCCGCCTTCAACGTTGCGGCGATTGATCAGCACCGACGCCAGTTCCGACGGCAGGCCGGTCGCCGGATTGACCAAGGCCGGGTTGGTGAAGGTGTGGCCGGGCTGGCAGATCAAGGCCAGTTGCTGTGCCGACAGCAGCGGATTGTCGCAATTGACGTAGGTCGTGTTGCCGAAATTGCCCGACGGAGCGATCACCGCGTCCGAGCGGTCGTTCATGAACATCGCTTCGAGATACGGTTTGGCGCCGGGGCTGATCTCATAGTCGGCGAACGCTCCGAACGTGTAGCGTTCGTCCGGGCGCTGGAAGAAATTGTACGGCGCGAAGTTGAACAGCGGCACTCCGGGGAGCAACTGGTTGCCTTCGACGTGCCCGTCGAAGAGCTTGGTTCCGTCGACCGGGTCGAACACCCGGATTCGTCCTTGAGCGGAGGTGCCGGATCCGCCGCAATAGAACGGTCCGGCCTCGGCTGCGTCCTCGGCCGAATTGGCGCCGAGCGCGCAGAAGGCATAATCGCGGCTGGCCTCGAGCACCGCGTCCTGCTTGCGGTAGGTGGCGTAAGCCATGATGCTGCCGCGGTTATCGTCGAACCCGGCGCCGAACGCCGCGGCGATATCCTGCGCTCCGCCGTTGGTGCTGAGCCCGTGCGGCGGCCGGTAGCCGAGGTCGGCGTTGGGGCCGAGGATCTTCGCTCCGGCGCGGTTGTCGTGCATGTAGGTGCTCGCCTGGGCGTCCACCCGAAGGCCGCGGAAGTTGGTGTCCATGATGAAGTTGACGACTCCAGCGACCGCGTCGGCGCCGTAGACCGACGAGGCGCCGCCGGTCAGCACGTCGACCCGCTTGATCATCGCTGCCGGGATGAAATTGATGTCGGCGACCGGGAAGGCGGGATCGCCGGGCATCAGGCGGCGGCCGTTGACCAGCACCATCGTCCTCGTCGGCCCAAGGCCGCGCAGGTTGACCGTGGCGGTCCCGGTCGCGCCGTTGGAGACGTTCGAGCCCTGCGACGCGAACGACTGCGGCAGCGAGTTGATCAAATCCTCGGTCCGGGTCGTGCCCTGGAGCTTGATATCCTGGCTCGACAGCACCGTCACCGGGCTCGCCGAAGTGAGGTTGGGCTGCGGGATTCGCGAGCCGGTGATGACGATGTCGCCGGCGCCCGCGACCGGGGCGCCCTGCGCATTGGTCGACGGCGGAGTCGTCTGTCCCTCGACCGGAGTCGTGGTTTCGGGCTGGGACCCGTTCGCCGTGTCGGCCGGATTAGCGGGCGGCGGCGGGGCATCCTGGGCCAGCGCCGGCGAGGCCACGACGGCGGTGCCGAGCAGGGTCGTTGCAAGCAGGCGCGAGCGGAGGTCGGTCATCAGGGTCAGCCTTTCAGTCGTCGGTGTGGCGGGGCTGACGACGGCAGCGCTCGGCGCGGCGAACGGCGCGACTGGTCTGCAATTGGCGGCCCCTTCTATCCGGACCACTTTCGAGCAGTCGGCGGCCATCGATGAAGACGGTTGCCGCCGAGCCTTGCTTTGATGTCGGCGAGCGGCACGTTCAGCGGGTGAGCGTCGCCCGGCAGCGGCCGAGCGGCAGTCGACAAGCGTCGCCGCGACGGGCAATTGTGTCCGCATGGCCACACTTCCGCTCGACCCCCCGCACGTCGAGGCGTTCGAGCCGAGCTCGGACCTCGTCGAGCTGCGCGACCAGCGCATCCGGGCCGTGGTGTGGCTGACCCTGATCTTCTGGGTCTCGAACTACGTCCTGCTGACGCTGGCCACCGCGCTCGCCGGCAACGTCCACCTGAAGCAGATCGTGCTGGTCCGCTTCGGCGAGCTGCTGCTCGGCCTCGGCGTGTCCTTCCTGTTCCACCTGATGCTGCGCAGCCCGCGCCTGTCGACCACCCGGCGGCGGATGATCGCGCTGGCGATCGTCACTCCGTTCGCCGCCGAGACCTTCGCCTGGGCGGTGTTCTTCATCGAGGCGGCGGTCGACCCGAGCCTCAATCTCAGCGGCTTCACCTGGGCCGGGGCGGTTCGGACGATCACCTTCTGGACCTGGTTCTTCCTCGCCTGGGCCGGGATGTATCTGTCAGTGTCGTACAGCTTCGACGTCCGCGAGGAGCAGCAGCGCGCGGCCGAGATCCGCGAGCGCGAGCACAGCGCCCAGCTCCGCGCGCTGCACAGCCAGATCAACCCGCACTTCCTGTTCAACAGCCTCAACAGCGTCTCGGCGCTGATGCTCGAGGGGAGCGTGACCAGCGCCGACGAGATGGTCGGCAAGCTCGCCCGCTTCCTCAGGCTCGGGCTGGCCGCCGATCCAGCCGACAAGATCGCGCTCGAGGCGGAGATCGATCTCCAGCGAACCTACCTCGAGATCGAGCAGCTGCGCTACCAGGACCTGGTCGTGACCGTCGACGTGCCCGAACAGCTCTGCGCCGCGCTGGTCCCGGCGCTGATCCTCCAGCCGATCGTCGAGAACGCCGTCAAATATGGCGTGGCCGGAGCGCCGCCCCCGGCGAGCATCGCGGTCAGCGCCTCGGCCTCGGCCGACCGGCTCGTGCTCGAGGTGGTCGACAGCGGCAAGGGCGCGGGGCCGAAAGCGTCC
The DNA here is from genome assembly GCA_045811385.1 of Sphingomicrobium sp. Lineage (GTDB taxonomy): Bacteria > Pseudomonadota > Alphaproteobacteria > Sphingomonadales > Sphingomonadaceae > Sphingomicrobium. The sequence goes on along the minus strand of JBJMUB010000088.1, from coordinate 5,755 downwards.
GGCGGCGGAATCGGCCTCGCCAACGTCCGTCAGCGGCTCGGCCTGATCTACGGCGAAGGCGCAACCGCGCTGTCGGCCGGCCGCCGGCCCGACGGCTGCTTCGAGGTCCGGGTCGAGTTCCCGCTGGAGCTGGCATGAGCGTTCTTCGAGTCCTCACCGTCGACGACGAGGTGCTCGCTCTTAAGCGGCTGAAGCTGCTGCTCCAGGCGATCCCCTACGTCGAGCATGTCGGTGAAGCGGGCGCCTGCGCCGAGGCGCTGTCGGAGATCGCCGCGCTGACCCCCGACGTCATCCTGCTCGACATCAAGATGCGTGACGGCGACGGCTTCGACGTGGTCGAAGCGCTCGCCCAGCGGCGCAACCCGCCGCTGATCATCTTCGTCACCGCGTTCGATCATTATGCCGTCCGGGCGTTCGACAGCTCGGCCGTCGACTATCTCCTGAAACCGGTCGAGCGCGAGCGGCTGGCGCGGGCGCTGCGCAAGGCGCGGCAGGAGCTGAGCGCCCAGGACGCCGAGCAGCGCCTGAGCGAAATGCGCGAGATCGTCCGCAACCTCCGCTCGATCGCCGGCGGCCAGCGCGCCAAGCCGTTCGAGACCGAATTCTGGCTGCGCGGTTCGGCCGGACTGGTCCGGGTCTCGCTCGACGCGATCGACTGCGTCAGCAGCGAGGACGATTATGTCGCGATCCACACCCACGGCGGATCCCACCTGATGCGCGGCTCGATCCGCCAGTTCGAGAACCGCGTCGAGCCCGGCTATTTCGTCCGCGTCCACCGCCGCTGGCTGGTCCGCAAGAACGCCATCACCGAGCTCCGAACGCCGCGCTTCGGCGGTTCCGAAGTGCTGCTCCGGACGGGCAAGAAGCTCCCCGTCGGCCGGGTCTATCTGAAGCAGCTGAAAGCCACGATCCGCGGCGGCGCGCCGGCGGAATAGTCAGTCGCTGTTGGAAAGCTGGAGCGGGCGAAGGGATTCGAACCCTCGACCCCAACCTTGGCAAGGTTGTGCTCTACCCCTGAGCTACGCCCGCTCTTGAGCTGACGCCGGCCGCGAATCTCGCTTGCCGGCGGAGGTGAGGCGCGCGCCTAGCATGGGCCAAGCCGCTCCCGCAAGCCTTCGCCGCGACGCTTGTGGCGGCGCTTCGACCCGCCCATATGGTCGCGGTTCCGACCAGCGAAAGGGATGCGTCCGCCGTGGCGACTCTGGGCCTCACCGAAGCCGAACGCGAAGCCATCCAGCGTTTCGAGCAGGACGTCATCCAGCCGTCGATGACGGCGCTGGTGATCCTCGATTTCTGGGCCGAATGGTGCGGCCCGTGCAAGCAGCTCTCACCCGTGCTCGAGAAGGTCGCCGCCGATTATGCCGGCAAGGGCGTCGTCCTCGCCAAGATCGACGTCGACCACGACAAGCTCATTGCCACCCAGTTCCGGATCCAGTCGATCCCCACGGTCTATGCGATCCACCGCGGTCAGCCGGTCGCGGACCTCACCAACTACCGCAGCGAAGGGCAGCTCAAGAAGGCGCTCGATCAGCTTCTCGCGCAGCTCAAGATCGAAGGCGAAGGAGCGGCGGCCGAAGCCGAGATCGAGCCGCTGCTGGCGATGGGCGAACAGATCCTGGGCGACGGCGACGCGCCGCGGTCGGCGAACGTCTTCCGCCAGATCCGCGACATGGCTCCGGACAATCCCGAGGCGATCGGCGGGCTGGTCCGCGCGCTGGTCGCGGCCGGCGAGCTCGACGAGGCCAAGCAGATCCTCGATTCGCTCGCCGCGGAAACGGCCTCGAAACCCGAAGTGAGCCGCGCGCGGGCCGCGCTGGAAGTGGCCTCGGCGCCGCAGGTCGACACCTCGGCGGCGGAGGCCCGGCTGGCGGCGAACCCCGACGACCATGAAGCGCGGCTCGAGCTCGCCGGAGCGAAGATGGCGGCCGGCGACCGCGACGCCGCTGCCGACGCTTTGCTCGAGATCATCCGGCGCGACCGCGACTGGAACGACGGCGCGGCGCGCAAGCGGTTCCTCCAGCTGCTCGAGGCGCAGGGCCTCGAAGACCCCTGGTCGAGCGCCCAGCGCCGCCGGCTTTCGGCGCTGCTGTTCACGTGAGCCGAACGCTGACCATCCCCATCTTCCCGCTTCCGGGGTCGATCCTGTTCCCGCGATCGCAGCTTCCGCTGCACATTTTCGAGCCGCGCTATCGCGACATGGTGCGCGACGCGATCGACGGGCCGGGGCGGATCGGGATGATCCAGCCGCTGCGGCTCGACGACGACAATCGCGCGCCGTTGTACGAGGTCGGGTGCCTCGGCGAGATCGTCGGCATCGAGGAGCTCGACGACGGCCGGTTCAACATCGTGCTGCTCGGCTCGAACCGGTTCCGGATGATCCGCGAGGTCGATGGCGAAAGCTCGTACCGCTGCGCCAATGTCGACATCGCGCTGTTCGACGACGGCGAGCCCGACCCGCTGTCGCTCGCCGAGCGCGCCGAAGTCGAGCGCGAGGCGCGGCGGCTCGGGGATGCGCTCGGCCTCGCGGTCGACTGGGACGCGGTCGCTCGGCTCGACGACGAGATGCTGGTCAACGCCATCGCCCAGGTGGCGCCGTTCGACACCGGAGCGAAGCAGGCGCTGCTCGAGCAGCCGACGCTCGCCGGCCGGGCCGACCTGCTCGTGCAGCTGATGCAATTCCACCGCGCGGCGGTCACCGGCGGAGTCGAGATCGAGCCGACGATCCAGTAGCTAGATCGGCAGGCCTCTCAGCAGCAACGGAAGCTCGCCGCTGGTGCCGCGGGCTTCGTTCATGAGGCGATTCTTGACCGGTCCGATGCGCTCGATCAGGCCCATCCCGAAGCGGCGGATCGCGGAGGCGGTTCGGCCCGGCACGCCGTAAATGCGGGTGAGGCTGTCGGTGGCGAAGGCGACCGACAATGCGTCGAGTGAGCGCCAGCGCTGGTAGCGATCGAGCAATTGCCGGTCGCCGAGGTCGAGCCCGAGCCGAGCCCCTTCGACCAGCACTTCGGCGAGCGCCGCCGAGTCGCGGAAGCCGAGGTTGAGCCCTTGCCCGGCGATCGGATGGATCGCGTGCGCCGAATCGCCGACCAGCGCGAGGCGGTTCGCGGTGATCTGCGCGGCGTGGTGGAAGCCGAGCGGGAAGGTCGAACGCGGCGCGAGCAGCGCAACCTTGCCCAGGAAGCCGCCCATCGCCGCCTCGGCCTCCGCGCCGAAATCCACATCGCTCAGCGCCAGCCAGCCGGCTGCATCCGCGTTCGGCACCGACCAGACGATCGCCGAGCGGTGCCCGTCGGAATCGTCGGTCATCGGCAGCAGTGCGAACGGCCCCGTCGGATAGAAAATTTCATAGGCGACATGCGCGTGGGGCAGCTCGTGGCGAAGCACCGAGACGATGGCCTGATGGTCGTATTTCCAGCGCGCAACCTTGAGCCCCGCCTCCTCGCGAGTGCGCGAGTTGCGGCCGTCGGCGGCAATCAGCAGCGGCGCGCACAGCTTTCGGCCATCCTGCAGCGCGACGACCACTTCGTGCTCGCCGCGTTCGACATTGCCCACCCGCGACTTCCACAGCAGCCAGGTGTGCCGGCCGGCCTCGGCGCGGGCCCGAAGCGCGGCGCGGAGGTGGCGGTTCTCGTGCATCCAGCCGAGCGCTTCGTCGTCGTCGGGCTCGAAATGGATTCCGCCCGGCCGAAGCCCGTCGGCGACCGCGATCGTTCGAATCGGGCAGCCGGGCTGCGGCAGCCGGTCGGCGACGCCGATCGTCTGCAGCATACGCATCGAGCTCGACGACACCGCGCTGGTGCGGCCGTCGAACGCCGCGTCGGTCCTGAGGTCGGGGTCGGCGGGGTCGACGACCACCGTCGAAATGCCGCTGCTGTCGAGCGCCGCCGCCAAGGCGAGGCCGACCAATCCGCCGCCGAAGATGATCGCGTCCGCGCGGTCCATGGGCCGCGCCCCTACCCGCTTCGTCGCAACGACGCCACGACTTCGCTTGACCGCGGACTCCGCGTGGGAGATTCTAACGGCAGCTTTTGCTGGGGGAGGAACATGGCAACCGTTGCAGCGCGGGCTCCCAAGCGCGACCTGGCGCCGGACTGGCGCGATGCGCTGCGCGCGTCGCTCAAGCGCTTCGCCGTCCGCACCTGGGGCGCGCTGCTCATTGCCGTGAGCGTTGCCGGCGCCGTCGCTCTCGCCACGCACAGCGCGAACGATCCGTCGCTGAGCACGGCCGCAGGCGGTCCGCCGCGCAACTGGCTGGGAAGTCCGGGCGCTTATGCCAGCGACACCTTGCTGTTGCTGTTCGGCCTCGGCTGCGTCCTGCTGCTTCCGGTCATCGCGCTGGCCGGCCTGCGCATGGTTCGGCTCGAGCCGGCCGGCCGGGTCGGACGTGGGCTGCTGCTTGCCGCGATCGGCGCGATCCTGATCGGAATCGCGCTCGGCCTGACCAGCGGGTCGGCGGTGTCCGGTTTGCCGGCGGGATGGGGCGGAGCGGTCGGCCTCGGCGCCGCCTATGGCGTCGACTCGGCCATCGACCTGATCCCCAATCCGTCGGTTGCCGGGCCGGTGCGGATCGCGGTGCTGCTGCTGTTCGCGCTTGGCGGACTGTTCCTCGGCTATCTCGCCTGGGGCCTGACCGGCGAGGAGAAGAGCTGGGGCAGCCGGCTGTTCCGGCGCGAGCCGCGCGAACGCCGCGCCGCTCCGCGCGCGACCCAGATCAGCGACGACCGCCCGAACGCCGCAGCCCCGCCGCGGTCTCGTCCTTCGGTGGCGGTGGCCGAACCGGCGAAAGCGGTCGCTCCGGCGACCCGAGGAGTGACTCGGAAGGCTCCGGCCCAGACCAGCCTCGCGCTCGGCGACAGCTATCACTTGCCGACGCTCGACCTGCTTGCGGCGGCCCCGGCCAAGAGCAAGCAGCAGATCGACCGCGCCGGACTCGAGCGCAACGCCCGCCTGCTCGAAAGCGTGCTCGAGGATTTCCACGTCCGCGGCGACATCGTCGAGGTGCGCCCCGGGCCGGTGGTCACGATGTACGAGCTCGAGCCCGCGAGCGGGATCAAAGCGAGCCGCGTGATCCAGCTCGCCGACGACATCGCGCGCAACATGTCGGCGCTTTCAGCTCGGGTCGCGACGATCCCGGGGCGAAGCGTGATCGGCATCGAGCTTCCGAACCCCAAGCGCGAAGCGGTGAGCCTGTCCGAGCTGATCGGAAGCCAGGCGTTCGAGGACCAGAACATGGCCCTGCCGCTCATCCTGGGGAAGAACATCGCAGGCGATCCCGTGATCGCCGACCTCGCGCCGATGCCCCATTTGCTGGTCGCCGGAACGACCGGCTCGGGCAAGTCGGTCGGCCTCAACTGCATGATCCTGTCGCTGCTCTACCGGTACGGTCCGGACCAGTGCAAACTGATCCTGATCGACCCCAAGATGCTCGAACTCAGCATGTACGACGACATCCCGCATCTGCTTGCGCCGGTCGTCACCGAGGCGGGCAAGGCGATCCGCGCGCTCAAATGGACCGTCGAGCAGATGGAGGAGCGCTACCGGATGATGGCGAACCTCGGAGTGCGCGCCCTGCCGAGCTTCAACGCCAAGGTTCGCGAGGCCAAAGCCAAGGGCTCCAAGCTCGGGCGGCGGGTCCAGACCGGCTACGACGCCGATAGCGGCCAGCCGGTCTACGAGACCGAGACTCTCGACTATGAGGTCCTGCCGCAGATCGTCGTGATCATCGATGAGCTCGCCGATCTCATGATGACCG